>NZ_CP159289.1:6911052-7284078 GCF_040448675.1 Dyadobacter sp. 676 | reverse complement strand
ATAAATAACCCTACTTACGACCCATTTTATTGAAATGAATATTCTGATGATTTCCGACAACCCTGTTTTTTCTTTGGGAGTGCGGTCAACGATAGCTGCCAGGTTTCCGCTGGCAATTTTCTTCGATGCAAACTCCCTTCAACAAGCCGATCTTATTATTCGCCAGCACAATTTTGAAATAATGATCCTGGATGCGGTATCTACCCAGGATAGTAAGACCGTCTATTTGATCAAGCGCATCAGAGAGGATTTTCCTGACCTGAGTATCCTGGTAGATTTGGGCGAGGAACTACTGGACATCCATTTTTATATCCGGCTTGGTGCAAACGCATTCGTATCCAGCAAAGCTTCCGCCGTGGAACTGCAAAGCGCGGTGATTGCTTTGGCATCCAACCCGCAAAGCAAGTATGTTAGCAGTGATATAGAACAACTTTTGCTATCCCAGTTGACCAGTAGTTCTGAAACGATCCGGCTTACTGTCAAAGAAAAATTGATTGCCAGATTATTGGTCTCGTCAAGGTCAAGAAATGAAATCGCCCAGACTGTCGGTATCAATCCCAACTCGGTGAGCAACTACAAAAGGATTATCTTTGAAAAGCTTAGAGTCGCCTCAATACCGCAGCTGAAGGCAAAAATGCAAATCGACAGCGAGCGGGTGTAGCCAGTAATCGCTTGTACTTTACGGTCGTAATTTCCACCAGGCTTGGAACGAGCCGCATCATTGATTAACTAGTGCGATCCTTTGACCCATTCACAAAGCCAATGAAAGTGTTAATTGTTGACGATCATTTTATGATCCGGAACAGCATGAAATTTATGCTGCAAGATTTGTATAGTGAAATTGAATTCATTGAGGAGGATAACTATTATAATGCCGAACGGCATTTTTCAAACCCGGATATTGCGCTGATCATTCTTGATATCGATATCCCCGGCGGTACGGGTACAAATATGGTTAAACAGATCAGGGCAGCACGTAATGACGCGCGGATCTTGATTTGTTCGGCCTCCGATGAAGAGCAGATGGCTATACATTATATTGTTGCCGGGGCAGACGGTTACCTAGAAAAATCCGTTGATCCACAAGAAGCTGCAAGGGGGGTAGCGACGGTGCTGAACGGTAAGCGGTACGTAAGCGCGGACGTGCAGCGCCAGTTGTTAGAAGTATTTTCCGGAAGGCATGGCGCGGTTAATCCGTTCGCGAGCGTTCGGCTTTCAGTCAGGGAAAAACAGGTGATGCACCTTTTGCTGGAAGGAAAGTGGGTAAAGGAAATCGCGGCGATGCTCAACGTACAAGCCAATACAATCAGTACTTTCAAGTCCCGGATTTTCTCGAAATTGGGTGCAAGCAGTCTGTTTGACTTGGAAAAGAAGGCAAAAGAAAAAGGCCTGTACCATAAATGAGCTAATATCATTCGTGGATAGCTAGGTCAAGAAAAAATGCAGTTTCTGGATTTAATAAAATTACTTGAAGGCTGCTCACAGCAAAAGGCGCCAGTTCCTTGACAATCATAGGGCCAATACCTGTGCCAGCGGCCGGGAGCACATAAGCTTCCGAGGCATTCAGCCATTGCAGTGACTGAGCAGGGAGACCGAGGCCAGAATCCTCAATAATCAATTTGACCTAACCGGGTGCACGCTCGATCTTTGCCCCGATGACGCCGGCGTCGATGTACTTGTTGGCGTTATCAACAATGTTATGGACAATTATGCCCAGCAATTACGGTACGCTCATCTCCATCGTTCCGGCTGGGATTTCGTTAGTAAATGTGTTAGGATAATTTTGCCGCTGTTGGGATTGAGCCTGAAATTGCGTTCTATCATTTCATGCAGCTCCACCAGATCCTTCTGCACTTCCCGTTTGTAAATGTGCAGCTTTACACAGGTCAGCAGACTTTACAGCGTGTTCTTGACCCGGATCATCGCGTCCTGTACCAGTCCGATACATCCAATTTCTATTGGTTCATAAAGTAACCAATAGTTATTAAATTGCTGCATGATGTTACTTGATCGCTAGACCATGAATCTTCATACCACCATTCGTTATCCGTTTTTCAAATTCATAATTGAAGAATTCTCCGGTATTTTTTATGAGGACGATTTGACCAGCCTGAATAGACTACTGATTCTTTACCATAACAGGTATTCATTTTCAGTAAGGAGAAACGATGTCATCGACTTTATCAACTCGCACCAGCAAAAAATTTCCGAGCCTGACGGGCTGCACTGGTGGTTCGGGCGTGTTAAGCGTGATAGAATTCGCCAAGTCAAGCGTCGCACGGCATTCATACTACGACATAATCGTGAGCTAATTGAACACCTTTTGGCAAGGGAGGACTACGGGTCTGAAAAAGCCATTTATGAAACTCTCACTTCAATCTCAAATTGGGTTCAAACCTTATCCTCAGAAGCCGTTACAGACAAACTGCTTGATCTGGAAGGATGGAGAAAGGAATTGGAAATTTTGGTTCAACAAATGCCAAAGCCAGAGACCGCTGCAAAAAGGGTAGCACGTACGCGGACGTCAGAAAGCTTTCAGCAGCAATTTGCCTACGATGATGACACCGAAAGGCTGCTCAAATTTAACCGCTTGAAGCGTGTCTTATTGGCGGAGCGGTGGATTGTGCCAATCGGCGACACGGATACTTACCGGTATTGCAAACAATCCAAAGGCGGAAGGCTTTACATCGCGGCGCTTTATTACGTGCTGATGGAAAAAGGCTATATCAGGATGACGACAGATGCACCTCAGATTGCCGCCTCCTTCAACTCCTGGTTGATACATGACTTTGAGCAAAGCTCCTTTGTAAAGGCCTTTCAGGCAGAAGAGCTAAGTCAGTTTGACGGTAGAGAAGGAAATGCTCGCACTAAATACCTAACTGAGGTAAGATTGCTTCTTCGCGACCTATAAATAAAAACTTCTTTTCGTTCCCGGTCGAATCACAGGAAGGAATTCCTGACACTTGACTCTGAATTTTGCCAGCATGTTTTATCAAGCACAAGGCAAAATGAAAAAGAAAACTTGGGATTTGTGTAGCCACAATCCCAAAACAACTTCGACCATACAGGAAGTAGCCCCTGTAACCATCCGCTCCGATCCTGCGGTCAACCCCGATCATCTCATCGATGTGCATGAGGCAAAGCGGATGTTGAAAACAGTTTCTGCATAGAAGCTTTATTACCATTGCGCCAAGGGACATCTGCCATTTATTCGCCAGGCAGGAAAACTGTTTTTCTCCGAGGCAGTTCTCCGGCACTGGCATCACAGGATTGAATTCCGGAAACATCACAAGCTTAAACATTGACGCTATGGAGATAACCAAGGAGTTGGTCTTGAAGCTACATGAGCGGAAAGACCCCAAGCGCAAGCGAATGCTTTTTGAGCTTTATCGAGATCTGTTTACGTCCAGTATGTCCGCAAGGTTCCTTGTGGACGTGATTAACGAGAAGCTCTCGACCGAGGCGGTATCGCTGTATGACATCAAATACATCCGCGCTAAAATGAAAAAGTGGAGCGTGCAGCAAATGCCAGTTAAACAAAGTGAAAAGCCCGAAGCTGAGGCTCAACCGAAAGCGGCTATGAAATTTCCCCGCTCGGAGCCTGAGCCATATGTTAAACCATCTAAAAAATACTAACCGATGAAAAACTTACATTTTATAGTGCAAGCTAAAGGAGGCGTAGGCAAATCTATTTTGATGTACCTGTTTGCCCTCAAACACTACCAAGATCCCAAGTGTCTGTTTATAGACGTGGACGCTTCAACACAGACCAGTACACGTCAGCTCAAATTCGTCCATCAGGATCAATCCGATGTTGCCAGCTTATTAGACGAGAAAGGTCTTTTGATCCGTGACAATTTGCTAGCCTATTTGCAGAGCATCGCAAAGGAAGATTTCGAAGACGCTTATTTTGATTTCGGTGCTCCTGAAAGCGAACAGCTTCCAGCGTTAATTGAATACGACATCCCGCTGAAAGATTTTGCAGAAGGGCTCGGTTTTGAAATCACATTTCATATTGTGATTGGCGGTGGAGGTGCTTACAATCCATCCATCGACTATTTGCTGAGAATGTTTGATCTTATTAAAACGGACTTTGAAATCATCGTATGGCAAAGCATGGCCACTTTTCGCAAGTTTCCGCATTTGACCCAGGAGCTAAGGGAAAACTGCAAGGACTCAGGGCTCGTGTTTCGCAGGTTTGGAGATTTCGAGTCTGAGTCATTTCTAGGGGCAGAAATCCTAACTGGGATCCGCAAAGGCCTGGCGCTGGATACCTACACCATTGGGCCGAGACTAAGACTTCAAAGAGAACTTCAAATCAACTTTGCCGATGTCTAGCCAGCCGATCAATAGACAAACCCTGGCCAGGATCAAAGCGGAGTACCTGGCCAGGTACGAAATCGAAATGGACGACTGGTCGGCAATTATCTTGCTAGACAACCAGGCCCAGTTTCAAAACATGGACAGCCAGCTCCGGGCAGTTCTGGAGCAGAACAAACAGCTGAGCGGCAAGATCAAGGATTCCGTCAAGACGGTACAATTCGGCTCCATCCTGGAAGCTTTCATCCACGGCTTAGGTAAGGGATTGCCGTATTCGGTTATGGCACTTGTTCTTGGAATTCTGTACTACGTATACATGAGTACGTATGTGGATTACCAGCGGATCGAGGATTTTGTTACAGCTTACAAAAATGCACCGGACTATGTGGCCTTGATCCGAGAAGGTGAGACGGAAACGTCAGGTGGCATTGAGTATCTCATTCTCTCTCCGTCGAAACGCGGCAAATATGTATTTGGAAAGAGCTACGAATTCGACTCTCGACGAAAATTGGTCAAAGTGCCTTTGCAGAGGAAAAATTGATCCAAAAACGGTACGGAAAGGATCGAATGCGCTCCAAAGGAGTCTTTAAGGGGTATTAAGAGTCAGAAAGCGCTCCAAAGAGTCAAAAAGTAATCCAGAAAAATCATTAAAACGGAAAATTGAGCCAGAAACGGTCAGGAAAGATCCTGCACGGTGGTTTCCTCCACAGCCAGCTATCGCCGGTACGTCGCAAAAAGCGTCGGAGCGACGCTCGCCGACCGGCGGGAGCTGGCCATGGGAAACCCCTGGACCCCTGCTATTCGCCTCCGGCTCATAGCTAATCAAAAAAGATACGTGGAAAATCAGAAACTTGGGAGCGACCTTTTACTTGTCGCGGCAGTATCTGGTCATTGTCGCAACGGCGTTCCCGGGTCTTGCGAAGAAATGGCACCCGTTTAAGTACTGGGTAGGACGCTACTGAAATGGGAAGTCCCTAAACTTCACAAAGTGCATTGGAAAATGAGACGGGTGTTAGCAATGCTACGGCAAAATAAATCTGGCCAGTATATCAAAGGTTTGCTTGGCTACTCGGCTGCCACAGTTACCTTGCGTGAACACTGCGACGAGCTGCAATTGCTCGATAATGATGATGTACTGCCCGCCATTCCCTGAGGCGAAAACCATATTATAGCTGCCCGTTTTTGTCTTTATTACTTCATTGTACCATTGGTAGCCATAGTAGGCAGGCTGTGGCGTGGCAGCAGTCGAGCGGCTGCTTTTCACAAAAGAGCCGTCGGGAATCAGTATTTCCGCGTGAGTCGACTCCCTTATCCACTCGCGGGAGACAATCCGTTTTCCACGGAACTCGCCCCTGTTAAGTACCATCTGCCCGACTTTGAGCATATCCGCAGACCTGATATAAAAAGATCCAGCAGTCATACCATGCCCGCTCGGATCGATCGTCCATTTATAATTTGTGATGTCCAGCTTCGAAAACAGATATTCCTTAGCAAAACGCATGACCGACATGCCACTGGTTTTCTCGATGATACCACTGAGAATCATCGAGGCGCAGGACGTATAAGCCCACATGGCACCCGGCGCATTTTTCATAGGAAGCGCAAGCGAGAAATTTAACCCAGTCTGAGGCCTTTTCCAGTTCAGATTCACAGTCACGGGTACCGATCCATTCTTCGCAGTCCAATCCCGTTCGCATTTCAAGTAAGTTTCTGATAGTCATTTGCCGTTTGAGTGGGTCTAAGTTGAATGCTGTATCCCGGGGAAAAAAGGTACATACTTTCTGATCCACATTCTTGATCAGCCCCTTATCTATCGCGATGCCTACTAGCAAACTCGTAATGGACTTAAAAGAAGAGCGGGTATCATGCAGGGAATCTCTTCGGTAGCCATTGAAATATTGTTCGTAGATGATTTTGCCATTCTGAGAGACGAGGACGCTGTGAACTTTCGGATAGAAGCCGGCCGTAATAGCCTGCTCCATTTTTGTGAAGCCCCTTTGGGCATTTGAGCCAGTCGATATGGAAACCAGTAGTAGGAAAATGATCAATCTCATAAGCATAAAATTTACAAAAAGATAAACATGATCCTGGTATTGAATTTAGGCTGGAAAAAGAAAAGGCTGATTCTCTTTAGCCAGGAACCGGGTACATTCCCGATGAATTGTTTTTCCAGATCATTGCAAAAGCATCCTAATTAAACTTAATTTCATCCGTCCGCTGTCCAGCGAACAGGGAGTATTTCACACCAAGTACAAGAAATGAATCAACGAAAAGGCTGACCAAATAGGCCAGCCTTTTCGTTGAAGCGTTGAAATAGGAGTTACTTGCTGATCTTGAGGAGGTCCGTGACCAGCCCTCCGGCGGTCACATTCACGATTTTTTCGGACTTGCCTGTTGCAGGATCGTACTCGTAGTAACCATTCTGGTTCAGCGACGGGTTATAAACCGGCAGAAAGAATTTTCCGTCGTATTTGTGGGTGTTGGGGTAACCATAACCAGCCGTGAGCGGCAGATCGGCGATGACTGTAGCAGTTTGCGCGTTCAGGTCCAGCTTGGCCCAGCGCTGTACCGGACTGTAAAATGCCAGGTCCGAAAGCTCCTGATATTCCGCCGCGGTAATCGAATTCGCGGCCAGTTTACCGATCAGTTCCAGCAAACGCGGTGGGTAGGCGGCGGCAGAAATACAGGCATAAGCTACTCCGTTCGCGTCATATATCGCCCCCAGCAGCAGTTGGAACAAAGAATTTTGCTGCCCCACGGCATTGATCGGGTTGAACGCGTAAGTCGAGTCGAAATCGGTTTTACCGGCCGGAATTTTTAAAATTTGTGGCCTGGAGCGCTTGGCAGCGTTAGGTCCCAGTTGCCCATCCAATCCATATTGTCCCTGGGTGACAATGTAAACCTTGCCGTTTTCGTCCACAATGCTATTTTCCAGACCGCGTGTCACCGGGTAAGTGGCCTGTTTGAAAACCGTGGTTTTCTCCCACTTTTTAGTAGTCAAATCTACCACTTCCACATAAATATCCTGTGCATCGTAGAACTGGCCTGTCTTGCTGCTATTCGTGTAAAGCGTGGCGAAAAGCTTATTATCATTGGGCCGGTAGGACAGGTGTGCGTAGGTATTCGACTCATTTTCAGGAAAATTCTTAGCCTTCGACATATCGATCTGTCCAAGGCTTTCCATGGTCGTCGGGTTGAACAGGAACAGTGAGCGGTTTCCCGATGTAGAGTAAACGCCTAGGTTATCGTTGATGATTTTCACTGCTTGCAAATACTCCAAAAGCGGAATGCTGGCCACTTCCACCACCGCGCCCGACGATTTCAGGATCGCCTGTTTAGACATTTTTTTATTGCCATCCAGCGCGAAACTGTATAGATAATTTTTGTAAGATGCCCGGGTTAGCAAGGAGCTGTAAGCGGTGTTTTTAGTAAGGTCCACCTCACCGGAAGGCTGCTGGGCGAAAAATCCCGCGTAGTAACTGTACCCGGCAGTAGATTGCGAAATGCTGGACAATAAAAATCCTTCTTCCTGATAGAGCGACTGCGGTTCAGGCTCTTGTTTGGGATCGTCATCACTGCAAGAGAGCAAAGTGGCTGCCAGCAGAACAGATAATAGCAGATGAGTTTTTCTCATTTTTTGTTAGTTTAAAATAAAAGATGCTTTGGCCTTAGCCGGCGTTAAAAGTTCGAAATCTCGTAGATCAGTTTCACGTTGAAATTTGTCCCTGCCCTGGGCACCAGGTAGTTGTCAAAAAGTTTTGCATTGAAAACATTGATCACATTCAGCGAAGCCGTGAGCCGGTTTTGAGGGAATTTGTAGGAGAAACCCGCGTCCAGCCTGTGCTGCACTGGAACGTAGGCCTCGGGCGTATTTTCAATGCTGTTCCCTTTTCCCACCGTAATGTGGTTGAAAGGCGCGATGTAGTTATAAAAAAGGTAGGCGCGGAAACGGTCGCTGGTTTTCAGCAGGTTCCCTTTCTGCCACGACAGCTCCGAATTACCGTAGAAATTCGGATTGTTCGGAAAAGCGGTACCGAGCAGGAACTGGCTTTCGGCCAGCTTCATTTTAGTAAAGGTCTTCCGCAGGAAAGTCACATTGGTTTTCAGGCTGAACGCCTTCCTGAATGTCAGCGCCACGTCGCCTTCTACGCCCAGTGTCCGCACCGCATCGGCATTATCATATCGTTTGATGACGCCATTTCCGATGAAAATAATGTCGTGCTGCTTGCGGTAGAAGCCGTTGATAATGGAGGAAAGATCGAAATGGCTGCTCAATGTGCGGGTGAAGGCGACGCCCAAATTCAGGTTATCGCTGCTTTCCAGCAGCAGATCGGTATTCCTGACAATGTCGGCGCCATTACCTACAAATTGCGCAAACAGCGGAACGAGGTACCCTTTTTCAAATGAAGCCCGGGCGAAAACGCCTTCGGAGATGTCGTATTTGAGAGCTGCATTGTAGCCCCACATGCCGCCCTTCTTTTTGATCAACTCGAATGTGTTATTCTCTGCGCCATCAAGGATGTAGTCGAACCTTTTTAATGCGGCCGAAAAGTTGAGCTTATTCCAGAAAACACCCTCGTACTGGGCGCCAGCGACATTTTTGGTGAGATATTGCGGAATGCGCAGGTAATCTCCGGCCGGATCTTCTTCCAGATTGTCGACGCCCGTCAATTTTTGTTTGGCATATAAATTCGAAAACAACAACCGGTGGTTCGGACCGAGCTTGAATGTCAGGCTGGTGCGGTTGATCCAGCCGTGAATGTAGGTATCGGTGTTTGCCTCGTAATACTCGCCTGCGTTCTGCTTTCTGCCGATGATTTTGCCACTCCAACTGTACACATTCTTGGTCGTATCGACATAATTCAATGTCTGGCTGCTGTAATTGGCAGCCGTCGAAAATACCGCACGTTCCTTCCAGAATGATTTTTGGTAGCTCAAAAGCGCCGTTAGGTTCTCAGCTTTATAATTCACCTCACCGAATGCGGTGGAGCTCACCCGCGCGCCATTTTGCAGCTGCTTGCTGCCGCCGGAAACATTCACGGACAATTTCAGCTCATCCGTCCAGGCCTTGCTGTGGGTGCCCACCGTCACACCGCCGAAAAAGATCTTGTACTGATCGTGGAAGCGCTTGACGTGGGCGATTTTATTACCGTTTTCAAAAATTGGCGCGTCCATGCCGTAGCTGTTATCCGAATAATTAACCGCGCTGGTTACATTCAGGAAATAATTGTTTTTGTTGGCCAGCCCCAGGGTAAAATCGCCCAGGTGCGTGTTGTAAGACCCGACATTGTACGACGCCCGTAGCGAGTTATACGATTTCTGCTCGGTCACCAGGTTAATCCCGCCGCCCAGCGCATCCGTCCCAACGTCCACCGGAAGTACGCCTTTGTACACGTCTATGCGTTTCAGGTTGCCGATCGGCAAAGTAGAAATGTCGAAATTAGGATAGATGAATTCCATCGGCAGGCCATCGATATACAGTCGTACTGCATTGCCCCTGAGTCCATTAATCGAGATATCGGAAGGTTCGCCCAGCGAGCTCGACCGCCGGATACGCACGCCGGAAAGCCTATCGATCACATCGGTGATCAGCAAGTTCTGGCTTACCACATTCTTGATCTCCACACTGGCGATTGTAATCGGCTTGGTTTCCTGGACGCGGGTTTGCTTTTCGGTTTTGACCAAAACCTCTTCCAACTCTTTGGTATCGCTGGTCAAAACAATGTCTACCGTCAGATTGCGGCTGCCGATGTGAATGTCCTTTTCGAAATTCCTGAAACCGACATGACTGACTGCCAGCTTGTAGTCACCCGCGGGAACATGCGAAATCCTGAAAGTACCGTCCGCCTCTGAGGTAGTAACGTATTTTGTATTTTTTAAAGAAACAGAAACAAACGGCAAAACTTCCCCGTCACCGGTTACCACTTTGCCGGAGAGGACATACACCTGACCGAAAGAACTTCCGGCAGTTGTCAGTATTATAATCAAAAGTAAAATTGATCTCATAAGCGGGTTGACGTAAATTTTTGACAAATGTATGTACTTATTTGTATTTGGTATAAATAAAATCAATATTTGGAAAAATATTTTTTATGACGCAGTTTTATTTGATCCTGGCAGGGATGTACCTGTACTATTCCAATTCGAGGTATTTCCCGGACTTTCTTTTCAAGCCTGATTTACGCTGGATTCAGCTGATCGGCACCTTGCTGAGCGGCGCCGGTACGCTTTTGTATATATGGTCTGACGGTTGGGCGGGTGGCTTGCTGCTGGCGCTGACGGCCTGCACCCTGGCGATGTGTATAGTGCAACTGTTCGGCGTGCTCGGAAAGGCGTATTTCTACGGACTGGCAGCCGTTGTGCATTTTTTACTGATTCTGGACCTGCTTTCCTATGCCCGCTAAAAAAGAGTATCTGGCCTCGAAAAGCCAGCGCGCCCTGAAAATCACCGCCGGATTATTGGGCGGCTATTTCCTGGCGATCTCCATCCACATGCTCCTGGCCGTACTGCTGCCCTACCGGATCGAAGTCATCATTACCGGCGCATTCTCGGTTTTTTTGCTCTGGACGGCATTCATGGTCACCGCATTCCTGGTTCGAAATGGTTGGGTTGTATGGGGCATTTATCTGGTATCCATTCTTTTCTGCGCCTGGTTGGTGTATTTTCTTAAATAGCTATGAAACTGAAAGGTCTTCCTCCCCGGCTTTACAACATTACATTCAGCACCCACACGGTTTCCGGGATCGTGATCAGTTTTGCCTTGTATGTGATCTTTTTTGCTGGTGCATTCACGCTTTTCAAGGACGAGTTTTATCAGTGGGAAAACCCACTGGCCCGCCAGAAGCTGGCAACCCCGGTTGATTATGACCAGGTTTTGCTAAAACTCAAAACAGAAGAGCCGAGGTTTGATTTGTCGGAAGACATTTCAATCGTGTCCGAGTCAGAAGAAATGCCGCTGGTGAAGGTATACGGGCATTTGATCGTGCAAAAAGGCGAGCCCGAAGAACATTATTACACTACTTATTCTCCCGCGACTGGAAAATTCAGCCAGGAGGAAACGACGACGATCGGCGAGACGCTATACCGCCTCCATTTCTTTGACCAGATCCCAATCCTGGGCAGGTATCTGGCTGGTTTTGTGGCGCTTTTCTTTGCATTTGCCGTGGTCACGGGCGTCATGATTCACTGGCAGAATATCTTCACCAGGCTCCACGGGTTTTCACTGAAAGGATCTTTAAAAAATCTCTGGACGAGCTCTCACACGGTATTCGGCCTGCTTGGGCTGCCGTTTCAGCTGATGTACGCGATCACCGGGGCCTACTATATGCTGTCGCTCCTGGTGCTGCTGCCGGTCGTGGTCGCTTTTTACGGCGGAGACCAGGAAAAAGCGCTGAAAGCCATTGTTTCCGACAGGTATATGGAGGTCAACGCAAAGTCGCCGGTGACAGATCAGAAAGTTAAAATGACGGATTTGCTCAGCCAATTTAGAAAGCAAAATCCCGAGCTGGATCTAAAATATATTCAGGTCAAACGCTACGACCGGCAGGACGGTATACTTTCGGCTTCGATGGAAAACCGCATGGTTTTCGCAGGCAATGGCTCGATTACAGCGCGACTACGTGATGGTAAAGTAATCTCCGATCTTTTGCCTGGGAAAAGGACGTATGCGCAATCCGTTCTATCTGGGATCGGGAGGCTGCATTTCGCCACATTCGGCGGACTAGCGCTAAAAACCATGTTTTTCCTGATGGCGATTTTCACTTGTTTGGTCATCATCAGCGGCGTGCTGCTCTGGAAAGAAGCGCGGAACAACAAAAATTACACCGACAGCCAGAAACGATTCCACCACCGGGTAACCATGTGCTACCTGGCCATTTGCCTTGCGCTTTTTCCGGCTGTCGCCGTTTTGTTCAGCGCGGAATTATGGCTACCTAATGTCGAAAACCATGTTTTTCTCGTGCGGACCGTGTTTTTCGTTTCCTGGTTGGTGTTGGGCATCGCTGGTTTGCTGTTGAAAACCGAGTCCCGCCAGACCTGGTTTTACCTGTTGACGGGCGGAATCTTGTCGCTGTTGGTGCCGGTCACCAACGGGATTGTCACAGGAGACTGGATTTTCAAAACCTGGGCGAGTGGCAATTACAATGTAGCCATGACGGACTCTTTCTGGCTGCTCGCCGGCATTTTATCACTGGCCGTCACATTCGTGATAAAACCGCAAAAGGAAGTCAAGAGGAGCAAACACCCCAGAACTGTTTCAGTCGCCTAAGGTCGTTGCTTCAATTATAGTTCGAACGAGTGCATGTTTCGAATACCTCTGCCGAATGCTCGCAGACCGATTTACTTAGAACATAAACCTTTAAGACAATACGCTGACGTGAAAAAACATGGAATGCTTTCGTCAGTTCTTAGCACGGAAGCGTAAAGCGATCATGAAACGGGGTTAATCAGCCGACCTGGCATTCTGGATAAAGGTTAGAATTTTCCTTGCGGTATCCGAAGTAGACCTTTATGAACTTTTACGACCAAACGCTGGTATTTGTAAACTTTCGTATGCATAGAAAAGTCTCAGAAAAGCTATTTTTTCGACGGATGGATAGTGCGGTTAACCGCACAACGGGTTATAATATCTTTATAGTCAGCTGCTTTTTATGGCTAGATCATTCCCGATCATATCCGAACCCGGTTTTCGTCGGGCGAATAAAATAAGCATTCTTGCTTTCGGTGTACAGGCTCATCGTTCCCATAGCTTCCGCCATATCGGTAATATTTGCTTGCAGTACCTTAGCCACCGCCGAGCAATCAAAATCAAGACAATTTCGGTTGCCCATGTTAAAATAAGGGTAGACAAACCACAGTTTTTTAACCGAAGTGGCTGTTTTGGATACTTTCCAGTGCCCTTCCGTTAATTTGATGTTCTTATTGATCAGATCTGCGACTTCTTTTTTTAGCGTCCCTTTATAAAATAAACTGTCTATTTTTCCCTGTCTGGTCACTCGAAAAAAGAAAACTCCCCATGTTGCCAAACTGTCTGACTTTATTTTGTCAATGTCTTTCTCTAGAAAGGAATACATGTCCATACCCTTACCAGCTTCTTTACTAACATCTTCAATATAGAATTTTGGCACCGCCCAGTCTTGGGCGACAGCGAAATCAGATAAAAATAGAATTAGTGCTAATATTTTAAGGACACGCATGGCCATATTGATGATTATATCCATTATCCAAATTCTTAAACCTATCCCCAATTCCTTTGTAAGATAGCTGTTCGCTAGGCGACAAGGCGTTCCACGCCGGAGTGCCTTTGAGACCAGACCAAGCCAAACCCCTGGCGTCGGTAGGACTGAGCGAAAACCAAGACATTAGACCCTGCGCCATTGGTTCAACAAATTTTGTAGCCATTGTATTGTGATCGGCCTGATTTGTTTGTCCGTTAAGAAAAACATGCAAAGCTTCATGATAAATAACCTTGGCTATAAATTCTTGTGATGCATATGCAAGGGCGTTCGTGTTGAGAGTGATTAGCGGCCCGGCAGCCGATACTGTGACGGTAGCATTTGTATTCTTATCGGCCATAAAAGCTTCATCAATTGTAAATTTAAAGCTACTGGATAGATCGAAATTCGTAAGAATTTGCTGAACTTTATTGTCAAATCGTCCTTTCCGCATTTGATTGAAAACACTTGATAAACATGGATTGTCCAATAGATCAACGGCGTAAGTGCTGTATGGATAAATGACAGTGCCGTTGTTGTATGACTGATTCCCACCCCAATAGTCTGGAACAAATGGGTCGTTATTTGCGGGCGCTGTACCAATAATGGTTACTTCATCGAAGGTGTCCCACCACGCGTAGTTATGACAGCTTCCACAATTATGTCCTCCGGCTAACACCCGACCTCCTCTGGCACTATCAGAATGTCTGGGGAAGTGAATATATTGAACTGACGGGAGTAACGCACTATAAGGTGGACCAAAATTTTCTATTTTAATTGTGAACAAGTTTCGCCCGTTTATCCGCTTGGCTGTCAAAGTTCTCCGCTTGAAATTCTTTTCCTCAAATGGCACCTCGAAAACAGACGTGTCCCCCTTTGTCAACGAACGAGTCTGATCCCATATCGGATCTTCTGTATATTCTTTACTTAGCGGCAGAGACAACATATAGGTATGAAACTCTGATTGCACTCCTGCCATTTGTTCTTTTAAGGTCAAGGCTAATTTGGCATTTGGATCGCTATCTAAATTAACCGCATTAGACTTTTGTGATGGAGCCAGTGAAGCGTTCTCTTGACATGACGTGGTAAAAAGCAGCCCTAGAAAGCTACATATAAGTAGAATTTTTATCTTCATGGGGGATATTTTTATTTGGGACAATTATAAATAATTTTTTTATAATGGTAATAACGTAAGCTGAATTTTTATAAAAAAAATACTATAGAGCCCGTAAAATCCGGTAATCTAAATAATTGGAAAAGTTTGACCAACTCTTTGGGAATCTCCCGCCCACGACTACGGAGTGAACAGGCGGGCCAGATCGGCCCCCGGGCCGCGGTTGTGATACAACCGGACATCTGGCCGGACACGGAAACACAGGTGTTTAATGGAAGTTTAGGGCTTTGCGGACATAGAAGATCCTTTTTGGTCTAAATTGATCATCTTTTGATCAGAAATAGGCCAAACAAGTGTTTTGGACTGAAAATAGACGCTTTGAGATCAAAAATAAATTATTGAGTCCCATAATTGACTTTTTAAGAACAAAACTGACTTTTCGACACACGAGGGCATTTTTCTGAATGCCGGGTAGTACGGTGCAGAGTTTAACGGTGCTGGTTGCATCGATAATTTCTCAAATTTTTCTTACAACTCCCTCTCATGAGTACCCGGGGGATTGTAAGAAAAATTTGAGGCTATTGGAAAGATGGAAGGCGATAACTGAACCGTCCTAATACTTAATTGCCGACAGACAGATATCAGCTTATGCTGATCATTGCATTGATCGGTGTTAGTTTCGCCCTTAAGACAAGGTTTTTCCACTAATTTGCGGACCTCAATAAAGGTTGCACTTGGGAGTATGCTGGTGACAAACGACGGAGTTAAGAAATGCGATGAATCGAAAAGCAATTTTGGGAGTAAATACTTGCTTTCGCGAAAGTAATATATATTCGCAACAAACAATCAATCGCACTCATGAAGTTAAAGGCAATTAAATTCTTTTCCCCGGAGGAAAACGTGTTGAAAACCAAAGTGGCCTCTAAAGTAGCACCGCTTCCAACAGGCTACATTTCTAACTCCGGCAAGCTGGTTTTTCCCGCTGCCACATTACGCGATCTAGGAATTGATCCGGAATCTGCCTATTTTAAAATCGGTAGTCAGGAGGCGAAGCGTAAAATCAAATCCCTATACCTTATCACAGCTGCCAATTCGGATCAGACCTTTTCGTTCGAAAAAAGCGGCCGTGGCCATGTAATTCCGCTTTCCGGTATATTAAAAAAGGCGGAGTTGATTTTGAAAGTCAAAAGCTAATTTTCAAAATCTCGACTTTTGATTTCGACCAGTCCACCAAAGGTTATGAACTTGCTATTGAAAACGAAGTACCAAAACCAGAATATACCGGCAAGCCTCGGGGACGAAAGCCTCGGCAGTAAGGGTATTTACCAAATAACGAAAGCCGCGGTACCGTGGCTCTCGTTATTATTTATTCTTTAATAGCTCGATTTTCTCACGTTCGCTTTGAAGTAGCCGCTCATATAGTTCAACGATTTTCTCGATAGTGTTGAAAGTCGGCTGATAGTTTAGCGCGCTGGCGATGAGTGTTGAGTTGTCGTTACTGGTATTATTAAAAGTATTGGCAATAATATTAAACACAGCTTCTTCGCTGAAGTTCTTAATTCCTTCCGCTGAAACGCCGAGAATCTTACCGATCTGCTCGAGTAACTCCTCATCAACTGTCTCACTCTGCTCAATTTTTGACACGGTTTGCTGGCTAACCTTCAGTTCATGTGCGACAAACTCTTGCTTAAGACCGCGCAGTTCGCGAATGCGACCGATCTTGTAACCAATATGATTAGTTTTTGTTGCTGTGCTCATGGTTACAAATAAAAGAAATATCCTGGCTAAGGTCAACAGTCGCCGGCAAGTGTTTTACTGCGGCTGAATGGTAGACTACAACTGGATATGGTTCGCCACCCGGGCGGCGTCTCCGTTTTTTGCTTGAAAAAGACAAGGATATGGAGCCAGTTATTTCAGCATCGAACGAAAGTCCGCTTAGCAATGCGCAGAAGCTTGCGGACGCCCATCAGATAATTGTCGACGTTTTTCACGAATCCGATCTGGATCATATGCGCACAGAGCTGTGGTATTTGTTAAAAGCTGTTACCACTGATCAACCATTTTCATTTCAGGGCGACCCCTCCGCAGTCCTGTACCTTGGAAGGCAATTAAGTAGCATAATCAAGGCGAGCAAGCTCATGCTTGAAGTAGCGCGCGAGCAGAATGAAGTTTTTCCCACCGGTAGCTTCCCTGCGTTCAGTCCGGAGCGAATTGCGGCAGATCGTCAATACCTTAGGGACATAGGGGCTCTAAACGAACAGTACGGCGGGGCGATCCGCAGGTTAACGTTCGCGGAAGCCGAGCGGCCGATCCTGGCGATAAAGCGTGTTTTCGACAGTTACGACTATGACGACTGGCAGCGGATATTAGAGGACTGGATAGAATATGGGTTAGGAAGGGTCAGTATATGCGAAGCAACCGGGGAATGCGTAGAGGTTGTTCAGTATGAACTATTAGAAACACTTTTGGAAGCGATTTATCTTGTGCACTCACAAGGCGAGCGGAATTTATCCTCGGTCCATACTGCTGCATGGTCTGCCGCGAGCCGGGCGATAACCGAATTGCTGAAATCGGCACTTCAGCCAGAACTGCTATTCGAGATACGACATTCTGCTGTCTTGTCAGCGGCAGAGCAAACACCATACCGGGATCTGTTGATAGTGCTGCCAGACAACAATCATAAGCCTTTTAAAGAGCTGGAGCCCATTATTGAGGTGATCACCGCGGGTGAAGATAAAATCTGCTGCACCATCCGAAAGATGGCCGACTTGCGTCACTGCCTTGAAAGCGGGCATATCTATTTTTCGCTGGTGTGCACGGCAGAAAACCTGGTTTATCAGAAAAAGGGCACCGCCATACCCAAAATTGCGCCAGAAAAGCTAACCGAATTGATAGCGAAGTCCAGGCAAGACTTTTTCGCAGGCATGTCCAAAGCGAGGAATTTTTTTCACGGCGCCTGCTGCTACGAAGAGACAAGGGAATATGCGCTATCAATGTTTATGCTTCAGCAGACCGTGGAAATTACATACCGCAGTATGGTAATCTCACTGCTGGGCAATGAAAAGCGTACCCATTCGATCCGGTTGCTTAAAAACTTCAACCACCGGGTCGCGCCCCAGTTGAATGAGATCTTCCCTGGCGGTTCCCCGGAGGAAGAACGGCTCATACAACTTTTGGAAGATGCCTATCTGGAAGCCAGGTACAACTTTCATTACGAGCTTGACAAAGAAGATCTGGATGTGGTTTTCTCGCGTGTGTCCCATTTGCTGGAATTAGCAGAATCTGCGTTTGAAGAGAGAATAAATGCGATTGTCAAGACATCCGCATAGCGTTCCCGCTAAATATATAGCACTGGTTTTACCTGCCTGGAATTCAAGTATGTCTAGGAATTCCCCGTGGCTGCTTTTAGCTTTGGGTTCTTCGGAAAAATAAAACAGTAGAGAGATGGAAGGGATGAGGGGGACAGAATGGGCCAAAGGCGGCCTTTCGCCAGATCAATTAGTGACGCTTTCTGACCTGAGAGATGTCAGGGATGAGCTATTAGCAGAAATCAGAAAAGTCAGAGCGATTCCGATTGACAAGCCTGGGAAGAAATGGCTGAAATCGTCCGAGGTTAGAAAGCTGCTAAACCTTTCCACGGGCAAGTTGTTAGCCCTTAGGGCTAATCGTCAGCTTGCATTTGTTAGATTGGGCGGGGTAATTTACTACGACCGGGACGATATTGAAGCGATGATCCAAAAAGCTAAAATCCCGATCTTGACCGGAAAAGCATGAATCCCGGGCGTAAAAATTCCGGGCGCGGATGTGATGTTCCTCCCCAGCAGAAATACGTGGAGATTTACTTTCTTCAGTGTAAGAAGAGCAAAGAGCAGGCCGCTGAATTCTATCGGCATTACTCAAAGCGGTTTTGGCGCTGTCAGGGTGGAGAGCTCATCCGAGATTGGAAGCGCTCGGCATGGCAGTGGATCTGGAATAAAAGATAAGCGCGGGATGCGGAAGATCACAGGGAATTATTATCCATTCAATTGATCCAATGCCCAAGAACACAATACTTTGCTTACTTAGAAAATAGGCTTGCGCAAGACGGCAATCCGACTCGAACCATTGTCTATTCAATTTTTAGCGCGTTAAGGTGAGGTGTTTTTCTGGCGAATCTTGGATACAGTCCGAACCACTTGCCGGGAGATCCCAGGTCCCTAGTCGGTTTATTTCAGACAATACAATTGGTGCTCCACTTCTTGGGCTTTGATCCGAAGTATCGTTCAAACAACCTTCCAAAGTGCTTAAATTGGTATATTCCAACCGGTATCCGGCCTCAGAGACAGACACGCGCTTTTCTTGAGGAACTAATAGTACTCCTAAACCATTGCACGACTTCTCCGGAGTAAAATTATGATAGAAGGATTTGCCTATCTGGATCAATAGAGCTACTTTTCAATTCCATCGTATCCGCTGAAACTTCTACAATACAAATGCTGCAAGCTCACCCGACCAAGAACGGCACTGGCATATCCATATTCGGTGACTACACGGATCTTAAATGTCTTTACAAGACAGTTCATCAGATTGCCGAAGCGCTCGACCAGGGCAGTAAATGGCAAAATGCCCAGTTTAAATTGCTCATGAACTTTGCCTATGAAATCAGGAAGGCCTATTCAGGCAGCAGGCTTACAGAACAGATTCACATTCCGGGAGAAGATTATACCCTTCATTACTACAGTTTTCAGCTTGTCTGGACTGACGTGTTAATTTTTGTTGCAGTGCTGCGGCACCATGCAGGGTATATCAGACTAATAAGATGCAGCAAGCAAACATCTATTTATTGGAACACGTCGTGGAAAAAGGCCTAGACGATTATGATCCCAAGGGAGCGGCCGAAATCAGCAACTTCGTTGACCGTGGCATCCCCGTAACCACAGAGTATGCTTTTCTGATTTATCAGGCGCTCCACATAGATTATACTTTTGAAAAAGCCGGGAAAACCAGATTCAGGAAAATCCCGCAAATGCTCGTTGAGTATTTTAACTCACAATCGTCAAAATTTAAAGCCTTTGTTGCTTCTTGTCAGAAATCGGCGCTGGAACAGCGTTGTGAGATTACTGATCTTGAATTCAGAGATTTTCCTGAAATTAAGTGGTGACATCGGTAGCCAGTGTCGCCGTTAGAAGAGCCTCATCTCTTTAACGTTATTCAATCCGTGCTGCATTTTCACCTGGACTAGTTTTCTTTCAAATTACCCGGTAAGCGCCTTGCCTTCCCCCTTTCTGCTAAACTCTTTATTTGCTTTCAGAAAGTAGCTTGCCTGTATTTTTGTCGTTATTTAGCAAATTTTCAATTCTATTCACCCGTTCGTTCAATTGAGCAGTCAACTCTTTTTTATCGTTCTCCAGCAATGCCACTTTTTTTGTTAAACTCTTCCCTTTGCTCCAGCATTGCTTGGTTCAAATCTTGTATGGATTGTACCAGCATTGGAACCAGCTTGCTGTAATCTACTTGCCATGGATTGGTCTGAGTACTGTCCCCACCGACCTTAACGGCTTGCGGATAAACCTTGTGCAGCTCCTGGGCCAGAACTCCTGTCGATAGAGCCTTTTTGGTATCTGACTTAAAGTTGTAGTCGTACACTTTAACTTTATTTAGTGTTTCGAGTCCGAATTTCGTTGCACGAATGTTCTCTTTTAGTCGTTGGTCGGAATTTTGGTTGAAGGAGACACCGGTGCCATCGTAGGTAATTGAACCTACACCTGCGTTGTTCACAGTGAATTGCAAGAAAGCATCACCGCTGTTAGCGCTGGCAGTTTTGGTTAGCAACAGACAGGCGCCTCTTCCCGAACGTTGTATACCGACATAGGCATCACCTGTCGCAATATCGGTCACTATCTGGGTGCCGTTACTGTTGGAAGTTCCATTCCAAGTAGCGCCTGTTTGAGGATTGACACTGGCAAGAAATTTCGCACTTCCCCCACGCACATCCAGTCGGGCCTCCGGTAAGGATGTGTTAAGGCCCACATAGCCAGCGCCAGTTCCACTGGCTCCCCCGCCTGACAGCACGAATGCATTAGCAAGCAATGCACTGCTGTTGTCTTTTACTTGTAAACAGATATCGGTGCCTTCATTCCCCCTTATATAGGTGCGCTTGCGTGGCGAGCCGATCTCATAACCCCATGCGGCGCGCGCATTTAATAGGATAGAGGCATTCTCTTCAATATCCGGCCCGCCAGCAGGATCCAGGCGTAAAATAACTCCATTGGCTAGGGCATGGTTTTCAGCCGCGATAGCACGTATAGTAGTAGTGTAGCCCGGTGCTGTGGTACCTATGCCCACACGGCCACTCTGCATGACGACCATGTGTCTATTGCTTACGCCTTCGACATCTAAATTTGCGCCGGGGGTGATCACGGTCGGATTTAGCCCAATTTTTACTTGGGCATAACTAATTTGACTTACAGTTACAGAAGCTAAGACAAAAAATGCCGCCGGAAGTCGAGCTGTCTTCATAGTAAAATTGATTAAAAGGTTCGCTTATTTTTAATAAAAATGAGGTTGTAATACATATTTTGAATGTATCGTCATGACTATCTGCAAAATTTGTAACATCGCAAACCTATCTAATTAGATTGAATCAGCCAATTCATGCGGGATAATAATAGTATAGAACTATCCCTATGATTTGTTCTATTGAATCAGCAAAACAATCTGGAAGTTTGATGCATTATGTTTTGAAGGCTTTGTGGTTTCCTAGGGTTGGCTGATATAATACAAGTCGCTGCTTCTTTGGAATAGGTTTTTAACCTTGTACATTGTGCTTAATAGTCTAGTATGTTATCAAAAGCAAAAAAGCCGAGCTTCTTTGAAGTTGGGCTTTTTACTTTTTGATATCTTACCACACCGAATGTTTTAATCTGGTGACGGTAACCGATAAATGCAGCAGGAATATTGACAGTTTTTTTGAGCGGATGTTGAACCCACGATTTCATCGTGTTACCGAGTACGGGTCTGGATTTCACATTCTCCGCATGAAAATGCCTGATCCTTTCAATACGGTCCCACATCTGTTTAGTGATCAGGTTTTTCATTGAAAGTCATCCTAGAACAACTGCCGTACAGGGAGTACTGATCGCACTTCCGGGTAACGACCACAAGCCGTTTAAAGAGCTCGCAAAGGGATCTGACTGATAAACACAGGGGGAAAAGTGGAACTTCACGAGTTGTCGGACTTGCATAAGCTGTTAGAAAACGGGCATAATGTATTTGTGGTTGACCCTATCCCGAAAAACCTCTCTTTACCAGCGAATTGTTGGACTGCTTCCCCGAACATCGGCCGAGAGATTGTAACAGACTGTACGAGAATCGAAGCAAGATTTTGCAACAGGGCTGACCAAAGCGAAAAAGTCCTTCTATGGAGCCTGTTGTTACGAGGAAGAAGACAGCGCGCCTTGCACATATCTATGCTGAAGCTCAAGCGATGGAGTTTATATATTTCGGACTGAACTACTCCCTATTTTTAAGACCAGCGATTGGCTATTGTTAATTTAAATTAAGCTGCACTCAAATAAAGGTTCATCGGTTTCTTGCGGCCAATACCCTGATGCTTCCTTGCATTGTAATGTGATACAAATCGATCTATCCCTTGGTAAAGGTCAAGGCCATTTTTCTCCGGATTCAGATAGATATATTTTTGTTTTATTGTGCGGAACCACCGTTCGATATGTGCGTTGTCGGTTGCTCTCCCTTTCCCATCCATACTGATCCGGATTTTTAGATCATTTAGTGTGCTAACCCAATGCTCGCAGGTGTATTGTGCCCCCTGATCGCTATTGATGATTTCCGGCTTGCCATGTTGGGATATTGTTGCGTGTAAAAGCTCTGTCTGGGTTTCTTTTTCCAGGCTGTTGGATAGTTGCCAACCGACAATGTAACGGCTGTACAAATCCATAACCGCAGTCAGGTACATAAAGCCGTGCTTCATAGGAATATAGCTGATATCCAAAGCCCAAACCTGGTTGGGGCGGGTGATTTCAAGGTTTCTCAACAGATACGAATGGATATATTTTGCCTTGCCCAATCGACTCAGGTTTCGTTTGGGGTAAATTGGCTCAATAGCCATTTTCCGAAGTAACCGACGAATGCGCTTGACGTTGTAATTCATGCCCATTTCTGCTAGCTCATCTTGCATACCCAGCACGCCCAAAGTTGGGTCCGATAGGAAAATTTTGTCCATTTTTTCCATCAACGCCAGATTCTCTTCTCTTTCACCAGCAGGCCGGTAATATAACTGACTGCGGTTAATGCTTAGAATCTGGGCTTGCCGTCGAATGCTCAATGGATGACTGTTGTCGATCAATGCCATGCGCTCCTTCATAGACCGGCTTTTTTCAAGCTTTTTTTAAGAAGTCGTTCTCCACCTGCAACTGGCCGATCTGCTTAAAGAGGTTGTCAACGTCAACAGATTCCTCCTCTTTTGACGGCTCTTCTCCGAAAGCTTTTTCTGCCCGCTCTAAAAACTCCCGCTTCCATGCCGATACCTGGGTTGGGTGAATCTCAAATCTGGTCGCCAATTCACTCAGAGACTCTCGTTCTTTCAAGGCCTCAACAGCGACCATTGCCTTGAATTTTGCTGTGAATTTCCTCCGGCTTTGTTTCATTGTCTTCATCGGTTTAATGTCAAGTTACTAAACTTAACCGATGGCCTCAATTCTGGGGAGTATTACAGTTATGATTGGAAAGGCGACACTCGGCAGCTACGCCAAAGGGTTAATTGAATATTGCTACTACGACAAACACGTCTCCACAAGGATGCGGCAAAGCCTGGATGAGCAGGATGTCCGAGGGGAATTGGTTTATATCCAGAACCTGGGTATAAAAATGCAGGCAGACGGGAAGTTGGACCTGGACTATTTGATCAACCAGTTTAACAGTAATCATATGCAAAATACGAACCTAAAAAAATTCATGTGGCACCAGTCATTTAGCTTCGCGCCGGGCGAGAAGCCCGGCAACGAAACGATCGCAGAAATCTCCACGGAATATGCAAAGGAGTTTGGGTTTGAACAGAACCAGATGCTGGTTTTCAAGCATGAGGATAGCGCCAATTTGCACTTTCATATCGTTGCCAATCGCATTAATTTCAATGGCAAAAACACCTCCAAGCATTTTCATAACTACGCCAGAACAGGCGAATTCTGCCGAAGAATGGAGCAACGGCTTGAATTAATCCAGGCACCGGAAATGAGGATCAATAAGCGGCTAGGGCTTGAAAATGTCCTGACCGACAAGCAGCATCTGAAGCTCAAGTCATCTATTGACCAGCTATTAAATACGGCAGCATCGATCGATGAGATCAAAGCGAAATTGTTAACCCAGGGGTATAAGACTTATGTTGGAAGAGGGATCGCATTCTATCATATGCGGAAAAATATCAAGATTAAGGGCTCCGACTTAGGGCGCAGCTATTCGCTAGCCTCCATTGAAAAACGACTGGCTCAAAACATCGGAATCGAGGTAAAAGAGCAGTTGCAGCAGGTGCAAAAAAAGACAGAAAAAGCAGGGCCTTGGCATTTAAGTGCCAGTTTCTAGGGAGAATGACTTATTTTAGCCTAAAATAACCCATAACACCATGAAACTGAAAGCTATCAAATTCTTTTCCCCAGAAGAAAACGTTCCCGAGGTCAAGACCGCTCAAAAAGCAGCGCCGCTTCCGACGGGTTACATTTCTAACTCAGGCAAGCTTGTTTTCCCGGCGGCCGCGCTTCGCGACTTAGGAATAGATCCAGAGTCGGCCAATTTTAAAATCGGGACACAGGAAGGAAAGCGGAAAATCAAATCCGTATACCTTGTTCCGGCTGCCATTTCGGATCAGACATTCTCATTCGAGAAAAGTGGCCGGGGACACGTTATCCCGCTGGCCATTATATATTGAAAAAAGGCGGAGTTGATTTTGAAAGCCAAAAGCTGATTTTCAAAATCTCGACTTTTGATTTCGATCAGGCTACCAAAGGATTCGAGCTGGCTATTGAGACGGAAGTACCAAAGCCTGAATACACGGGCAAGCCGCGCGGGAGAAGGCGTCGTCAGTAGGTAGATTCTCATTATAAACAAAGAAGCCGCGTCAACGCGGCTTCTTTGTTATTGCTTGTTTCTAAGTAACTCAACTTTTTCTCGCTCGCTTTCAAGTAGTCTCTCATAGAGCTTTTTGTTTTCTTCGAAAAGTTCAACCAACTTATCTATCGGGTTAAACGTGGGGAAATAATTGAACAGTGAACCATTATCATGGTTGTTAACTGTATTTCCGATGATGTTAAACACAGCGTCTTCGCTAAAATTTCTGATCCCTTCAGCAGGAACGCCAAGGATCTTACCGATCTGTTCAAGCAATTCTTGATCAACAGTTTCACTCTGTTCGATTTTCGAAACAGTTTGCTGACTGACCTTCAGTTCGTGTGCCACGAACTCCTGCTTCAGTCCGCGCAGTTCACGGATGCGTGAGATCTTATGACCAATATGATTGGGTTTTGTTGCTGTGCTCATGGTTACAAATAAAGGAAATATCTGCGCTAAGGTCAACAGGCAAGAGGAAGTGTTTTACCAATGACCGTTGGTAGTATACAACTTGTTGTGGTTCGGTACGCGGAGTCGCAGCTTCTCTTTTGTCAAAAAAAGAAGCCTATGGAGACTGGAAATTTAACAACAAGCGAAAATTGGGGCTCGAGCGAGCAGAAGCTTGCCGATGCTCGTGATCTGATCGCAGAATTCTTTCACGCGACTGATCTTGAATTCGTACGTATCGAACTGTGGCAATTCCTAAAAGCAGTGACGACGGAGAAACCCTTTTCATTTCTAGGAGATCCGTCGACGGTGCTTTGCCTGGAAAGGCATTTAAAGAAGATCATCAGAGCTTGTAGGTTGCTGCTAGATGTTGCCGAAGAAGATGACATCGAGCTGAATACCAGCGATTTTCAGCCTTTCAGTCATGCGCAAATTGAAGCCGATCGGCAGTATATGCGGCATGTCCGGGAGCTCAACGACCGCCATGGCGGCATGATCCGTAGGTTATCCCTCGCTGAGACTGAGCAGCCCCTTCTGGCGATCAAGCGCGTTTTTGATATTTACGGCTATGAGCAGTGGCAAGAGATTCTGGAAGACTGGGTGGACTATGGACTGAGCAAGGTGAGTATCTGTGAAGCTACCGGCGAATGCGTTGAAATCATCCAGTACGAGTTGCTGGAATCGCTTCTCGAAGCCGTTTACCTCATTTCAAGAAGCGATCAAGGGATTCCATTTCAGAAACGTCGGCTTGGGAAGCTGGCGGGGAGCAAAGCCATCATAGAATTACTAATCGCAGCACTCGACCCACTTCTGATATTTGAGGTCAAGCATCCCGCCACTGAATCAACGGAGCAAAAGCCGTACAGGGATCTGTTGATTGTGTTTGCCGATGATAACCAAAAGCCCTTCAAAGATCATCAGCCCATCGTTGAGCTATTCAGTGCCGGTGATGAAAAGCTCTGCTGCTCAGTTCACAAATTGTCTGATATTCATCAGGCGCTTACCAGTGGGCAGGTGTATTTCTCTTTGGCCTGTACTACCGAAAATCTGGTATACCAACGGAGTATTACGCCATTACCGAAAATGCTCCCCGACACCCTCAGGCAACTGATCGAGAAGTCAAGACACGCGTTTGTAGCCGGAATGAACAAAGCCAGAAAGTTCTTCGAGGGAGCAGCGTACTACCAACAAGTAAGGGAGTATGCGCTATCGATGTTTATGCTACAACAAGCCGCTGAAACGACATTTCGTAGCACTGCAATTGCGCTCTACGGAAGCGAACGGCGCACCCATTCCATCAGATCACTTAAAAGGTTTAACCATAGATTAGCACCTCAACTGAATGACATCTTTCCTGGCGGTTCACCGGATGAGGAAAAGCTTTTGCAGTTTTTGGAAGACGCATATCTGGGGGCGAGATACAATCCGGACTATCAGATCGGCGAACAGGAAGTTCATTCAATTTCTTCCCGGGTGTTACGCTTGTTTGAATCGGCTGGAAGCGGTATTTGAAGTGCGAATGAATGCAATTAAAATTTAGCGGGAGAGGTGACTACATGCCTTTTTTAAGTTGCTCGGATTGCTGAAAAGAATCACTAAAAGATGCGTGCAGTGCAAACGAAAATTACAAAGCAAAAAATGACGGTTGCAAGCCTACACTTTGTCATCCGGCTTTTTAGCTGAACCCGCATTAGCCAGCCGCGCCTTAAACCGCCGGATGGGCTTGCAACCAAGGGGACGAGCCCCGTCATTTTTTCATTGAGTGGAAGGCAGCGATTGCCCTGAGCACAAAGCCGGGGCCTTAGCTACTTAAATGCCTTTCAATCATGAAAAATCTCGAAAATGCTCCAAGAATCTATGTAGGAACCTATGGTCAGTACAACAGCGGGTCGCTGTTCGGTAAATGGTTTGATCTTACAGATTATGCAGACATTAAAGAATTTCTGCAAGATTGCCTCGAGTTTCATCGGAATGAGTTCGATCCCGAACTAATGTTCCAAGACTGGGAAAACATCCCGGATTTTTTGATATCAGAATGTAGCCTTCAAAAAGAAGCTTTCGCCTACTTTGAGGCCACCGGTGAAATGGACGATGAGACTGCCGAAGCATTCGAGATTTATTGTAAGCAAATCAACTATTGGCCATCTAACGGGTACGAGCTGGAAGACCAACTTGAAGTTTTCCGGGAAAGCTACCGTGGATTCTTTGGTGGATCGATGAAAGATCCAGAGCTTGAGTATGCTTACCAATACGTCGAGGAGACCGGCTTGTTGTCAGGTGTTCCACAGGCTCTCGAACGTTATTTCGATTACGAAGCTTTCGCGAAGGATTTATTTTTAGATGGCTACAGTGCCTACGAAGGCCATGTATTCGCGGATTATTAAACTCAAAAGGCAGTTCGATGTCTCTGGCATCCAACTGCCTTTCATTCTTTTTGTTCCGCTGGGAAAAAGAGGAAAAAAGTATCAAATGCTGCTCATTATTTTCCGGTCAAAAACATCAACTGCATGTCATAATCGATGTTTTGGATTGGTAACGTAAAATAATGAGCGATGGAAAAGAAGGGCAAACAAACTGAGGAGAGTTCAGCGTTATACACGTATCAATTAGTCACTTTGGCGGATCTGGAAAAATTCAAGGAGCAAATGCTATCGGAAATGAGAAGACTACTTTCAGGCGGAGACACTCAGCATTCCAAACAATGGCTCAAATCTCGTGAAGTTAGGAAGTTGCTGGATGTATCGCCCGGCAAGCTGCATGCCATGCGAGCGAGCCGGCAGCTCAGCTTTATGCGTATCGGCGGTGTCATTTATTATGATCGGGCAGACATCGAGAAAATGTTCGCGAAGTTCAAAACTCCTGCGGTCAAATGAAGAAGAAACTATCTTTATTGGGCTTTGGAAGCCAGTGTCCCCCTGACGAAATTCACGTCAGGGTTTATTTTTTGCAACAAGGATCAACGATTGAAGAAGCAACTGAATTTTTCAATAACTACAGTGCGACGCTGTGGAAGGCAAGGAATGGTTTGATCGTTCGAGATTGGAAACAAATCGCCTGGTCCTGGATCTGGTATCGCTAAGTTAAATTTGCAAGCTGTGTTATTTCCCTTGGGCGCTCTATCTGTATCTCACTCCTTTTAAACAGAACGACTTCATTGCGAGGCAGTAATCTTCTAGGCAGCTCCCTTCTTCGTGCATGGCGACTATATTAAGATGGTATTCCCGGCTATCCAATGTCTCGCGCCAGCCTCGCTCCATTCGGCTGCGCTAAACGCATTTCTGCCTGGTTGTTTAGCTGGGTCAAAGCCAGGTAGCAACGCTGGAACAACCTCATGCCATTTAAATGAGTTTCACCGCGCAAGGCAGAAAAATCGCATTTACTTGTTGATACCTTAACTTATTATCAAGGGGTGAAAGAATTAGGTAAAATGGATTAGTACTTAGATTCATTTGTTTCAACGAAAGGTATCCAAACGGAAAACGTATGTACAAATTGAAATTCAGGATGGCGTTGGAAAGCTCCACCGACAAGTTTGTCTCCTATGTCCCGAGAACATTTTTGGGTTCAATCAAATATTAAACTTGAAGCGTTTTGATAAACAAATCAAAATATGTTCAAAATTTGACAAAATAAATTCTTAAATATAGATTCGGAAATCATAACCAAATTAGTTTCTTTTTTAGCAGGTACAAAACTCTCATTTGTCATATAAAATGCCGTCACTAGTCGATAAAAATCATTCATTGGTCGAAAATTATGAATATTTTCAATTTTAATTATTCCATTGAAATAACCATAATTATACATTTGCTCATCGCCCGATAAACATGTTTAAGGTGTGTTATCTAGGCGCCAAAAAACTATCGTCAACATCAAACACAATCAAACATGAAGTAAAATCGTCAGCCGAAAGTAAGAGAATCAATTATTTAATCATTTTTATTCTTAACGATGAATAGACAGGAATTCGTAAAAAACATACTCGCTTTGACCGGCACCGCGTTTGTACTGGGGTGCGACGACAATATTGACTTTCCATCCATTGGCGAAGAGTTGCCGGAAATTTCACTGGATGAGTCTAAATCCTGGTTTGAAAACACTTACCTACCGCAACAGAAAAGTGCTAACAAGCGCAGTGAAAGCCCTTCAATTAGTCGTGGGCTAAGATGGAGGACGGGGTAAAAGTCAAGAAAGACAAAACTGATGTCGTTTGGGTTCCTGTGTTTTATACTTCTTCAAATCAGCTTCCCACTCTAATAACATGGCAGGATGGTCAAGAATATATCCCGAAATTGGCCGCATACCTGAAGTGGAGCATCGCTGAGGGATTTATTGTCTTTAAAAACAAGAAAAACGAGACCCAAGGGCACCTTATCCAAGTCGCCTATGACCCCTTTAAACATAAGCCTGGAACTGTCATCGATAGTGCACATTTTACCGGAATGATAATCCATACTGACTGGAATGAGGAGCCGGCCCGAGTATGGCGTTACTTAGATGGTCATATTGATACCTACTATGATAGAGAGCAGAGTAGCGGCTTAAAAATAACTTGTCAGAACGTATACTTCTCATACCAGACGGTAACTGGTCAAAGCTGTGGCCCTAATTGCTGGGATGTTACTTACCATTTGCACCGGGTACCTTATCCGATTTGTAACACAGGTGTTAACGGTTCTGGCGACGGATACCCGTACACCGGCGGCGGGGGCGGTGGTGGCGGCACGGGAGCCCCCACTCCCCCCACAAACAGCGTCTATTCGCCATTTATTAATCACAACTACGTTAAAGTTGCACAGCACTCGACTCCTGATTACCAGATATTTATGGAGCGCCTGAATACCACGCTTAATGTCTTGAACGTTTCGGTGACCACATTCGGCTTGTCTGCTACTTATGCAGACGTGTTTGTGAAAACATTGGGCATGGAAAATGCTACAGTCTTGAAGACATCAAATGCATTGTCAACGACGGCCAGGGCACTTGGTGTTGCAGGGGTACTTGTAGGTACCGTCCAAGTTGTTATTGCAATTTCAGACGGCCAGATTGTCGAAGCTGACTATTACAACATTGCGGCTATTGGCCTTGGCGTCGTGGCAACGGCAACACCCATCGGATGGCTGGCCTTGACTGCAGGTGTCGCATCAGCCGCAGTAGGTTTTTATGCGACATCACTGACACCAACAAATCCATAAGGAGTATCTTTGTTCCGTGTGTCTCACACGGAACAAAGTTTTATGTAACAGCTATAAAATGGGAATTTTAAAGAATTTTGTAAATGACTTATATGCAGGCATTTACTTCCATTCATTAAAACATGAATCAATACAGGCAGCAAAGAATGCTGTTGGGTTCAGGATGATGGCAACATTGTTCCTTTATTATTTTTCATTGGAAATCATCTTGTTATCGGTATATGTGAGAATTTCAGGGAGATTCAATCTTTCGGTTGTCAGCGCAGCTTTTCTGATATTTGGGCTATACTTTTTGATATACAGTAACTTGGTGAGTCCATTAATCGAAAAAGAGAACCTGGGGAAAAGTATGGACTTAGATACCAAAAATCAGCTTATCGCTAAAAGTAATCGAACGCTAATATCCGGAATAGCATTTCTTTTCGTTTCTTTTTATTTAGTCACATTAATACAGCGATCTAAGAGTTAATCCATAGTCGACCTAAATATCATATAGAAAATGTCCACGAATACCAAGACTAATTTAAAAGATGTAACATTTATAATTCCCGTCAGGGTCGATTCGCTTGAACGATTAGAAAATCTCAAATGTGTAACGACTTATTTATTGGGATATTTTGATACGAATATCATTGTTATGGAGGCCGATAGCGAAAACAATGGACTGCTAAGAGAAATATTACCAACGGAAGTTGAAGTCATTTTTGAAAAAGACAACAATAGAACATTTCACAGGACAAAATATCTCAATTTCCTGACCCTGCAAACGACAACGCCCTACATTGCTATTTGGGACGCAGATGTTGTCGTCTATCATCATCAACTGTTGTCAGCGGTCGAGAGTCTTCGTGCCGGGGCGTATGATTTCATTTATCCGTATGACGGCAGGTATATGGAAACGGGTGTGACGTTCAGAAGAATTTTCTTATCGAATCACGATCTCAAACCGCTTGAAGAAAATGCAGACCGGATGGTAGCCCCATACACAAAACTTGCATGCGGTGGAGGCTTCGTTGCAAAAAAAGAGGCATACGTGGAAGCCGGAATGGAAAATGAAAATTTTACTGGCTGGGGCCCGGAAGATGCAGAAAGATTGAGACGTTGGCAGGGGCTTGAGATGCGGGTAGGAAGGGTCAAGGGTTACATGTTTCACCTTTTCCACCCTCGGGGCGAGAATAGTACCTTTGAGTCGGCTGAAAAACGTATAGAACTAAAAGGTGAATTGAATCGTATTTCCGCAATGTCCAAAGCCTCATTGGTTGATGAGATTCGTACATGGAATGCAAAACGCACTTCACGCTAATAGAACACATTAGTCAAGGGCTGGGGATGCGAGAGCACTGGCCACTTCATTCCGCGGCAGATTGACAACCTGTTACGATTCGGGTAATCTGGTGTAACTTGTTGATGAAAAGAAAATAGAGTGGTCAATTGTGGCCGAAATGACATGATGAGGCTAAATTGGAATCGGCGGGCCAGCCGGCGGTGGTCACTCTCGCTGCCACTTTCACTTTACTGGAAGATGACAATAGCTGGGACAAAGTCAGCGCAACCATTGTATTTGTTGATTGTCTGGTAGCCAGTTGCCACCCTGCTTCCTGCGAATCCACACATTTGTCAATCTTCGTTTAACTCTATCTTGCTGAGTTGAACCAGCTGCCATCTGACTTCCCACCACGATCGCCAAATTATGATTGAAAGTACTTTTCTCATTGGTTCTTTCAACTTCAGGAAATTTCTGTGCATTTCTGATTGGAGCTATAATATCAGCAACTCCCGAAATCTTCCCATTGGGATTGTTAACAATATAGTCCTTTGTCCGAACATGTAACAGAGCAGTAGTGTCGTCTCAGTTCAGTAGCTTAGTCCACTCGACTCAAATCGCCGGATTTCTTCTTCGTCGCTTTTTGCGCGTGTGAACTCTGATAAATGCAAGGAGCAAAAGTAAAAAAACAGATGAGTTTCGTGAGGTTTCTGGTTTTTGTGGAAAGTAGTAATTCAAGGTAAATCTCGCCGTCTTCTTATGTTCTGGAAATCGATCGAAGGTATATTATGCCCGCTGTTCCCGAGAGAACCGAGGCTAGCAAAATCCCGTATTTAGCTGCATCAATGTGGACTGGATCGCCAAACGCCAGGTTTGTCACAAAAAGCGACATGGTAAATCCAACCCCGGCCAGAAGCGCGACGCCGAAAATGTGCTTCCAGTTGACCAGCCGTGGAAGATCGGCGATCCCTAGTTTGACCATCATCCATGTAAACCCGAAAACGCCTGCCAGCTTACCGACCACCAGACCGGTCATCACCCCAAAACTGACAGGATTGACAAGTGCAGTAAAAAAGTCACTTCCGATGTGCATACCTGAATTGGCCAAGGCAAAAAGCGGCATGATCAGAAACGCGACCCAGGGATGCAGGCTATGTTCGATCTTTTGCAGGGGAGTTTGGGCATCCAGGCTGATGCTTTTGATTTCTTCGATGATGTGGTGTTGGTTCGCTGTCATCAACGGACCATGTAATGGAATGGCAATTTCGAACTGATGAGCGTGTGAGCGAATTTGCTTTACATACTCCTGCTCGTCGATTTTAGTCCGTGCCGGGATGGTAAAGGCAACCAGTACGCCTGCAATGGTGGCGTGGACGCCTGAAAAAAGAAAGCAAGCCCAGACAGCAATGCCTATTAGCAGGTAATACAGGCTGTGCCGTATACCGAGTAGATTTCCCGCCAGCAGTACCGCAAGCAAACCAAAACCAAAGAGTAGATAAGTGAAATCGATATGAGCCGTATAAAAAAAAGCAATGACGAGCACCGCACCTAAATCGTCGGCTACAGCCAGGGCAGAAAGAAATACTTTAACAGAGGTCGGGATGTTTTTGCCCGACAAGGAGAGCAACCCCAGTGCGAAGGCAATGTCGGTAGCCATTGGAATTCCCCAGCCGCCAACCGATTCAAGCCCTAGATTAAGAGCAAAATAGATACCGGCAGGCACCAGCATTCCGCCTAATGCCGCAACCATCGGCAGGGCAGCTTTTTTGATGCTGGATAGCTCGCCTGCCATAAATTCTCGTTTCAGTTCGAGCCCAATCACGAAAAAGAAAATGGCCATAAGCCCGTCGTTGATCCATACGTGTAAGGGATGGTCGAAAGTATTCCCGGCAAAGCCTATCGAAAGGCTGGTTTCCCATACATGGTGGTAGGATTCGCCAGTGGGGGAATTTACCCAAATCAATGCCGCGATAACGCAGAGAAAAAGTATGATGCCGCTAGTGTATTCTTCGTGAATGAACTTGCTAACCGGTTTCATGACGCGGTCGATAGGAGTTCTTGCCATTTTTATTGAGTTGCTTCCAGACAAATATAGGCCGCAAAAAACAAGCAGGCACGTAAATCGTGCCGATATCTGAATTTGGAATTTAAGTTACAACCTAATGGCATCTTATCGGCAGGATTTTGCTTTCTTTGGTACTTGCCCAATAATATTTCTAAAATCTTAATATATCCCAATTTAATGGAGGAAGTTGTCAATTTTATCAATAGTTTGATATGGAGTAATGCACTTATAGCCCTTTGCCTTGCGACAGGAATTTACTTTTCAATAGTTACCCGTTTTTTGCAGGTCAGGTACATCAAGGATATGGTTGCACTGCTTTTCGGTGGTAAATCCTCCGATGTTGGCGTTTCTTCTTTTCAGGCATTTGCCATCGCCATTTCCGGCAGGGTAGGCACAGGCAATATCGCCGGTGTAGCCACGGCAATTGCCATGGGCGGGCCTGGCGCGGTATTCTGGATGTGGGCCATTGCGTTTTTGGGGGCGGCGTCGGCTTATGTGGAAGCTACGTTGGGGCAAATTTATAAAACCGTGCAGGATGGTCAGTACCGTGGCGGCCCGGCTTATTATATTGAAAAAGGGCTCGGTATCAAATGGTATGCCAACCTTTTTGCATTCGCTACGATTCTAAGCTGTGCCCTTTTCTTGCCGGGCGTGCAGAGTAACAGTATCGCCACCAGCGCGCTCAGCGCATTCGCTATCCCAGTCGAAATGACCGGCGGGGCGGTGACTATTTTGCTGGGACTAATCATCTTCGGCGGCGTGAAGCGCATTGGCAAAGTCGCTGAATTCGTAGTACCATTTATGGCAGGAGCCTACATTCTGATGGCGCTGATTGTTATCGGGCTAAATATCCGCGAAGTGCCTTCCGTATTTGCGTTAATATTCCGTTCGGCGTTTGACCTGGAACCTGCTTTTGGCGGGATTTTCGGAATGGCGGTTTTGTGGGGCGTCAAAAGGGGAGTTTATTCCAATGAGGCCGGACAGGGGACCGCTCCCCATGCGGCAGCTGCGGCCGAAACAAGCCATCCGGCCAAACAAGGTTTGGTACAGGCCTTTTCGGTATATGTCGATACGCTTTTTGTTTGCACCGCCACCGCGCTGATGATTCTTTTTACCGGCCAGTACAACGTTGCCAATCCCAACGGCGGCTTTCTGGTCGAGAACATTCCCGGCGCGGCTATGGGCGCAGCATTTACCCAGAGTGCTATTAATGTGCATTTTCCTGCATTGGGCAGTGGTTTTGTAGCCGTAGCGTTGTTGTTTTTTGCATTTACCACCGTCATGGCCTATTACTACATTGCCGAGACCAACCTAAGTTACCTGCTTAGGGGAAGAAGCAGCAAAGCATACCTATGGGGACTTCGCATCCTGATTATGGCCGCTACATTTTACGGCTCGGTCAAAACCGCAGAATTGGCCTGGACGGTGGGTGACATTGGCGTGGGGCTTATGGCCTGGCTGAACATCATCGCCATTCTGCTCCTGCGCAAACCGGCTTTGGCGGCATTAAATGATTATCAAAGGCAAAAAGACGGGGGCCAAGATCCTGTGTTTAAGCCTTCGGAACTTGGCATTAGAAATACCCGGGAGTGGGATTGAGAAGGGGCGCTGCGGATGTAATGTAAATGAGAAAATTTAAATATAAATATCTATCTTGATATATCATCAAGATCAAAACCGCTCGCTTATGTTAAGTGATAGAACGATCTACGGTCTGATAGTCCTTGTCTACTCTTGTCTTCTACTCGCACATTTGTGGCCGTATTTGGTCCAGGCCTCGCATGCGTGCAGAGTCGCCAAACCATTGCGCGAGATTCCCAGACCAGCCAAAAACAAAATCTTTACGGGCGGGCTGGCGTTTTTGAGCGGCGTACTTTGGACTTGGCTGTATTTTAGGCATTAACAATTTATAGAACATGGATCAGACCCAAAAAGAAGAGTTGTCACGGGATTGGTGGCGCTTTATGGTTATTGGAAGTTTTTTGTATTCGATGTTTTATACAGTAGCCGAGAAAATCGTGGCGGTTGAAAGGCTACCGTTCCGATACTTTGTATTGTCTGGAGTGCTAGCTTTTGCTGTAGAAGCTGCACTATATTTTTCCATACGGAATTGGCCGAGACGCAGAAAGACCGCTTTGGTCTGGGGGATCGGATTTATCTGGCTAGGGGTTTGTTTATTTGTTGGTCGCTAAATTAAAGCGTATGAATTGGGTATTGGCATCGGTAGGTATTTTGGTAATTTTGCTGGGTATAGCTATCTGGCGTTTCGGACTAGTTGGTTGGTTGAGCAATGTCCCTAAGGGAGGTGAAATCATTGACAAAGAGAAAGCAGCCAGACTTGGTGGGGGGTATTTAGGCCTGTTAGGGATATGCTTCATTGCTTTTGGATATGCTGTCGAAAATCTGCCAAATCAGACGATCATGGTGATTGTAGCTTGCTATATCCCGGTCAATATGGTCATACTGGTTTCGTACCTGGTAGCGCAAAGCAAGAACATGCGTAGGTAGTATACGATGACTGGATTTGAAATTTAACCAGTATGGACGGGGAATTACCATTGAACCGGTTTGGTTTGAGGAGGAAACCACGTCACTCTAACATGTTAACAAACAATACTAAATTCAACATTACAGTCCTAATTGGCGGCGATAATGCACAGCCAAAGCTAATTAAGCAGATCTTGAAGAAGTTGCCAAGTACGTAAAGCAACAATAAGAAGGATTTATGGAGACTGAGACCAAGACTTTCATAAATAATCCAAGGATAAATTAAATTTACAGAAGAGCGATGAAAATTTTTGCAAATTATCTTTGATGCAAAATTTTTGTAACCTATTTTTATCAACAGACGACCAAGCCGCACAGGTCTGCTAATACCTTATCTGCCACGTTCAGGCAGATGTTTTCCATTTCTATTTGCTCGCTAAATAAGTGGGCTCTACTTTGCCGCAAGAAGCAGATAGTTGACGGTATTTTCATTTGTGTATTTATGATTTGTTTCTTCAAATGCTATCGCATTTGCGTCGGTTCTGTTACCGACCAAGCGTTGTGGGCCCAGTACCGGTCTTTAATGATGCATGTTAGAATGCCTGATGATCAAGGTTTGACCAAAACAAATATGCGACAACATCTGAGTGTCTTACTTGTTTTGGTTATTTCGACGGCATCGATCTACCCGCAAGAAATCAATGCCGCAGAACCAGCCATGACGTGCGACTGTAATATCCCGAACTTGGGACCGGCAAAAAGTCAGGGATATTCGAAAGATACCAATAATTTACCGGCACCAGGTAAGCCGTCCCGCGATAGCAGCCGGATGCATGAAACAGCCAAACCCACGCAATTGGATCAGTCTCAGATTTTGCCATCCCGGTCAATTGTCAAACCTGTATTGAAACAGTCCAACAATTCTGTCAGGGCCTCTGAACAGAGTAGTAAATTTCTGAACTACCGGACACAGTCTACAATTCAGACTGTAACGCCGGCAAATATGGGTGGCGGCAGTTTCAACACCTTTTCGAATGGCCAGAAAAAGGACAGTGCCCAAAAAATAGAGCTTAAGGCTCCGGTGATCAGATTTCAGCCCAGCCATGAATCTCCGGTCCTGTAGAAATCCCCCCCCCCCTTTGTTTTTACAGAAATTTATTTACGTATATACATACACGTCACAATAAATCTATTTGTAGCTTATTCCAAAATATTTCCCATGATAGCGCTTCGCTCATTTCTCAACGGATTTCTTTCGGCCGTGCTAATATGCTCGGTGGCAGCCGGCCAACATCAGTATTCGGTAGATTTGCAGTTTCCTGATTCACTAAAGACAAAGCAGCTTAAAGTCTTTGTCGATGATGGCACCAACGACAACATACCGGTAAAAGACACCCTTCAATCAAACATATTGCACTTATCCGGAAGCTCGGTTGCCAAATTCACCACCATAATGGTAGGCTATCAGGGAAGTTCTTTCCGGTTTTGGGTAAACCAAAAGCCCGCGGTCATTAAATTTGAAAAGGACGGCTCCAGCATCAAAGCAGGCATGCTAAAAAATACCATTGATGTCGACAAGTCGGCGGATGCGGTGGCAATCAACAAATTTACGGCCGCTGAAACAGCCGCAATAGACTCATTCAAGGCCAACAACAAATCGTGGTTCCGACAAGATTCCCTGATCGCTGTTTTCGAAAGCCTTAACCGGAAATTAGCCGCCAAGAAAGTGGATTACGTCAGAAACAAACCCGAATCCTACTATGCTTTCTGGCTGTTCCGAAGAGAGCTGGTTTATCTTGATCATGATATCGGTGATCTGAATGCGGTTTTTGATCAAAAGTTTGACCAGCAGCGCAAATCCAGCAAGGAAGGAAAAGAAATCCAGCTCAGATTAACCGGTCGCTCACTGACAAAAGGCAAAAAGGCCGTCGAGTTTGTCGCTACTGATATCCACAATCAAACCATTGATCTCAAAAATTTCAAGGGGAAAAATGTGCTCATTACCTTCTGGGCAACGTGGTGTGCGCCGTGTATTGAGGAATTTCCGAAAATAAAGGAACTACGCAGCAGCTATCCTGCCGATTCGCTGGAGTTTATATTTGTCTCATTGGACGCGGACCCCAAGAAGTATCGCGCTGCTCTGCAAAAGTACGATCTGCCGGGCTTACATATATACAATGACATAGAAGTACTGAAAAAATACGGTGTGCTTGCAATTCCACAGGTATACCTCGTGGACAAAAAAGGAACTATTTCTTATTCCCGGGCCGATCAGGCCGACCCCAACCTTCGTCTTCTGGAAAGAACCCTTGCAGAGAACTTTGGCGCTGTAAAATAGTATCTCTTCTGACAAACCGGTCAACAAGTAAATAGCTCAAAAAAGCTGAACCGGGAGACCTATGGAGAGCAAATCACCGAAGGCAAAGCACAGTTCAATGATCCTCACTCAGAAACCTGGTATACAATGGCTTACACCTTTAATACCGAGCTAAAGTCAGTCGCTTTTACGTACGCAAGGCTGATGAATGTCAAAATCTCCCGAAATACGCTGGCTAATGCGCTTGAAGAAAACCCGACTTTCCCAAGTCTACTGTCATTAAGTGACGTTTTCCACAAATTCCGCGTCGAGAATGCCGCTATCAAAATCCCCAAAAGCAACTTCATGGAGCTGGCCGGGCAAACGCCATTTATAGCGTATTTCAAAACAAGTGAGATCGGACTGGATTTTGTAGTCGTCGAATCGATAACCGAAAGCAAAGTTGGCTTTTATCACAAAGGACGCAAACCAGCCTATCTGCCCTATGAAGAGTTCGTAACCAGATACCGCGACGTTGTCTGGAAAATATTTGATCCCGAAAAAGGAGGAGACGTCTCGTTCAAAGAAAAACGCACGAGTGAACGCAACTCATTGCTTCTAAAGACGCTTTGTGTGCTAATGCTAGTCGGTTCGCTGGCTGCATGGGTAGACATTGGCAAATTGTCAAGGCTATTCTCTGAAAGCTGGTTTCCCCTGTTTGTAAAGGCATTCGGCCTTTCTGTATCTGTTCTGCTATTGGCCTTTGAGGTCGACAGGAATAACAGCTTTGTTAAAAACATATGCGCTTTGAATGGAAAAACTAACTGCGACGCAGTCCTAAGCAGCAAAGGCTCCAACATTCTGGGTATTTCCTGGGCCGAAGTTGGCTCCATCTACTTTGCTGCGACTGCACTGATATTGTGCAACGACAATATCGCACCATCAACCAGGTTCTCTTTTGCAAGCCTATTCTCCGTGCTGGCCGCGCTTTACATCCCTTTCAGCCTGCTTTACCAATGGAGAGTTGTCAAACAATGGTGCGTATTATGCCTTGCGATTCAAGGAGCGCTTTTTTGCGAACTGGCCTACTGGCTGTCTGCATTAGATTACGTTTATTTTGCCTTGCCGGAAGATCCGGTTGAATATATAATAGCAACGGCCTGTTTTCTGCTTCCGGCCGCAATGCTAATTCTGTTCAAGCCCCTGTCCGAGAAAGTGCACGAACATCGCCTTTTCCGTTCGGCTTACCGGCGCTTGCAATATAATCCCGAGGTCTTTGACGCCTTGCTGCACAATCAGGATACCGTCCCTGCTGGCTGGGAAAACATTGGAATTGATGTGGGTAATCCTTCGGCCACCAATACAATCATCAAAATCTGTAACCCCTATTGCAGCCCCTGTAGCAAATCCCATTCGGTGCTCGAGAAAATAATCGAGCGAAACCAAAATGTTAAAATGAAGATCATTTATATATCCCAGAACACCGCAACGAGCATGGGAGCCCGGGTAGTGAAATATTTTATTCTGATAAGGAACGCTCTGGGTACTTCGGCTATGAACCATGCACTTCACTATTGGTACAGCACAGAAGAAAAGAGCTTTGAGGGACTTTCAGCGAAATTCCCCGTCAAGGGTGATTTGGCCACTGCCGACACCGAGATTGACTCGATGAGTACGTGGTGCATACTTGCAAACGTCACGCATACACCGACAATTTTCATAAATGGCTACCGTCTTCCAGAAAACTACAAAGTCGAAGAAATTGAACATATCCTATAAGATTTTCTTGCAAGGAAAGGTGGTTGCCCAAAAACCTGTAACAGAGTAGGCAAACAACTCAATATTTCAACCAAATGAAAAAACTTAGTCTGGAGAACGTCAAGCGTCTGAGCAGAAACGAAATGAAAAAAATTATGGCCGGCGACTCTGAAGGAAGCTGCTCGGGAAGCTGCACTATCGGAACAAATACCGGTGAATGCTATACGCCAGTAGGAGGCGGATGCCGCTGCAATGCCGTAGGTATCGGCATAGGTAGCTGCGGAGGATAATTACCGTCAATACAGATCGTCATAACGGTCGGCCCCTTGCAGCCGGAACATGGATCCGGTTGCAAGTTTTTTCGAAATCGCCAATTCTTAATTGGTCTTCATGACAGGCAGAGCAACGCAATGCGAAACTTCCCCCATTACTTCCAGCTAGACCAAATGGACTGCGGTCCGACCTGTCTGCGCATTGTGGCTAAGTATTATGGCCGCCACTATTCCGCACAAACAATCCGTGACAAAACTGACATCGGCAAGACGGGGGTATCGATGATGAGTTTAGCCGACACAGCCGAACAGATTGGGTTTCGCACGGCCGGAGTCAGATTAAACCTGTTTCAGCTCATTGAACAGGCTCAGCTCCCCTGCATACTGCATTGGGAGCAAAATCATTACGTAGTCTTGTACAAAATCAATGGCGATTGGCCCTGGCTAGGCCGCGATCTTTTGAGAAATATCCGGGGAGGCAGAAAAAGTGGCGTCTCACACGCAACAGACGCCCGGCGGCATGAGCAGCACCCTCATTTACCAAATACAAACACCCGAAGGCAGTACCGTTTTTTTATCTCTGACCCGGCAATGGGTCTGGTCTCATACTCATCCGAAGAATTCGAACAAAAGTGGCTATCAGCAAGGAGCGCAACTGGCCGTGACGGTATTTCCCTTCTTTTAGAGCCCGATGAAAATTTCCCGACGCTCAGCGGGGAAACACCCCATGGCACCAATACCGCGCGGCTCATTTCCTACTTGGGAAAATATAGAAAATTAATCGCACAGCTGGTTCTGACAATGTTTATCGGAAGCTTTCTTTCGATCCTGCTGCCGCTCTTGGCGCAGGCAGTAGTAGACATCGGAATTGGTACTCAAGACTTATCTTTTGTCAACCTTGTATTGGTAGCACAGGCAATTTTGCTCACCAGTATCACATCCGTTGATTTCCTCAGAAGCTGGATTCTTCTACATATCAGTTCCCGGATTAACCTGACGATCTTATCAGACTTTTTGGCAAAGCTCATGAAGCTGCCCATTTCCTTCTTTGATACAAAGATGTTTGGTGACATCATGCAGCGAATCGGGGACCATCAGCGAATTGAGTCGTTTCTTACCGGGCAGGCTATCAGCAGTGCATTATCTATGGCGAACCTGGCAATTTTCGGGGCGCTTTTGGCCTATTATCAAATTCAGGTGTTCACGCTCACCGCTCTTTTTTCTGTTGCATATTGCCTCTGGGTCATATTCTTCTTTCGCAGAAGACGCAGCATCGACATGAAACGCTTTGAAATACAGTCACAAAACCAAAGCGAAGTTATTCAGTTGATACAAGGGATGCAGGACATTAAACTCGCTCGCGCCGAACGGGTTAAACGTTGGGCTTGGGAAAGGACCCAGGCCCAACTGTTTCATTGGGGTGTAAGGAGCCTTTCAGTCGCCCAGTTTCAACAAGCCGGCGCGCTGTTTATCAATAACAGCAAGAATATTCTGGTAACCTACCTTACGGTTTCTTCTGTCATCGACGGCACGCTCACGGTTGGTCAGATGGTTTCAGTACAATACATCATGGGTCAATTCAATGCCCCTATAGAACAGCTTGTTTCATTCCTGCAGGGCTGGCAGGATGCCCGGATGAGCATGGAAAGGCTCAACGAAGTTCAGCACCTGAGCGATGAAGAACCGCACGATGCTGAGCTGCGACGAGTTTGGGGTTCCCGGTTCGATATCTGTTTCGATGGATTGACATTCTCCTATCCAGGTCAGGATTCAGATCCTGTTCTCAATAACATCGACCTGAAAATTCCACATGGCAAAATCACCGCACTTGTCGGAGCCAGCGGAAGCGGGAAAACAACGCTTCTAAAGCTGCTGCTTAAATTTTATCAACCCAAGTCGGGCAGCATCAGACTTTGTCCTCCCGCGCAAGACACAAATAAAGAAGATGCACCGGGCGAAGGATTGAGTTTTGCAGCTATATCTCACAGCGAATGGCGTGGACAATGTGGTGTGGTTATGCAGGACGGCTTTATTTTCTCGGACACGATCGCGCGAAATATTGCTGTCGGCGAACAGCGAATTAACCCACAGAAATTATATCAGGCTGCATACACGGCAAACATTCATGACTTCATCGAAGCTCTGCCGCTGGGTTATCAAACCAAGATCGGCGCAGAAGGTAACCCACTCAGCCAGGGGCAAAAACAACGGATCCTGATCGCAAGAGCGGTCTACAAGGATCCTCGAATAATTCTCTTTGACGAAGCGACCAACGCGCTCGATGCAACAAACGAGGCTACCATTGTGAGAAATCTGAATAAATTTTTCGAAAGCAGAACCGTTGTCATTGTTGCCCATCGCCTTAGCACGGTCAGGCATGCCGATCAAATCGTTGTTATTGAGAGGGGAAAAATTCAGGAAATCGGCAAGCACGACGAATTGATAAAAAAAAGGGGAAAATACCATGCTTTGGTCAGCGCACAGCTTGACCTGCCAAATAACTGATAATGGAGAGATATTTCTAATGAGCAAACCGTAAAAAAATGAACGACAGTGTTTTCGAAGACCACTGCGAGGAAGTCCAGCAGATTATATCCAGGCCTCCGGGTTGGCTTATCAGCTATGGATCGGCTCTTTTCCTATTTTTTTCACCTGTTGCATTGCACTCACATGCTGGATTCAATATCCGGATGTAGTGACAGCAAGCTTTATTTTGACTACGAAAGATCCTCCCAGAAGCATGGTAGCGACGGTTAATGGAAAACTTATCAAAATCAACAATTTAAACGGAGATGTCGTCGCAAAAGGCGGAATCGTTGCTATGTTGGAGAGTCCGGCGGACTACAAACAAGTGCTTGCACTTGAAACCTTCACCGCTCAGGCCGAGCAATGGGTCCATCACGACAAGTGGGATGAACTTGATAAGCTTGATTTGCACCAATTTAGCCAACTCGGTGAATTGGAGACCCCGTTCCAAGACTTTTTCTCCCAGCTGGAGGAGCTTCAGTCCTCACTGGGTAAGAACTTTTATTTACAAAGGAGGCGACTCCTGCAAAACGATATCGATGCTCTTGCAAACCTTGAAGACAACCTTCGGCAACAGATGCAGCTTACCGAACGACAGTTGGATCTGGCCAGGGACGACCACGAAATTCAAAAGAAATTATTTGAGCAGAAAACCATCTCGAAATTGGAGTATGGCAGAGAAAAGGCAAAATTGGTTGAGAAAGAATTGCCTCTGGCAATAACCAAATCAGCATTTATTGAAAATTCTGTCAGGCAGACCAGCAAAAAAGCCGAAATGATTTCGCTCGATAATACTGTGCTCATCTACAAGAATAAGGTCAAAAAGTCACTCAGAACATTAACGACCAGTCTGCGGGCATGGAAAATCAAATATCTGATAACCGCCCCGGTGAGTGGGACACTCTCATATAAGATACCTTTGCAAGAGCAAATGCAGGTCGCTTCGGGTGATCAGTTGTTTGATATTGAACCAAAAACAGAAAATTACCAAGGGATCATTCAAATCAAACAATTCAATCAGGGCAAGTTGCAGGAAGGTCAACGCGTTTTCGTTCGCCTGGATGGTTTTCAATATCGTGAGTATGGGTTGTTACAAGGGAAATTGGGGAGCATCTCTGCCACTGCCGACAAACAAGATATCTACTGGGGATTTGTCGATCTGCCTTCTAAACTAAATACCACGTATGGCAAAAAGCTTAAATACCGAAGCGGTCTTCGCGGTACGGCCGAAATAATTACCGACGACAAAAAACTGATCTGGCGCCTGATCGAGATCTTCCAATCCGGGAAATAGCGATCAGCAGTAGATTCTGCTAACACTTATCCTAAAACGCTTTGGTATAATAGCAGGTTTCCTGGCAGGAAAATAAACCCGCTTGAAATGATAGAGGTGATAAAGAATCGCTTCAAACCGGTTCTGGTAGATAAGTCTACCCCTATCATACTTGATCCTGCCCGGAAGCCCCTCGATCAGAATAAAATCGAAATGGGCTCTGATACGCTCTCCTGCCTGCTCCTTGCGGACTACATGCGTAAAGCTCTCAATTTCAGTAAATTTTTTAAACAGGTCACCCCCATTGGTCAAATAGTCCATAGTATAATTACACTGATCAAAACAATAATTCCCTGGGCTCTGATAAACCATTTCATAATCCTTACTGAGCATAAACAGGCGGTTTACCCAATCTAGGTTTCTGAAAACTGAGAAGCACCCGGACGTATAATCGTGCCTTACACTTACGTAGTCATACTGGCTCAGGAAATCCGGGGTTAAAAAAGATGACAATTTTCCAAAAATCACATCAATATCGGATTGTGCCCAAAATTGATAATCCGCTATAAAATCCGAAAAGATCAGGCCATATGCAGGCTTAAAATCACATAATTTGTAAGCCTTACTTAGTTGAACGGGAAAGCCAAGTTTTGTACATATCAATTCTGCCAACTCATTCAGATTCATTGGAACAATCATAACATTAGCCGGGCAATCGACAGCGTCAAAACTGTCGCCGATCAACAAGAAGTGAAAATCAGGATTATTTTCACAACTTTTAATAAAGTACCAAAAATACCAGGGCAGCTCTCCAAAGTAGGGAACGATTACCACAGTATTACATTTCACCAAACCAGAAACCATTGATTGATTTTTTGAATGCTACCGCTTATCAGGATATATCCAGACCGTTGAAAGTAATCGTAATATACGCAAATATGAGCATCATCAGATACGTTGCTCGTGTTTTATAATACTGTGTCGCATTACAATACCAGAAGATTGTATTCGGCACTAAACTACCAAAATCCGGCAGCTTTTGAAGCTGAATATTACGGACAAACTGGATAAGAATTGAGTTTTTAATATCTACAGACCCGCAAAAGTATGAACCAAAAAGGAACCACGTCATTCGGTCTGATTATGATGAGTAGCGCAATTCCTATTCCAAACATAAAGAGAATAAACCAGGGGCTCGGATGCGAGGTGTCCTTCACTTGTGCCATGCTCAAAAAATTTCAGTAATGCCTAAGATACATTTGTCTCCTCATCATCCGTTCGAAAAACGTTGCGCCCCCTATTATAAGCCTGAGGATTGGTATCGAATCCACTGAAAGGCTCACCGGCTTGCCTCCAAGAAGAATTTTTGATATCATCAATTATGAGACGTAAGCGAAGGGTAATTTGTAAACGAATAGTTCACAAGTTAAGCGCTAATTTATTTCCAGTGCAACTGACAAGCTACATATTAAGCTGGGTCTTAGGTTCTACCTGAGTCTTCAGTGTTCTGGCTGTCAGTCGGGAGATGGTCCCGACCGCGCAGCCAGAATACTGACCGTCAAGAGGCTTGCCGAAGTTTACCTGCCTTGGTAAATAGCTTGTTTTTCACTAATGCAACGTTCGCGCTAATCCTCGACTTTCTCACTCGACAGTAACGCATCGTTGTTCTAATGCTTCGGTGGCCCAACATTTTGCTGACATCTTCCAGAGGAACGCCATTGTTGAGCATCATATCTGCGAAGAAATGTCGTGCGTCATGCGTATCCAGCCTTCTGATACCTCCACTAACATCCCGGATTTCACATAGCTGAGCAATGTCCTTCAAATATACGTTGTAGCGGTAATTGCTGTTAACTGGGATCAGCTTGCGGTTTGCTATACAGTAAGGATGGTCTTGATATTTTATTATGAGTTGATCCACGATCGGCAGGATCGGCACCATTTCACCCACTTCTGTCTTCCCTCTGTGCTTCACGAGCCAACGTTCTTTTCTATGCCCAACCAGAACGACGTTTTCCGGACTGAGGTCATAAATGTCCTGATAGGCAAAGCCGGTGAAACATTGGAAAATGAATGCATCCCTAACCTCAGAAATCCGGTCAACGCTAAACTGCTTTTGCTGGATTTTCTCGACCTGCCAGAATTCTAGCGGGATTACCTCCACATCGCCGCCAGAGCACTTGAAGCCTTCCATGGGATTGGAAGGGATATATTTCTTCTTAACCCCAATTTTGACGATTTGACGCACCCATTTAATTTCCTTTCGGGCCGTCACCTCTGCAAGCGGTTTCGAAACATGTAGGGTTAAATAATCGTACAAATCTTCGGCAAAGGTGTCGGGAAGAGAAGAAAAGTGAACATCCTCGCGATCGAAATGATATTTGATGAAACCGGCCACCTTCTTTTTGGTGCTTCGCCAATGTTTCAAGGTCTCAAATGAAGCGTTCTCCCGTTCTACCCGCTTCTCAAACTTTGCGATGAACTCATCAAAGACTTCCAGCACGGTTTGCTCGCTTTTGGCAGCAGGTTTGGCTAGTTTAGGCTGGTCGACCGCAGGTTTACCTAGGTAAACGTTCTTGACCATCGCCGGGGTCACCTCAGGGAACTGAGTTTGAAGGCCGTTGAAAATCCGTTCGACGTCAGTTTGCAATTGGGCCAGTTTCTGGTTCGCCAGTTTTACTTCCAGTCCCGAGCCAGTGACCTGCTTGACATCCAAGTCCCAGCAGACCGGGTTTACTTTTTTGCCCGTTGAAATTTCGGTGTACTTACCGTCGATTGTGATTCTGGCGTAAATAGGAGCTTTGCCGTCTGCTTTCGCTTTTTGTCTGTACAGCCAGAAGAGTACAGTCAGGTTCTGTTTGAAATTCATCATCCTCACAGTTTAAGGTTAGAAAAACATTGATGTTTGAGAAACCCTGGTCAAAATCGCCTCCGTCAAACATATCCATTCGGTAACCTAATTTAGTAAGCAAAGCAGGTTACCGAATAGGTTACCGAATGCTTTGATCTGGAATGAATCAGAATGATATGCTTATCTTCGAAAACAGTGAAAAAATGACGTTTTTAAACGAAAAAAGCGCCCTTTGAGGCGCTTTAAGTGATCCCGCTGGGAACAATTTGAATTTTGAAAACGCTTGTATATCAATTATTTGCAACTCCCTTCAAAATAGGTAACTGAAACGGTAATCGATTTTTTTGGCTTGTTTTGATGCATTTTAAGCATCGGTTTGTCAAGTCGAAGATACGAAAAACATTATAGGAGTATAAGGCCGTTGCAGTTGCTTGACTAATCCAAGGCAAAACTAATGAGCTTACATAGCCTTGGGTCGCCTTTCTGCCGCAGTACTTCCCTGTCCAAGATCACCTGTATGATAACGCCCCCTTAGTAGAAGAAGTCTCAAATTCTTGTGCGAAATCGGCGCTGGAGAACTCGGTTCGATTAAATATCAGCTTCCATGGCCAAAACGACGATCGATAGAATATCGGTCTATTATTTAAAGCAGGTTTCAACCAAATTATTACCGTGGTCAATTTCCCAAAACAGAACGGACCTAGAATTCGATCCAGGGTAACTAGTGGGTCCGAACTCTCTGTTGAATCAACATCGCTATCCTATCCAGTATAGATTTTCCTTAACAAGTTTCGTGAACTGTCAGTCAAGAATGTGTCGATCATATTTCAGTATGCATTTGAATGCATCAGCCACATGAAAACTATAGAGGCCCGCCTGCAGACACCTCAATGTTGCACGGTACATTCTATACAAGTTTCTTTTTAAGGGAGAATATTCTGGATATAATCGGTAATCTCAAGTTGAAGCGTGCATCCTTGGTCGCTTCGCCACTCTTGGTAGTGTGAGCTTGCTTCCACATCGTAGGGCGCCAACCTAGTTCGTCAATGAGATAATGTAGTACCTCCTTCCGTTTTTCCAAAAAGCCCGGTTTAGTCCAAGAGGCATGTTCATCCCTTCCATACTCGATTTTCAAATTTCCAGAGTTGATTGGACTTGTTTGCATCGGAACGATTGTACGTATGCCTGCCCTAATCTTGCAGAGAGCGGACAAATGCATGTCTTCCGAAATTTCTAATGTGAAAGGAGATGTTTCCCAAAAATACCTTAACCATTGTTGCTGCAGGAACCACCCATTGCAACCATAGTCAACGATTGAATCCTCCGCGCACGTATTTGAATTTCCAGTTTGAGGAACGTCTCCGAAGAAAAACTTGCCAATATTGTTACTTCGCTCGGGCAAGTAATCATTTTCGGGTATAATTCTTCCCGCACTACTTACAATGGCGTTTTCAGCTTCACAAATCATTAGGCAGGTCTTCAACCAGTTAGGGGATGGTATTTGATCATCATCCAAAATCCAAATAAACTTTGCCTTAAGGTGCCTGGCGATGGAGAAACGACCAAAATATTTCAAATTAACAGATGAGTGTACATGCTCAACTCCTGGGAATTCCGACAATATGGCTCTGACATCAATAAAGTTTTCATTCTGACAAACCCATATCTCCTTTGGCTGTACTGTTTGCGCCATAATCGCTAGTAGCTGTTCACGTAAATTATCACGCCGCCATACAGTAAGAATCACAGCTACGTCGGCGTTAACTGTGCAACGCCCTAAAATTTCAGAATCCATTCAAAAGTTGTTATTTGGATAAACCGTTAAAAGAACGGAGAAAGGTGGAAATTTCGTAAAAATTGAGTTATAATTTCTTTTTACAAAATTACTATTCGGTTTGTTTTAGTCAACAAGTTGATTGTCAGTTTATTTCTGCCGCAGTCATCAGAGAAAATTTACTTTGTATTTTCATCAAATATATTTCAATTGCTATAATTTTCAAATGTTCCTTAATATTGTGCTCGACTTTCAATTATCAAATGCAAAAAGTAGCACTTTTTCTTCCCGCATCGATCAAAAGCCATGTTTTCCCTCTTTTTAGCTTTTGTGATGTTTTGTCAGAGGAGTTTGATGTCTACTTCTCAGTGTCGAATGAGGTCTTGAAATCAATAGTAGCGTCGCATGGTTATAAGGCATTACTTACAACTGACTACCGAGTCGGAGTAGGTATGGAAGATTCCTTTGTTGCTTCAACACTAGGCAAATCTGGGTGGTGGTCGACATTAAAGTGCGTTTTGGGAGATAAAGTCCTCAAACATAGGCAAAAAGAATTAAGTGAAGTAATTTCAAAGATTTCGCCAACTCTAATTTTTATTGATATATTCAACAGTACTGACCTATTGGTACTAAATTCGTTAGGCGTTCAAGCCCAGTACATTTTAATTAATCCCATGCTGTCGACGCTGAGAACACCAGGCTTTCCAAATGTTGACCAAGATTTTTATCCAAAGACTGTCCCTGCTGGCGCAGGTAAAGATACTAGATTTGTAAATTTGATTAAAGCCATGGTTGTTCAGCCGAAGTCGCTGATTTTGAGACTTGCGAGAGAATACCGGTTTAAGCACATACTAAGACATAACGAATTTTCAACTCGCCATCCGATATCGAAAGACTGTACTAAGGCATTAATATTCAATAATTTTAGAGAATTTATTTTAGCTCCGCTTGAGCTGGAGATATCGCCGTCAATTCGTCGAGAACACCAAGTTTATTTAGGATTATCGGTCAATGATCAGCGTCAGAGCCCAGAAGAGGATGAACTATTTTCCAGTGTTTTCAGAAATATTGTTCAGGGTTTGAATGGGAGAAAGTTGATTTATTGCAGTTTTGGTACATTTTATGAGGGTTCAGATCGCGCACTTTTTGATTTTTTAGAGAAACTGATTTCTGCGCTAGAGAGAATTGATGATGTGGTTGTAATATTCTCTGTTAATCAACTTGTTATTGATACAATAGTGCATAATATGACAATTAAAAAGCCATTTTACTTTTTCAAAAGTGTGGCACAGTTGGAGGTTCTAAAAGTAGCTAACTTATTCGTGACGCACGGGGGATTGGGATCTGTCAAAGAGTCTATTTTTTGCGGAACACCAATGCTCGTTTATCCTTTGGACATGCGGTATGACCAAAATGGAAATGCATTCAAAGTTGTACATCATGGAATTGGCCTAAAAGGAGAATTCAGGCATGAAAGGGCGAGTGATATATATGACAAAATTAATCGACTTCTCGGAAACGGCGTATATAAGAAAAATATTGACGAGATGAGTAAGAAATTAAGGGCTACGTATTCCCCCAAGGAAATTAAGAAACTGTTAAAAAAATACATTGATGAATCCGAATGCCTCTGAAAAAAATGCGATGCTTGCATCCCTGGACTTGATTCGGCGTGCAGATATTCGCGCTACCTCTCATACCGTCAAAAATCTGTTATGGAATCATCCTGATTTTCCTAGATTAACGTCCATTTCGGATACTTTACAAGACTTACATGTCAAAAATATCTCCGTGCGCTTATCAATAGAGCAACTCCAAACCGCCCCAATGCCAGCTCTCGGCTTTATGAATGTCGGAGGTGGAGTGCTTGCGACGATTATATCCGCGGATGAGAACAAAGTGGAATGGATCGATACAACCCTTGGGAGACAGGTAGATGCCATTGATAGTTTCCGGCTAAAGTGGTCTGGAATCACTTTGTTATTGGAGCGAACGGAACATTCCGGCGAGCCGGAATATACAGAGAAAAGAAGGAATGAAGTTTTAAGTTCCTTGCGGAAACCCACTGCAATGGTATTGGGCTTAGTTGCCGTATCGTGCGTTGTGGCGCTCGCTGTCATAGGAGGAGTCGATCCGAGTTTAGTTCTACCGCTATTGTTTTCAAAAATTTGTGGTACAATTGTTTGCTCAATGCTAGTGTGGGCTGGGATTGATTTGAGTAACCCCGTTCTTAGAAAGGTATGTAATCTAAGCGGTAAATCTAGTTGCGGAAGCTTACTGAGTTCAAAATCAGCACGGCTTTTTCGAGTCTTCAAATGGTCCGAAATTGGACTGATTTACTTTTTCGGTACTTTGTTGACCATTGTTACTGCAATGCTGACCGGTTCTATCAGCGAAGTCCTACCTTGGATTGGCGCTCTGAGTGTTTTGGCGTTTCCATATGCTATTTATTCGGTATCCTACCAGGCATTTATTTGGAAAAGCTGGTGTGTCATGTGCCTCGTTGTACAACTTTTGCTGCTTCTTGAACTATTATTTGTGATCTCTACCCCGGCTCCCGTCTTTTCTCACATTTCATATCAAGTTGTCGGCACTTTTATAATCGGTTTTTCAATATCTATTGCCTCTTGGTTGGCGTTCCAATCTACTCTTGTAAAGTCAATAAAATTCGCTGGTGTTAGTCGCTCTTTCGAGCAAATGAAATTCGCCTCAAACTACCTGAAATCCTTGATGGAAATGCGGGAGCCTATTCCGCCATTTTTTAATGGAATGAAGGTTGGCGGCATTGGAGACATTGAATCCGATAATGTGTTGACTGTGGTGCTGACACCTAAGTGCCGCTCATGCGCAGATATGTATGAGCAAGTAGTCAAGCTTAAAGGTCGTATGGACGATTTACGTGTCAATTTTCTTTTTGCGGCGTACAATGACATTCAAGACGAATCCGGAAAGATTGCTCGAAACTTACTGAGCTTACCAGTCGAGGAGATTAACGGAGGGTTGGCTAGATGGTTTGCGAAGCAAAACATGACGGCTGACCAATGGATAGGTGAGAACAGGAGGAATATTTCAGAGATCGAGACGGGGATAAGTCAGCTTGACTTGCATGTTAGATGGAGTGAGTTAGCCGGCATTACCAACACTCCGTTTATGATCTTTAACGATATTAAACTTCCACCATTCTATTCTGTTTCGGACATTGAAAAGCTGAGCCGATATCTACAACCTACTGGATTTGATCAAATCACATAAATTATTTTTTCACTTAATTCTATTTAAATCATGAATTTATCGTCTTTTAGCGCTTTCGCGTTGACAAGAGCAGAAATGAAAAATGTCTTGGGCGCGGGATGTGGCGCGTCATGTTACTCAAACGGAGGATCGGAGCCAATTTCTGGCTATGGTACTGTTTCCAAGAAAAAAGCAAAGAAGTTTGCTAAGCAATGTGGAGAAGCCGGTGGTCGTGGCTACTGGTGCTGCACAAGCTGTTAATCAGTGACAGGCAAAGGGGAAACCCTTTGTCTGATTTACATAAATCAATCAAATTAGCAAGCACAATAGTTATGCATTTATTGGTGAAGATCGTTGTTGCAATGATAGTCGTTGCTCCATTTGGACTTGCAAACGGGAAGTGTAACAATTTCCAACACTCGGACAATTTTATTGTAGTCGACGTAAAATTGACTGATGGAAATAGGCTTTACTATATTGATGATTTCGGAAACTTGGAATTTTTAAAAAGCGGAGTAAACAGGTTCGATGACACATCCGATCTTCAAGTCACAGATAATCGATTCAAAATAGACTATTTCCTTAAGAAAGGTGACCGAATCACAGTTACTAAATCAAATGAGTTTGTCAAGTTAGCTTCACAAAATAGTGAAAGGGACAGGGAGCTAATGTTCCCACTCGCCTTTTTTAAGAAGTTTGATTCAGAGTCATTTAATCAATTGTCTTTTCAACGTTCCTTCTTGGGTAAGGAATATGTTGCCAATCCCAAATCTCGTAACAACGCTTTCGAAAGTCAGTATAGAGATTACGATGGCTTTATAAAGCAATACGCAGCGGAAAATCATCTTAACAATCACTTTGTGCAATTTTATGAAGCTGTGGAGCTCTTTAATGTCACCGAGCGAAAGCTACGTTTTGGAAATGTGGTGTTTCCAGCCCAGTATATCAAAGACATGACGCAAGAAGCGGAGACAAGCCTCAAAGAAGACCGATTCCTTTTTTTAAGTTCGTATAGGAACTCGGCAAACGCTTGTTTGTTCGCTCTTAGGAAACTATATCCCGAGACAGCTGTACGAGATATTTTGGCGAAGCATTTTTCCGGTCAGACGCGAACCTACTTAGTTGTAAGTATATTGAATAGTCCGAGAAATACTGGCCCCATGTTTAAGCTAACTAAAAAAGAGCGCGACCAGTTAGTCGCTGATGTTGCGGCTACTCATGAAGATTCAAAGTATTCAAGATATTTGTCCACTATAGACAGGATCAGCTCGATTAGTATCCAAGGCGACGATGTCATCACTTCGTCCGGAAAAAAATCGACTTTCGGAAAAGCCACTGGCAATAAGATAACGTACGTTGATTTCTGGGCCTCTTGGTGTGCGCCTTGCCGAGAAGAAATGCCTGCATCCGCTAGGCTCAGTGATCAGTATTCAAGTAAGGGAATTAACTTCGTCTATATCTCAATCGACAAAAATCCAGCTGCTTGGCAGAAGGCGGCGCATCAGATCGGCCTTAATAAGGACGCAAGCTTTCTTATGCCCAAAGGAATACAATCCGCCATTCTCCGAAAATATGGTGTAAAGTCGATCCCGAGATATATGATTATTGATAAAAGCGGCAAGGTGGTCGATTCTGATGCACCGCGACCGTCAGATCCGGCAATTAATCAAATCTTTAATCGACTCAGTTTCTAATCAGGCTAAGCGGATATTCTGGAAGACTTGTTGTCTTTTTCGTATCGGCCTGACGTATGAGTGCTCGGTTACAAGAATTTCTTTCGACTTCGACAAAGTACCTTATGTTTGCATCTGGTGCTTGAAGTAGGTTTGTTCATTTTGATACTTAGAATGAAATCTTTCCCTTTTTTTAAACAGCTTGATCAGATGGATTGTGGCCCAACATGCCTCCGGATGATTGCACAGCATTATGGAAAGCATTACACAGCACAAACACTTCGGGAAAGGGCACAAATTAGTCGAGAAGGCGTCTCAATGTTGGGCATTTCAGAGGCCGCCGAATCGATCGGGCTTCATTCCTTAGGCGTTCGCATTCCGATAAAAGTCCTAATTGAGCAGGTTCCCTTGCCTTGTGTGTTGCATTGGGGGCAGAATCACTTTGTTGTCCTACACAAGGTGTCTAAAAAGTTACCGAGATCAGGTAGTTCATGGCCCAATCTAATGAGGCGTCATCGAAATGACGAGAGTCCAAGATCAGGCAGACCAAGCGGCGAAGGGTCAAATTTGAATGACGAAAAAATTATCTTCCACGTCGCCGATCCAGCCCAAGGATTGATGAAGTATACGTTTCAAGAGTTCGAGAAGCGCTGGTTGGGCGAAAATGAGCTAGGAAAAGAGGGACTGGCTATGGTCGTGGAACCCACACAAGCTTTTTTTGCCGACGAGGGAGAAAAAGCTAATGGCCTCCAGCTTAGTCAACTTGTCTCATACCTCTGGAAGTACAAAAAGCTACTGGTTCAGCTTGGACTGGGCATGTTGGTTGGAAGTGCATTGATGGTGTTGATGCCTATCCTAGCTCAATCCGTTGTAGATGTTGGTATAAATGGACAAAATCTTCCATTTATTTATTTGGTCCTAGTTGCACAGATGACGCTAGTTTGCGGAACTGCGTCCGTTGATTTTCTCCGAAGTTGGATTTTGTTGCATATTAGCACTCGAATCAACCTTGCTATTTTATCTGAATTTCTTGCGAAGCTGATGAACCTGCCGATTTCATTTTTTGAAGTGAAGCAGTTTGGTGATATCATGCAAAGAATTGGCGACCATCACAGAATCGAAGCTTTCTTAACGGGACAAACTCTCAATATTCTTTTTTCATTTGTTAACCTGCTGGTATTTGGGGTCCTTCTTGCCTTTTATCACGTATCAATTTTTTCCGTGGCCATTATCTCGGCTGTTATTTACTCTCTTTGGATTGCTGCTTTTTTAGGTAAACGGAGGACAATTGATTCACAACGTTTCGATGTACAATCGAAGAATCAGAGCCAGATAATTCAACTGATTCAGGGAATGCAAGACATTAAGTTGTCGGGAGCGGAGATTTCTAAACGGTGGGACTGGGAGAACGTGCAAACTACCGTGTTCAAATGGAACGTCAGGTCACTATCTCTTTCCCAAATTCAGCAGGCCGGCGCTTTGTTTATCAATCAGGGTAAGAACGTGCTAGTCACATTTCTTGCGGCAAAGGCTGTTCTAGATGGTCAGCTAACGATTGGTGGGATGATGTCCATTCAGTACATCCTAGGCCAATTCAATTCACCGATTGAACAGTTGATTGGATTTATCCAAGCTTTGCAAGATGCACGCATGAGTTTAGAACGGCTTAATGAGGTGCATTCGCTCCCTGACGAAGAGAACGCAAGCCTGCCTGGTCGAACGGTTTGGGAGATTGCACAGGATATCAATTTTGAAAATATCACTTTTGCCTACCCAGGTGCTGGCAATGAGCCAGTGTTAAAAGATATTACTTTAAAAATCCCTTATGGCAAAACAACTGCGATTGTAGGGACAAGTGGAAGCGGTAAGACCACCCTGCTAAAGCTTTTGCTCCGATTTTATCAACCGAATGAGGGCGCGATCGTCTTATCAAATCAGGGTAAATTTACTAGTTCGAGTGAAAGAGAAGTTCTAAGCAATCATGTTGGGTTTGATAGGATGGCCCTCGACCTTAAAAATATTTCGCATAGAGCGTGGCGTCGACAGTGCGGCGTAGTAATGCAAGATGGATTTATTTTTTCTGATACGATTGCTAAAAATATTGCTGTAGCCGACGAAGTCGTTGATATGACAAAGTTGCGCCAAGCTGCGATGCTTGCCAATATCCATGAATTTATTGAGTCGCAACCACAAGGATATTTTACAATTATTGGTGCAGCAGGCAAAGGGCTGAGTCAAGGACAACGACAGAGAATTTTGATTGCGCGGTCGGTTTATAAAGATCCAAGCTTATTGTTGTTTGACGAGGCCACCAATTCGCTCGATGCCAACAATGAGGCGATGATTGTAAGGAAATTGGAGGAGTTTTTTAAGGGAAGGACAGTTGTTGTGGTCGCTCATCGTTTAAGTACGGTAAAGCATGCAGACCAGATTATTGTACTTGAAGGAGGCCAGGTTGTTGAAACCGGCACCCATTCTGAGCTAGTTGCAAGACAGGGTAAGTATTTTGAATTAGTAAGTAACCAATTAGAGTTAGCTGTATAGAAATTGTGAATGGTATCGTTTATCCAAAAGATTTTACATCATCGGAAGAGCAAAGTAGGCAGCTTGAGGAACATCATATTGAGAGGTTGCCCGAACATTCGGTAAAGATGCAAGCTGTCCTGGGACGCCCCCCGCATTGGCTTATTCTTTGGGGCAATACGATGTTTATCTTATTAATATTATTACTATTCACCGCCATGTGGTGGATCCGTTATCCTGATGTAATTACCGCACCTTTTCTACTCTCTTCAGCCAATGCTCCCAGACGGGTCGTTGTTAGAACAGAAGGAAGGCTAGAAAAATTATCGGTAGCGGATGGAGAGTTAGTAAAACGGGGGCAGATTATTGGATACTCGGAAAGTACTGGAAATCCCAAACAAATTCTAAGACTAGAGGAGCAGATCGACGACGTTTATCGACTCATTATGACAGGTGATTGGGAAAAGCTAAATGTTTTGGTTTTGAGTACTTTTGACACCTTGGGCGAAATTCAGTTAGACTTTCAAACTTTTCATCAAGAGCTTTTAAAATTACAGGCGGTTTTAGCTGATGGCTACTACACGCAAAAACGGCATTTGTTAATTGAGGACCAAAATGACCTAACTCAGATGGACGAGCTGATTAATGAGCAATTAACAATACAAAATCAAGATCTGGAGCTCGCGGCAGATGAATTTAGGATACAATCTAAGTTACATGATAATAAAGTCATTTCTAGTGTAGATTTTATGAAGGAAAGAGCAAAATTATTAGCTCGGGAGATGCCGGTCAAAAGCTTAAAGTCAGCAAAGATACAAAACCAGTCAGCCCGAAAACTCAAACAAAAAGAGCTTCTCGAACTCGATGCTACGGTCAGAAGCCAGAAGCTAAGCTTTCATCAATCGATTCAGACATTGAAAAGTTCTATTCAAACTTGGAAAAATAAATATTTAATATTTGTACCAGTCGATGGGAAAATATCATTTTCAGAGCCATGGCAGGAGCGTCAATTTCTAAATGCAGGTCAAGAATTGATGACGGTAGAACCTTTACATGGTAAGTACCTCGGATTAGTCAAGTTGCCTCAGCCAAACCTAGGTAAATTGCGCGAGGGGCAAACGGTCTTAATAAAACTTGACGGCTATCCATTTCGAGAATATGGTATTCTTGAGGGATCCCTCGCAAAACTTTCCATCACTCCTGGTAGCGACAGCGCTTTTTGGGGCTACGTCACACTACCCAACAAGCTTGTGACCAAGCATGGCCATCAATTACCTTTCAGGAATGGAATGAAGGGCAGTGCAGAAATTATTACTTCCGATAGAAATTTATTGCAAAGGCTCTTTGCCACTTTCCGGCCCGGCAACTTTTAATGGATATTAGGCGAGGCGGATATTGTCAACGTTTAGCTCAGGCGGAGAACCGACGGATAACCCATATATTGAAGCACTTAATGACAAGTATCGAACAAGTGTTTGTCCAAAGAAATAATTGAAGACTTTCAATCATACTTCAACCACCTTAGGAAACAGCACACTGAATGATTTAACCTGGAGAAAGAACTTGTTAATTTGCATCAACAAATGTATCCGGCCTATCAAGTGCATATTTTTTAGCAGCGGCCGCCTGATTACTTTTGGCAAAAACATAACGCATTATGGATCAGTCAGAAGAAATGTTCAAATTAGTGAGACAATGGCGTAAAAGTGGCCTGAGCCAAAGTGAATTCTGCAAGTTGCACGGCATGACAGTAGCTAAATTTGGCTATTGGGTCGGAAAGGAAAAGTTGGTTGAAAAAGCGACGGGTTTTGTTCGTATATCCGCCCAGCGTTCGGCCATGGACAATGCTTATGAAGTCATTTATCCAAATGGCGTGCAGGTAAATTATCAGGGCGGTGATCTGACGGTGCTCTCTGAGTTGATCCGGCTTTACTAATGTTTAGTCTGGGTTCATCCCACCAATATTATCTGTACCGAGGCGATTGCGATATGCGTAAAGGTTTTGATGGACTCTGTGGCCTGGTGGATTCCGAGTTAGGTAGAGTGGCCACCAGTGGCGAAGTTTTTATCTTTCTTAACCGAAGACGGACCCATCTTAAAATGCTGCATTGGGAGCCGGGAGGCTTTGTACTTTATTATAAAAGACTGGAAAGTGGCACCTTTCCCTCCCCTAAAAAACAGGCAACCGGAAGTATTTCTTGGAGCGAACTGGTGCTGATGATCGAAGGAATCCAGGTACTGAAAAGCAGTCGTAGAAAGCGTTTTATTTTACAGCAATAAGTGCTTTTGCTAGCTTTAAAGGCTGTTTTTCCGTACTTTTAAGTATGCAAAATGCCCCGCTGGAAACGCTGGATAAAGACCAATTGCTCGCTCTTTTAAAAGAACGGGATCAGCAGATATCGGGTTTAACCCAGCAGAACGCATACCTGGAATCTCAGGTAGAGATGTACAAACGGATGCAGTTCGGTCAAAAGCGTGAACGCTTTGAAGGAGATCCGGCCCAGATTGCGCTTCCCTTTGAAGCTCCTAGCGAACAGGCTGCTGCACAAGAAGAAATTCTGCATGAAAAAATCAGCTACATCCGTAAAAGGCCAAACCATAAGGGCCGTGCAGCACTGCCTTCTCATTTACCCGTCGAAGAGATCGAGATTTATCCTGCCGGTGATCTTTCTGAAATGGTATGTATCGGCAAGGAAGTTACTGAAGAGCTGGATTACGAACCCGCACGCTTTTTGATCAAAAGATATATACGCTATAAATATGCACCCAAAAATGGTGAAGGGGTCAGAATCGGTCAACTTCCCGAGCGGGTCATCGACAAAGGAATACCATCTGCGGGACTGCTGGCTAGCATTTTAACCGATAAATACCAAGACCACCTTCCACTTTACCGGCAGAAGCAGCGTTTTGCCAGGGAAAATATCCAGATCGCATCTTCAACACTTGAAGGATGGACCAAAGAAGCGCTGATCAAGCTGGAACCGCTTTATGAGCAACTGGTCTTTGATATGAAATCGAAGGGCTATTGGCAGGTGGATGAAAGTCCGATTAAAGTACTGGAAACTGACAAGAAAGGCGCTTGCCATCAGGGATACTATTGGGTCTACCACAGCCCTTTGGATGATGTCGTTCTCTTTGATTACCAACCGACAAGAGGCTCAGCAGGAGCGAAGACGATGTTGGAAAGCTTTAAGGGCTATCTACAGACGGACGGCTACGCAGTTTATGAAAAGCATGGGAAGCGGAAAGATGTTATCCATCTTGCTTGCTGGGCGCATGCGCGTCGGGAATTTGAACGGGCCCTGGACAACGACAAAACCAGGGCGCAAAAAGCACTATCGATGATCCAGCAACTGTACGCTGTGGAGCGGAAAGCCCGCCAACTGATGCTGGATGCTGTTGAAATCAAAGAGCTGCGGCTAACAGAATCCCTTCCAGTTATCAACGAGCTGGGCAAATGGATCTTCGAACAAATTAAAAGTACGCTCCCAAAAAGCCAGATCGGAAAGGCGATGCAGTACAGTTACGGCCGTTGGGATGCACTCAGTGCCTACTTATACGACGGAAATCTGTTGATCGATAATAATCAAATTGAAAATTCTATACGCCCGTTGGCCCTGGGCCGGAAAAACTATTTATTCGCTGGCTCACACGAAGCAGCACAGCGGGCTGCTATGATCTACTCCTTCTTTGCTATCTGCAAAAAACACAACGTCAATCCCTACAATTGGCTAAAAAACACTCTACTAAACATCTCCACAATCAATCATAAAAACATCACTGACCTGTATCCGCAACACTTTAACAAGGTTCACCAATTAACAAATACGTAGTTGATAGGCCGGATACGATGTAGCTGATTTTTTCATGCAGAATTTCTTCTTGTGCAGCAGCCTGTTCGCTAGGAGCTTCAAAGGGAAGCGCAATCTGGGCCGGATCTCCTTCAAAGCGTTCACGCTTTTGACCGAACTGCATCCGTTTGTACATCTCTACCTGAGATTCCAGGTATGCGTTCTGCTGGGTTAAACCCGATATCTGCTGATCCCGTTCTTTTAAAAGAGCGAGCAATTGGTCTTTATCCAGCGTTTCCAGCGGGGCATTTTGCATACTTAAAAGTACGGAAAAACAGCCTTTAAAGCTAGCAAAAGCACTTATTGCTGTAAAATAAAACGCTTTCTACGACTGCTTTTCAGTACCTGGATTCCTTCGATCATCAGCACCAGTTCGCTCCAAGAAATACTTCCGGTTGCCTGTTTTTTAGGGGAGGGAAAGGTGCCACTTTCCAGTCTTTTATAATAAAGTACAAAGCCTCCCGGCTCCCAATGCAGCATTTTAAGATGGGTCCGTCTTCGGTTAAGAAAGATAAAAACTTCGCCACTGGTGGCCACTCTACCTAACTCGGAATCCACCAGGCCACAGAGTCCATCAAAACCTTTACGCATATCGCAATCGCCTCGGTACAGATAATATTGGTGGGATGAACCCAGACTAAACATTAGTAAAGCCGGATCAACTCAGAGAGCACCGTCAGATCACCGCCCTGATAATTTACCTGCACGCCATTTGGATAAATGACTTCATAAGCATTGTCCATGGCCGAACGCTGGGCGGATATACGAACAAAACCCGTCGCTTTTTCAACCAACTTTTCCTTTCCGACCCAATAGCCAAATTTAGCTACTGTCATGCCGTGCAACTTGCAGAATTCACTTTGGCTCAGGCCACTTTTACGCCATTGTCTCACTAATTTGAACATTTCTTCTGACTGATCCATAATGCGTTATGTTTTTGCCAAAAGTAATCAGGCGGCCGCTGCTAAAAAATATGCACTTGATAGGCCGGATACGTTGCTCTGGCGAAGTAGAATGAGCTGCCATCACCATCAATAATCTTATTGGCACGAAAAGTCATGCTTGAGACGCATAATGGCTAGTCGGGCTGACATCCAGGTCAGGCAATTTGCAGACTTCATATTGGCCTTCAGCCGCGAACACAATTTGTTGGAATGCGTCGGTGTGTACGACAATCCAAGGTACCTGACCGTCCGGTTTGCCCGTGTGCTGAGGAAGAACGTGGGCATCAGGCTCCTGATCTTGGTACAGACCGACGGTGATAAATATTAATGCGCAGCGTAAAGCGACTATGTTTTCACGACTGCAACCGAAAGATCCTTGTTGGCAAACCGGTTTGGCCTGTTTGGAACGATTTTTAATGGCTGATTCAGAAAGAATAGTTAGCCTTCGGGCCAAGTAAAACGAATGTAGGCATCACATGTTCGGTTGTAATCTATTGCTGCGTTCCGAGGACTGCCGTATGGCCGACTATGACAAAGCACTACTATTTCATTTTAACGAGCGTGAAGGGCAGACCCATAATTTATTCCATAACTGAAACCTCACCCGCGTGAAACCAGCCGAATTTCAATATATTGCTTTTTAGCATTTCAGGGTTATCTGAATAGGCGACGATAGCGAGGCTCTCTTTGGCGCGGCTGCAGGCAACGTAAAAGAGCCTTCTTGTCCGGTCGATACCGCTTTCTTTACGATCTTCTAAATTTTTCTTGTCTGTTTCGCTAAGATCTTTTGTTCCGAACAATTTGTCGTAGCTGAACATAAACCCTCTGGCCTCGTCGTCATCAATTATTACCATGACGCGAGGGTACTCTAATCCCTTGACACCTTGATGTGTTCCAAACTTCGACTTTTCGGAAATGTATTTATGATAATTTATGATACATGAAAATGGGGCCTGTAGTGCGTTTCCCAACGCGACTAACAGATCATCATCTACTTCTTCCTCCTCGTCGTCCGCCGCATCGTGTAATTTTTCCTTTGCTAATGCGTTTACTCTTGCTTCCTTCGATATAACCAAAGAAAGATTATCCGAGATTTGAAACAAGGATGAGTTATAAACTTCTTTGGCGATTTCAATCAATTTCGGATCTCTGCCTCCTTCCCACAAGTCCAACAAATTTCGCACTTTCTTACCCATCATATCTATCTCGTCGACTTGATTCACACTTGCTAGCAAGGCCTCTCGCGTTAGAGAAGGCGCATTTGCTTTCACAATCCTTGCTATTGAAAACTGATCGCCACGTTTATGTGCGTCATACAGAGGAAGTATGATTTTAGTGAACAAGCTTATACTCGATAAACTACCGTCAATTAATCCAGTTTTAAACCTGTCGACTCTGTAGAGTGGTTCAAAGAATTCCATGAAAGATAGGCGATTCGCCGCCATGTGGTGTTCCAGAATTAAGAACTTTGTATCAATAGTATCGGTCGTCCAAAGCTGGTCTGCAGTCACCGACGCCATTTCCGAGCACACATTTTCTTCGATCGCGGATTTATCGCTACCTCGCTTCGCAATAAAAAATCTAACATATCCGTCTCTTTGCTCGGTCCTTGGTATCTGTTTCTGATCGTCAACATTCTTTCTAATGTCATTGATTAAATTGATAATACGCTTACTTGACCGATGATTCATCTTCTTTGCTGGTTGAAGCCAGTCGGCAGGAAGTTCAGTGCCTAAGTTCTCCTTCCCATCGGAGTAGATTCGCTGCATGGTATCCCCAAACAATCCGAGTGTAAGGCAATCTCTCTTAGCGTGTTGTAATGTAAACAGCGCATCTACTAGTTCCTTCTTTGTATCTTGACTTTCATCGACAAAGATTATTGGAAATTTACATGTCAATATGTCTTGCATCAGCGGCTTACTCTGAATAAAGCTTGCCGTCATACTGATTACCTCAGCATGGTTTATAGAGTCCTTTGTAATATTGTCTCCATTGGGGTTGTAGGTGAACCTCACTACGTTATCAAGATGCACTAGTCGTTTCTTTTTAGAATCGATCCTGAGGGCTCGAGCAATGGAGGTCTTGTTGTTGAGATTTCGGCTTTTTGATTGCTCCTCCTCAAGAATCTTGATTTCCTCGCTGAGATTGAATTTGAGCCAATAGCGTATATCATGCGTAAAGTTTTTAACCAGTTCCCAGGAAAAGCTATGGATAGTGCTGACAACAAATATGTCATCATGATCTAGTCGATGAGTGATTTCGTCAGCAGCAGCATTTGTGTAAGTTATGATTGCAACTTTCTTTCTCAACAGACGAAATCTGTTGCCGTGGTTAAGTTTGAATTTTGTTAGAACGTTAACTAGCGACCTTGTTTTCCCAGATCCGGCTCCCGCAAACAGAAAAAAGCTTTTAGGAGCCGATGGTGTCAGACAGTCGTATATTACATCATCAACCGTATCATCGATGCTGTTGGGTGCAACCTGTACCATAGTTAGATTCGGCTAAATTTTTCCGTGAGTTAAAGGGGTTTCCCAGCGGCTAGTTTGCCTTCCAGCCAATTCAATCCTTCTTCGATATATAGGGGTGTTTTTAAGATGTTTGGGTCTTGAAAATAGAATAACTCAAGGGCGAATTCTGCCTTTTTAGCACCCTTCTCAGTTATTTCCTTATACATCAACTGGGCTGACTTTTCAAAATCTGTTTCTTTGGCAGCAGCACACATTTTTCTCAACAGACCGGTACCCTTTTCGAGACCTTGAAATAACCCTCGGTTTTCAAGAACAAGCGAATCTTCAAACGTGTACGGGTAGACAATAGATTCTTTTTCTCCGTTCATCTCACTCACCTTAAATTGATATGCTACTCTGACGGGATAGCTTTTATCGACCTTAGCATCCTGTGAAAATCCCAAGAGTTTGTCTAGATCTCTTGTTCCCGGAAGCCATTCCGCTAAAGTGTCATTTCCCGACTTGAAGCCCTTTCGAAGTTCGGGGGGGCACTTTACTATTATGATTTTCCGGATCAATTGAATCAATATCCGTTATGATTAGACTTATTATCCCCAAGCTCTCGATAAGCGGTTTTAAAGTATGAGCGTGGCTGCCTCCGATTTCCAGTATGGAGATGTAGCAATTACTCATTTTAGTGTGGTGTTTAATAAAGTAGGGAATCAGCATGCGTTCTGCTGGGCCCTCAACCATAATTACCGCGTCAGCAAAAAAAAGATCACTATGTGTTGTCTTAAGGTATCGAATGGCAAATTTAGTAGTCTCAGTTTCATCACCGAACGTCCTGGATAAATTGACAACTTTCGAAGTGTGCAGGCTCTTCCCATGCTCAATTTGCCTCTTAAAGTATCGCAAGCAGTTGAAATCGACTTCGTGTGCTATGTGATTTGAATGTGTGCTAATGACTAGCTGGGTGGTGAAATTATTATCGCTTAGATTATCATGCCGCCGCAGAGTATTAAAGGCCTGCTTGATAAAAACCTGTTGGACCTGTGCGTGTAAATGTGCTTCAGGCTCTTCGATCAGGACTAGGTGCAATGGTTCAAAGCTAAAATCGGACTCTCCTGATGCCGTCTTAATTCCCTTTCCAACCTGCATCCATTCATCCCTAAACCGGATTAGTTTAAATATAATGGATATAAGATTTTGGTAGCCCAGTCCATTATATTTCTCTGGCAGCGAGAGGTCCAACATACTTTCATCCAGAAAATATTGCACTGCGGATTCATGACTCAATCCTTCGACAGTATTGATTATGGTTGAGAGCTTTATTTTCGGGTTCCCAAAGCCGGGGTAGTTTAGGAATTCAAGCTCTTTAAGTGGAGCCGCAAAACTTTGTTTTAGATTGTCATCAAAGGATTCTTTAGCATTATAGATCATTTCCAATGCACTCAAATCCGCTTCCGTAGGGTTAATGGCTGGGTTCAAGTGCTTATCATAATAACTTCTTAACTGGCTGGATAAAGTTTTGTTGGTAGTAGATGCATCTGCTAATTCGGAATTCGGATCGGAAAATCCTCGTTGCGCATTTATAATATCAACTTTTATAAGCCCGTTAAAGGCATCTATGTCCAATGGCAGATTTGTCGATTCAAGCTTTTGAGGCGATTCGTGTAGTTCCGGATTAAGTAGATATGTTCTTACAGTAAAGAATTTTCCGAGATGTTTATCTAGGAAATCCCAAAGGTCTTTTGGCCATAAGTTTATTTTTCCTTCTTTTTTTTTGGCGTTACTTACCTTTTTTGAATTATTATACTGTGTGCTGAATTCGTTGTATAAATCAAGTAAATTTTCTGGTTCAAATCGTAGCCGGATCCCTAGCACGCCGCCTGTCCATTCAAGGGTCGGTATTAAATGACTAACATAGTGAACCTCTTTTGAACTGACATTGAGCCATACGTCCAATGTCGGTAAATACTGCTCCCATTGATCCATCCGCAAGTCAAGTTTGGCGAACTCTGCTTCATTTGCCCATACGTAGCCAATATCATTGATCGAGCGCCAGTTTGAGATGGTAAAATCTCGAGTTGTGAATTTATGCCGCGCTTTTAAGAATAGAATCAGCGCGTCCATCGCTGTTGTCTTTCCGCTGTTATTAGGCCCAACGAAAATTGTTTCTTTCATTGAGAACTCTATGCGGCAGTCCTTTTAGTTTTCTGAAATTTTGAAGATGTACAAAACTGATATTCATGAAGGGGGTATTTAGGCTGTACTTTTAGATAGCAACTGTTTGATTGTCGGATGCGGCTAAGCCGACTTGAAACCGAATACATTTAGCGCCGCAAACAAATCCTCCTCAAAAACCACTTCCGGCCCGGCTCCTTTCTTCTTCATACTCATTGCTTTCTCCACCTTTCGCCCGTACATTTCAAATGCCCACGCCGGATTTCTCTTCTCACATACTACTAGATATTGAAGCTTCGCCGTAATAGAGTTTGTCGCAAAACCGCCGTACATCTCAACAATCTGTGCGAGCTCCTCCCGAGAATACTTTTCGGATTTACCGGTGAAGCAAAAAGTAGACTCTTGTATCACAATTGCTACTTTCTCATTGGAAAGTTTCATCGCGATGGACGTTCTCCGTCCCTGTGGCGCCCCTAGGCTACAGACTGACTGACAAAAATCCAGCAATTGAGTCTGCCGTTCTGCGCTCAGGTGCTTTTCTGTTTCAACCTGCGCAATGATCGGTACCAGCGTGTCAAACGGCCAAACTTGCGTAAGCGAAGCGTTTTCCGAGGTCCAATTTCCAAGCGCAATTAACTCTTCAACATTAATAGATTTATCGGCCGAGATCCCTGCCAGAAACCCACTTAACTGTTGAGCCGACGAGGTGATCACATCGTAGTACGGACTATTATGGTCGAGATAGCTTCTACATAGCCAAATCAAATCTTCGGCTTCTTCCTCTGTAATGACTCCATCACTGATGATTTCATTGATCTTGTCGACCAGCTTAAAGTAGGGCGCTTTCGTACGTAACGTACCGATGGAATTGATCCACGAGCGCAGTAAGTCGATTTCTGTTTCGTTAATATGTCCGTCGGCCTGTATGCCTACAATGTATCCGTAAAGAGTGTTCAGATCTTTGTGCAGCTGTGCAGGGCCGCAGAAAATCGAGTGCGAATCGTTGTCATAGGATTGAAAGAATGTAGTATCAAGCATCGTGAAGTCGAGTTAGGCTTACATTCAAATAAAGTAATTTAAGTAACCAAGCTAATCTGAGATGCTCATGAATTGATTAAACGGTCAAACCATCGTATCGACAAATCACCTGATTGCCTTATCGAGTCACCGTTAGTGAGAGAGTATGAAAAGTAACTGATGGTGATTAAATTGCTAAATGTGTTATCTGATTGTTAGACCATGAATCTTCACTCCACCATTCGGTATCCGTTTTTTAAATTCATAATTGAAGAATTCTCCGGCACTTTTTACGAGGACGATTTAACCAGCCTGAACAGGCTTCTGATTCTCTACCATAATAGGTATTCATTTACGGTTAGGAGGAACGACGTCGGCGAGTTCATTACTTCGTACGAGCAAGGCATTTCCGGGCCTGACTGGCTGCACTGGTGGTTCGGTCCATCGAAGCGTGTTAGGGTCCGCCAAGTCAAGCGTCGCACAGCATTCACGCTTCTACATAATCGAGAGGTAATTGAACAGCTTTTGACAAGGGAGGACTATGGGTCTGAGAAAGCCATCCACGATACTATCACTTCAATTTCAAACTGGGTTCAAACGTTATCCCCTGAGGCAGTAGCGGAGAAATTGCTTGACTTAGATCGATGGCGAAAGGAGTTGGAACTTTTAGTTCAACAATTACCAAAGCCAGAAGCTGCTACAAAGAGGGCAGCGCGTACCCGGGTGTCGGAAAGCTTCCAGGAACAATTTATAGACGGAGAAACTGACGAAAGGTTGCTCAAATTTAACCGCTTGAAGCGTATCTTGTTGACGGAACGATGGATTGTGCCGATCGGCGACACGGATACTTACCGGTATTGCAAACAATCCAAGGGTGGAAGGCTTTACATCGCCGCGCTTTACTACGTTCTAATGGAAAAACATTATATCAAGATGACAGCAGATGCGCCGCAGATTGCCGCATCCTTCAACTCTTGGTTGGTGCATGATTTTGAACAAAGCTCCTTTGTGAAAGCCTTTCAAGCGGAAGAGCTAAGTCAATTCGATGGGGGAGATAAAAAATCCTCGCACAAAATATTTAACAGAGGTCAGATTGCTCCTTCGAGACTTCTAAACTAAATTCTTTTCATTCCCGAGCGAATAGCAGGAAGGAAATCCTGCTACCTGACTCTGAATTTTGCCAGCATGTTTTCTCAAACAGAAAGGCAAAATGAAAAACAAAACTCCGGATTCGGGGATCCACAATCCCAACACAAACCCCACTACTCAGGATACGCTCCCTGCCAAAATGCGCTCCGATCCTGCGGCCAGCTCTGACCATCTCGTCGATGTGCGCGAAGCAAAGCGGTTGTTGAAAAGAGTCACTGCAAAGAAGCTTTACTACCATTGTGCCAAGGGACATCTGCCATTTGTTCGCCAATCAGGGAAGCTGTATTTCTCCGAGACGGTTCTTCGGCACTGGTTCCGCAGGAGTGAATACCAGAAAGATCACAAGATTAACCGTTGACGCTATGGAGATAACCAAGGAGTTGGTCTTGAAGCTCTGTGAGCGAAAAGACCCTAAACGCAAGCGCATGCTTTTTGAGCTGTACCGCGATCTGTTTACCACCACGATGTCAGCCAGGTTCCTTGTGGACGTGATCAACGAAAAGCTCTCGACGGAGGCAGTGTCGCTTTATGATATCAAATACATCCGCGCTAAAATGAAAAAGTGGGGTGACCAACAAATGCCAGTTCAAAAAACTGAAAAGCCCGAAGCTGAGGCTCAACCCAAAGCGGCAATGAAATTTCCCCGCTCCGAGCCTGAGCCATATGTTAAACCATCTAAAAAGTACTAACCGATGAAAAACTTACATTTTATAGTGCAAGCCAAAGGAGGCGTAGGCAAATCCATTTTGATGTACCTGTTTGCCCTCAAACATTATCAAGACCCCAAATGTCTTTTTATTGACGTGGACGCTTCTACGCAGACCAGTACACGTCAGCTGAAATTCGTCCATCAGGATCAATCCGATGTTGCGAACCTGTTAGACGAGAAAGGTCTTTTGATCCGTGATAATTTACTGGCTTATTTGCAGAGTATCGCAAAGGAAGATTTCGAAGAAGCCTATTTCGATTTCGGTGCGCCTGAAAGCGAGCAGCTTCCAGCGCTTATCGAGTACGACATCCCTCTCAAAGCTTTTGCGGAAGCGCTGGGTTTTGAAATCACATTTTATATCGTCATCGGCGGTGGAGGTGCTTACAATCCATCCATCGATTATTTGCTAAGAATGTTTGACCTTGTCAAAACAGACTTTGAAATCGTCGTCTGGCAAAGTATGGTCACCTTTCGCAAGTTTCCGCATCTGACCCAGGAGCTCAAGGAAAACTGTAAGAACTCAGGCCTGGCATTTCGCAGGTTTGGAGATTTTGAGCCTGAGTCATTTCTCGGGGCAGAAATCCTGACAGGCATCCGCAAAGGCCTTGCACTTGATACCTACACCATTGGGCCAAGACTAAGGCTTCAAAGAGAACTTCAAATCAACTTTGCCGATGTCTAGCCAGCCGATCAATAGACAAACCCTGGCCAGGATCAAAGCGGAATACCTGGCCAGGTACGAAATCGAGATGGACGACTGGTCGGCAATCATACTACTGGACAACCAAGCTCAATTTCAAAACATGGATAGCCAGCTCCGGGCAGTTCTGGATGAGAACAAAAAGCTGAGCGGCAAGATCAAGGACTCTGTGAAGATGGTCCAATTCAATTCGATTTGGGAAGCTTTCATCCACGGATTAGGGAAGGGATTGCCGTATTCGATTACTGCACTTGTTCTGGGAATTCTGTACTACGTATACATGAGTACGTATGTGGATTACCAGCGGATCGAGGATTTCGTTTCAGCTTACAAAAATGCCTCGAACTATGCGGCACTGATCAGCGAGGGTGAGACGGAAACGTCAGGCGGCATTGAGTATCTTATTCTCTCGCCTTCAAAACGTGGCAAATATGTGTTCGGAAAGTCTTACGAATTCGACTCGCGACGAAAATTGGTCAAAGTGCCTTTGCAGAGGAAAAATTGATCCAAAAGCGATACAGAAAGGTCTAAATGTGCTCCAAAGGAGTCTTTAAGGGGCATTAAGAGCCAGAAAGTGCTCCAAAGAGTCAAAAAGCAATCCAGAAAAATCACTTAAAGAAAAAATTGAGCCAGAAACGGTCAGGAAAGGTCCTGCGCGGTGGTTTCCTCCACAGCCAGCTATCGCCGGTACGTCGCGAAATGCGACTCCCCGGCGGGAGCTGGCCATGGGAGAACCCCTGGACCCCTGCTATTCGCCTCCGGCTCATAGCTAATCAAAAAAGACACATGGAAAATCAGAAACAAAAAGGCAGACCGCCAAAGGAAAAAGGCATTGCCAAACGGGAACACTTTTCAGTATGGGTGAGCGCTGATCAGAAAAGACGGATCAATGAACTCATAGAGAAAAGCGGGCTTTCCGCCAGTCAATATTTCTTGACCTTGGCGCTGGATGTCCCTTTTAAAAGGCCACAGAAAAGGGCGCTCCCCAAAGCAACTGCTGAAATAGTCAAGGTGCTCCAACAACTTTCGGGCGTCCTATCCCTAGCGGCGCTAAAAACCAAGGGACACCAGATGCTTTCAGACCAGTGGCAGCACAGTAGCCAGCGGATTAGGCTACTCGCTGATCTTATCACCCTTTGGGTGTTTGAAAGCTTTGAGATCCGCAGCATGAAGAAGGCATTCGAAGAACTGCATAAATGGTCAAATGAGCTCAGCTCTTATCTTTCTCAAATGCTGCCTGAAACCGAAGGCAAACATCAGCTGCTTCTAAGATGCAGTGCGACCAGTCGACTGATCGGTGATTTGCAGCAAAAATATGAGGCCTACTATTCGCAGCCTCTTGAAGAGCTCGCGCCCCTCTGGAAATCGGGTGAAACCGATGCACTTTCCGTTCACGCTGAGATTGAAAAAGCTGTAAATGCAACCCTGAAAAAGATGAAATTGTGATTGGAAAGGCGACACTCGGCAGTTACGCTAAAGGGCTCATTCAATACTGCTACTACGACAAGCATGTCTCCCCAAAGATGCGGCAAAGGCTGGACGAACAAGATGTCCGAGGGGAATTGGTTTATATCCAAAACCTGGGTATAAAAATGCAGGCAGACGGGAAGCTGGACCTGGACTATTTGATCAATCAGTTTAACAGTAACCACATGCAAAATACGAACCTGAAAAAATTCATGTGGCACCAGTCTTTTAGCTTCGCGCCGGGCGAAAAGCCGGGCAACGAAACGATCGCCGAGATTTCCACGGAATTCGGCAGGGAGTTTGGGTTTGAACAGAACCAGATGCTGGTTTTCAAGCATGAGGATAGCGCCAATTTGCACTTTCATATCGTTGCCAATCGCATTGATTCGAATGGTAAAAACACCTCAAAGCATTTTCATAACTACGCCAGAACCGGCGAGTTTTGCCGAAGAATGGAACAACGGCTTGAATTAGTGCAGGCACCGGAAATGAGGATCAATAAGCGGCTCGGGCTTGAAAATGTCCTGACCGACAAGCAGTATCTGAAACTTAAATCATCCGTTGACGAGCTTCTAAATTCGGCAGCATCGATCGATGAGCTCAAAGCGAAATTGTTAACCCAGGGGTATAAGACTTATGTTGGAAGAGGGATCGCATTCTATCATATGCAAAAAAATATCAAGATTAAGGGCTCCGACTTAGGACGGAGCTATTCGCTAGCCTCCATTGAAAAACGACTGGCTCAAAACATCGGAATCGAGGTAAAAGAGCAGTTGCAGCAGGTGCAAAAAAGACAGAAAAAGCAGGGCCTTGGCATTTAAATGCCAGTTTCTAGGGAGAATGACTTATTTTAGCCAAAAATAACCAATTGCACCCATGAAGCTTAAAGCAATCAAATTCTTTTCCCCAGAGGAAAACGTATCAAAAGCCAAGGAGACCCGCAAAGAAGCACCGCTTCCAACGGGTTACATTTCTAATACAGGCAAACTTGTCTTTCCGGCAACTGCACTACGTGATCTAGGAATTGATCCTGAGTCCACCAAATTCAAAATCGGCACTCAGGAAGGGAAGCGAAAAATCAAATCCGTATATCTGGTCCCATCTACAAGTTCCGATCAAACTTTCTCATTCGAAAAAAGCGGCCGAGGTCATGTAATTCCATTGGCCATAATTTTAAAAAAAGGTAACGTCAACTTCGAAAGTGAAAAGCTAATTTTCAAAATCTCGACATTTGATTTTGATCAGACCACGAAGGGGTTTGAGCTGGCAATTGAAGCTGAGGCTCCGAAACCTGAATACACAGGTAAGCCACGTGGCAGAAAGCCTCGTCAGCAGGCAGAATAGATCGTTATCGCGACGCGCTAGATTTTCATGATAAGCAAGAAAGCCGCGTCGACGCGGCTTTCTTTTTGTTACTTTTTGCTCAGAAGCTCAACTTTCTCTCGTTCACTTTGAAGCAAACGCTCATAGAGTTTCCTATTTTCTTCATAAGCTTCAATGAGTTTATCCAGTGGATTAAAAGTGCATTTGTAGTTTTCAACGTAGGCCACCGACTCGTTGTGGAAGGTGTTGGCGATAATATTGAAAACAGCCTCTTCGCTAAAATTTTTGATTCCCTCGGCAGGCACACCCAGTATCTTACTGATCTGTTCGAGCAATTCTTCATCAATAGTCTCGCTCTGCTCGATTTTCGACACCGTTTGCTGGCTAACCTTCAATTCGTGCGCGAGGACTTCTTGCTTGAGTCCGCGTAGTTCGCGGATGCGGCCGATCTTGTGACCAATATGATTTGGTTTTGTTGCTGTGCTCATGGTTACAAATAAATGAAATATACTGGCTAAGGTCAACTGTTAACCCGGAAGTATTATACCAGTCATGATTGGTGGAATACAAGGGACCATGGTTCGCTACGTCTGAGTTGTTTGGCTCCTTGCCCTAAAAACTTGGACTATGGAGAATTTAGGTATCAATCCATCACAAAGCTATAACGCCGAAGTAGCACAAGCACTTCAAGAGATATTGGTATTCTTTCAGCCCGGAGATCTAGAATATCTACGCGTAGATTTATGGCACTGGTTGAAAGCTGTGACAGGTGAAAAGCCATTCCTTTTTCGTGGAGAGCCATCAACGGTTATTTCCCTATGGAAGCAGCTGACTAAAATGATAGATACTGGAAGGCTGATCCTGGATACCACCGGCAGGCATGACGATAAAAAGCAGCGAAACAGCTTTCCTGCTTTTAGCGAAGAACAGATTGCTAGCGATTTTCAATACATGCGGGAGATCAAATTGCTAACAGCAAAGTACAATGGAACAATAAGGAGACTGACGCTCGCTGAGTCGGAAAGGCCTGTGTTTTTCATTAAAAGATTCTTTGAGACATACAGCCAGGATGATTGGAACCAGATTTTGGAAGACTGGGTCGAATATGGTTTAAGCAAGATGAGCATCTGCGAGGCGACGGGAGAATGCAATGAGGTACACCAATATGAGCTATTAGAGGCACTCGCAGAAGCTTTTTCCCTAATTTTGAAAGCCGAGTACGAGGTAGGCGACAAGGGTGAAAGCCAAGAAGTGGCATTCGATGTGAATCCCTAAATTGTATCGCATAAATTGGATGTACCCGTCAACATAAACCTAAGTCAGTAATGAAATTGATTTCTTGCATATTTTGCTTGGGACAAATGTTTGTCGCTCTCGATGCATTTGCTCAATCCGGCGCAGGTAGTAATGGCAAAAAAAGATCTAGTCGGTTGGTTTTTCAGCCACGAAGGAACGAGGGCCGATATTGACACTTCTGTAAAGGTAAGTGAGTATAGCGTTGCGCAAATCCGCCACCTACTTTCAAAAATGGAGATGGTGGACCAGCTCTACCGGGACAGATTAATGAGTGTACCTGGCACAGATCAACGGTACTTGGGGTACGTTTCTAAGTTGATAGCAAATGACAAAGCCAACCAGGCGATTTTGACAAAGATTATAGCGCATATGGGATGGCCCAAATTAAGCGTGGTTGGAAGCCAAGGAGTCAATGCCGCATGGTTAGTCGTTTGGCATGCGAAGAGGCCGTATCAGGACCGGTACTTCCCATTAATAAAAAAAGCGCATGAAAACGGTGAAATTCCTGATGCTCATTTCACAACACTGAGAAAGAAACTTGCACCAGCTCATTGAAATTAACGAAGCAGTGCGCTTGCCGTCGCATTTGTAAACAGGCACTTCCAACGTTAGCACTTGCGATGGTGTCTTTTTCGAAAATAACGCGGGGAGCATATGAAGAACCTTACCTTTAAAAAATTCCGTTATTTCGTTTTGGTTCTCGGTTTGTCTGGGTGTCATAACATTCAGCCGAAGGAGAAGGCCGCCTACATTGATAGGGCAGATCCCTTGTTTTGCGGTTGGTGCGGTGGATGGCTTGTGACCATCGATTCAATAATGTATCGGGCGAATGTTCCCGAGCCGTATAAGGGAGGGAATCAGGACGTGTGGATACGATTTGAAAAAGATGAGAGCGACGGAGCGAAAAAACAAGGGAATTGGATCATTATATCGTCGATCCGTCCCAGATAAAATCACCAGACCATGAGAGTTCGAAAATTTCTACGCGCTCCATTTCTGCTGCCGGTACTCCTGGCAGCAGCGGTTTCAAGTTGCCACGGAGACAAAGATCCTGATCCCAGCTGTCAAGAACAGCCGCGAAATGACTCCGGATGTTATCATATTTACCATCCTGTCTGCGGCTGTAACGGCAAAACATATGGCAACGAATGTGAAGCGCTCGCCCATGGCATTACTTCCTACCAAAGCGGTGAGTGTTCAAAATCCAAATAGTCAAACATGCTTGAATGTGATCCCTCGCATTTAAGGTCTCAATTGACATCCCTATGACAAACTACCCGGTCAGCAAGAGCGTTTTAAAGATTGCGTTGACAATGGCATGTCTAGCCTGTAAGGAAGATGCACCGGAGCCACTTAACTGCCCGGATATTTACAGGCCGGTTTGCGGGTCTAACGGAATAACATATGGGAATAGTTGTGAAGCGGAAAGCCACGGAATCGTCTCCTATACCAACGGAAAGTGCTTGTAACCTATTCTCCGTGAAGGCATATTTCGCTTACTTTGCTGCAAACCTGTCCGGAAGTACCTGTGATCAATTATGACGACGTCCAAAGCCAATTCGCCAGCGATGGCTTTTTTGTACTCAATGAGGTTTTTACTGGTGAGGAAGTTAAAATGTTGCTGGAAACTATTTCTAATGCCGATGCCAGTAACGATACATTTCGTCAGAATGGCGATTTATTCGCAATCAGGCAGTTCGTAAAAGAAATTCCGCAGATTCAATTGCAGGTTATGAATCAGCGGCTGGACCATTTGATTGACAGGCTTTTCGGAAACGATTACTTTATCATTAAATCTATCTATTTCGATAAGCCAGAAAAGTCGAACTGGTTTGTGCCTTATCACCAGGACCTTACCATCTCGGTCGACAAAAAAGGTGATTATCCCGGCTTTGGGCCATGGACTGTAAAGCAAGGGCAATTTGCCGTTCAGCCGCCATTGGAGATCTTGGAAGATAATTTTACGATCCGGATTCACCTGGATGATACCGATCAAACAAACGGGGCCCTCCGGGTGGTGCCAGGATCCCATGCCAAAGGAGTGTACCGCGCCGAGGACATCGACTGGTCTGCCGAGCGTGAGGTTATCTGCAATGTCCCGAGTGGCGGAATCATGTTAATGAAGCCGCTATTGCTTCATGCTTCGAGCCGCACAACTTCTAACCATCGCCGTCGTGTGATACACATAGAATTTGGCAGAAAACCATTGCCCGAGGGGCTCTGTTGGTCTGAATTCGCCAGTATTTCTTCGATGCCGAACTGATTTGAAGGAAAACAGGATCAATCGTTGAGAATCTGTTGAAGAAATAAGTGATGGGGTAAAACTTCAATTTTTCCCTTTGTTGGAATCATGTTCTTCCATACCCAATTGTAGTGGTCAATCACCTGATGGGCTCTCAGACCCGGTCTGTCGCCGGTAGTGTGACCATCTTCGATGACGGTTACGTTATAATCCTTGGAAACCGCTGACTGAACCGTGGATTCTACACAGAAATCTGTGGCGCAGCCTGTGATAACTAATTCGTTAACAGCTAGCAGGTCCAGTCTCTTTTTGAGTTCGGAGCGATAGAATACGTCATTGGCATATTTGTCAATGCGGATATCATCGTTATCAATTTTCAGCTCGTCCAGCAATTCCCACTCAGTAGTAAAGGGCACGAACTCGTTCATTGTGCTACCATCATGCTGAATAAACAACACGGGCCAAGATTGCTCGCGAAAGACCGCTGCAAGCAAATTGATTATCTGCACGACTCCTTCGGTGTTGTGACGAGGCGTGGCTTCTGTAAATGAGCCTTTTTGCATATCAATTACCAGAAGCGCTTTTCTATTGAACATCGAAAATTGGATTTAAGTAACGTTACTTGTCGGGGCTGTTTACGACTTCCAGAGCAAATCAATTAATTTTCTCCACTCGAAATAATCGGAAAGCTCTCCGTTCATCAAAACAATCAACCCTTTTTTTGAGAACGGGTCATAAAGCATGTAAGTGGATATACCGGGGCCATGCCCGCTATGGCTGTATGTGGGTGTCTCGGTGTTGAGCAAATACATAAACCAGGTGTGAAATCCCAGGCTCACGTCTTTTGGCGTGAGAAGTTGTACTGACCTGGCTTCAATAACATGCTTGCCAGCATATACGCCATCGTTTGACCAGCAGGCAAGGAACTTCGCCAGATCGTTTATTGTGCAGCGCAGCTGGCCCGCGGGGTAATCAGGATATTTGCCTTGGGGCAGTTTTTGATACCGGCCTAGTGAGTCTGAATACAGATAAGGCACCGCCAGCCGATGTGATTCGGGCGATTCTAAAAGCCAACTGGTATGATTCATTTCCAGCGGAGCGAACAGATGCGTTCTGCAATACTGGTCGAATGGCATTTTCGCAATTCGCTCGACAAGATAACCTAGCAACGCAAAGCCAATATTGGAATATTCGAACCTGCTACCGGGTTCAGCGACGGCAAAATTCTTATTCGCGTGATAATGTTTGCCCCCGACAGATAGATAGTCTGTAAGAAACGTTTCCAATGGGATATCGGCACCCTGATATTCATTCTCCCAAAATGGGAGCAGATAATCCGTGTTATCTGTTATCGACGAGCGGTGCCGCAACAGTTGTCTGAACATGATCGGAGCAGCTGGAAACAATGGATTCACAACTCGGAATGGGAGGGAGCGGTTTATGTCATCATCCAGTTTGAAGTATCCCTTTGCTTCGAGTTGCATAATGGCCGCAGCCGTTATTGTCTTAGAAATAGAGGCTATGTGAAAGACCGTTGAATCTGTCACGGGTATTTTCTGCTCCATGTCCTGGAAGCCGTAATAGCGCGTCCAGGAAACTTGGCCATTTTCAACCTTCGCTGCGGCAAGGCCTGGAACGTGCAGCTCTTTCAACTTCCCGATAACCATCGAGTCAACTTTTGATGTCTGAGCATAAGCTAATCGAGCGAATAGGGAAAATGCAACAAGCAGTAATGGACTTTTCATAAACCGCGGAGGAAATGATACTTGAATGGGAACCGAAGTTAACGATGTGATCAGTGCAAACGAAAGTTACAAAGCAAAAAATGACGGTTGCAAGCCTTTACTCCGTCATCCGGCTTTTTAGCTGGTCGCACAACTCCCAGCCGCACCTTAAACCGCCGTATGGGCTTGCAACCAGGGGGACAAGCCCCGTCATTTTTTCTTTGAGTGGAAGGCAGCGATTGCCCTGAGCACAACGCTGGGGCCAAAGCAACCTAAAATGTCTTTCAATCATGAAAAGTCTCGAAAATGCTCCAAAAATCTATGTGGGAACCTATGGCCAGTACAACAATGGGTCGCTGTTCGGGAAATGGTTTGACCTGACAGACTACGCAGACGTCAAAAAATTCCTGCAAGACTGCCACGAGTTTCATCGAAACGAATTCGATCCGGAGTTGATGTTCCAGGACTGGGAAAATATCCCGGATTTTTTGATATCAGAATGCAGTCTTCATAAAGAGGCGTTCGCTTACTTTGAGGCAACCAGCGAAATGGACAAAGAGACTGCCGAAGCGTTCGAGATTTACTGTAAGCAGATCAATTATTGGCCATCTAATGGCTGCGAGCTGGAAGACCAAATCGAAAGTTTCCGGGAAAGCTACCAAGGATTCTTTGGAGGCTCTGGGAAAGACGCTACAGTTGAATATGCCTATCAATATATCGAAGACACAGGTTTGTTGTCAGGTGTGCCACAGTCTCTTGAAAGGTACTTCGACTACGAAGCCTTCGCTAAAGACTTGTTTTTAGAAGGATACAGCGATCACGAAGGTCATATCTTCACAGATTATTGAAGGCAAGTGCCGTTCGATGCGGCCCGCATCGAACGGCACTTATTCTTTTTGTTCCACCTGGAAAAATAGGAAGCAAGTATCAAGTCCTGACTATTATTTTCCGATCAAAAACATCGACTGCACGTGTCAATCGATGTTTTTGATTGTTAACATAAAATAATGTGCAATGGAAAAGAAGGGCAAGCAATCTGAGGAGAGTTCGGAGTTGTTCATGCATCAACTAGTCACTTTGGCGGATCTTGAAAAGTTTAAAGAGCAAATGCTCTCTGAAATGAGACGGCTGCTGGCAGGTGGAGGCACTCAGCATTCCAAACAATGGCTCAAATCTCGGGAAGTAAGGAAGTTACTTGATGTATCACCGGGCAAGCTGCATGCGATGCGCGCAAGTCGTCAGCTTGCCTTTATGCGGATCGGGGGTGTGATTTATTATGATAGAACTGATATCGATAAGATGTTCGAGAAATTCAAAATTGCGGCATCCAAATGAAATTCAACAACGCCCAACCGGTTTTGGATGCCAGTGTCCCCCGAACGAAGGCCACGTTAGGGTTTATTTTTTGTAGAAGGGATCGATGGCCGGAGAAGCAGCCAGGTTTTTCTGCCATTATCAAAGAATACAATGGCAAAATGTAAATGGTGAGCAGCTAAAAAATTGGGAGAGACCTGCTTGGGCGTGGGTGTGGTACACCAAATGCGCCTGAAAAGGTGACGGGTTGTTAATTTTAACCCCTATCTGTCAGATCAAGTAGTGACTATTGCATAGTCCCTCAAAATATTCTCCAGTCGGGTGGGATTCTATTTTACAGCATCAAAGGCATAGATATTTAAATTCGTACTCACGTATATTTTACCTTTGTTTCCGCTATATGCGGGTAATCCGGTAACAAATCCCCAAAACCAGGAGTCGGAACGTCCCTCTTCATGTTTGTCCGGCGATTCCATGTTCCACAACATTTTCCCCGACTGTATATCAGCAGCCCGCAGCGCATTAGTAGCGATCCAATACACCGTGCCATCTTGGCAGTAGAGATCGCTTGCAAATGCGCTTGATGGTAGCGACCAGCGTTGTGCCCCCGTCGTTTTATCCAGACAGTACAATTTGGCATCGCCCGAGTTAACGAGTAGATTAGAGCCGTCAACAATCATATCCAGGGCTGTTGTGCTGGTTTCCGTAAGCCGAGTTTGCCAAATCCTTTTGCCTGTCATAATCTCATAACAATCTACAGCGGCGCGTGAAGTCATGTAAACAAAGTCCCCATCGATAACAGGCACGACACTCGCAGTTGTGCCGTCTTCGCTAATACCCAGAGGAATTCGGTCATATATCCATTTCTTTGTATCCAAATTGTACATACCGAACAGTGCACGTACGCTAGAGTATTTCACTGCCGGACCCGGCTCTGCGTAGGGTATGATCAAGTAGCTTTTCCCGTCCTTTTTGAATGCATGAAAGTTTACAATCGCACCGCCCATATCCACGCGACCATCAACTTTCTTAAAATACTCATCGCTATACTTCGGCATTGCGATTTGTCGCAGGTCGCCATTCTGATAATTACCCTCATAAATAGCGTCTTTGGCAATATCGAGGGCCATTATTTCTGGGTCGGACGCTTTGATAAAATAACGGTCGTCAAGAAAGGAAGCGTGTGGGCCAATACCAGGTAGCTCGCTCTTCCCCTTCCATATGGTCTTGCCTGCATCCGTGTCAACAAAATACCGGGATCGCCCATCATGTAAAAGCATCCTGCCTTTCTGAACATCAATGCTCTGACGAATGGTGTTGGCGATCCTTTTATCGAACAGGTCGTCCCATTCCCAAATATTTCTTCCTGTTTGTATGTCTTTAAGTTGCAGAAAATTGTCACCATAGCCTTCCGGCGGCGTAGAATTTTTCATCGCCACGCAAAGAAGCCCTTTCCCGTCAACTAAATATCCTCTTGATATTGCTGATAAGCGGGCGCCGTCCGAGATACGAGATTTCCATAAAAAGGGCATTTTAGTAACCACGCCATCCTTGTCGACCTGGGTACCAATCTTCTCCTGATTGCAGCTCTGCAACCAGGAGAAGAACAATATAAATAGTAGCTTACGCATTTATCTGAGGTCAATTTGGAAGTGCCCACTTTGGTCACCGTTATTGAAAACCCAATCCAACGTCGGTCTTACCCTATCCGGTCGCTTAAATTCTCCGTGATTGGTGTTCGGAGCTTCTAGGTGGATCCCTTGCCAGCTACCTCCATCGTTCGTCGCTGATCGTTGGGTTACTACTCCGTCACTCGGATAGTCATGGTACACGGTGTAAGAATGATATACCTGATCTGTACAGTAGTCATCACAATAGCCTGGTGGAGGACTTGAAGCATAGCATGCTTGCCATTGGTTTGCATCGCATGTTACAACAGTTTCATACCACGAAACCAATTCTGTGTAATTCGAACCAATCACTTCCTCCCATCCAGCGTTTGAGTCATTATTAACCCAATTCTTACCTTCTTCCCATTTGCCTTTGCGCCATTGATGGAACCCATGCATAGGCAGGTTTGCCCAACTCAATGCTTCCTCACCATTGGCGATTGTATTATAAATGTCAGCGGCAGTAGATGCAATACTTACTCCCTGATCATCGGTTCCATTATCGGATGAGTATGTTCCGACGGTTCGCCATAAAAGCGGATAAACTTCATTTCCCCAAATTAGTATTTTAGGTACGGTAGCACCCTGGAATTGCACGCCGGATTGATAGTTACTATTGGGGTGCAAATCCACCGCGGTTTGTCCGACGAGGCCGAAGCTATTCATCAACGTACTATTCGCTTTGGAAGCAAGCGTGCCGGAAAAAAGCTGGCCGAGAATACTCACTTGGTGGATTAGTATTCCTAGGTTCGGAAAGATTGGAGGTGCTGTTCCTGCTCCAACTCCCGGTCCGGCCATCATCCGGTCGATACCATTGTTGATGAATGCAGTGTTTGTTCCATCCGAAGCCGATGCAGATATTTTTGCACCTCGCAAAGGCGATCCCATGGTTACTATACCTCTCCAGTGCGAATTGTTCCAGAAACTGACTTGTCTCGCGGCGGTTCCTCCGAGACTATGGCCTATGCCAAGTCTGTTAGCTCCTCCTGTGCTTCCTTGAACTGCAGTTGCCATGTTAGTAATCCCGTTACTCGTATTGTATCCCTGACGGATTGGGGTAACTACTCGTCGCAATGCATTATATAAGCTGTCCACTCTGCGCAACGAGTTCACATCCCCACCGAGACCGTGTATCCAATCGACGCCCCGCGTTTGCTGGCCGTAGGAAAGTGAACGACTCGTGAACAGAGCCGTAAGTGCTGTAAGCAGCATTATCCTGGATCGAGTTAAGATTTTCATCCTTAAATTAGTTTTGATTTACGACAATGTTCATTTTCGAGTAGAAAACCTGTTTGGTTACCTTCGTCCGCAAACCCGTCCTTGGATCTTCGTCAAAGGTTTCACTAATGATTTTCGAAACCTGATTCCCTTCCTCTGGAGAGGAGTAAAATATACTGGATTTGTAAAGCAGCTTATCAGTGCTGCTTTCGAGTAACTTTTCTCCCAGCAGCCTGTGTCTGTCAAAATCATAATATTGCACTGCCATTTTGCTTAGGCTCTCCCCCTGAGCATCAACCTCGCCACTGAATTTTGAAAGATCGAATGTTATCTCGGTAACGGCCCCATTGGCCTTCACAACGGCACCCTTCTCCTGGGCAGTTTTAAGAATTTGAGATTCTGTTATAAGGGGATGTCCGATGATCTCGTTCGAAATCGAATTGTCGCCACCTTTACTTTCAAGCACCTTAGCCACCAGTTTATCGAATCGGCCTGCTTTGAACATTGAATTTCCGACTTCTTCCCCTTTTGAATTGTAAAATGTAGCTACATTATTCCTGACAACTGTTCTGTTTGACAGCACAGACTCGGAAGCTCTTTTTCTTACCGTCGGAGGTAAAAGATCTAATCGTTGCGGGGAAAGCGGCTGTATCGTAAGTTCGTAAGAACCATCGCCATTAATCTGAAAATTGACTTTCTGTCTTTCGATTCTTGGTTGCAACCCGATTTCTGCGAAAACAATGTCGGATTTGGCCGCCTTCGAATCACGAGACTCAATTCGTCCTATTGAGACCGTTTCAACTTCATAGTCAGCTTTAAAAACTGGTTCCCCAGAAAGTCGAGCCGCTCGCTTGCCTTCGTCGGGACTGCTTCGCGTCTCGCTTAGCAGCTGCTTGTCGCAACCACTTAACAACACCGACAATGCACCACAAAAACTCAGGAAAACCGGCCACGCCGATCTACGTACCTGATAGGAAGTTGTTCTCATACCCATTCGTTTAATTTGTAGAATAAATATTTATCGGTTACAAATTAAATCACAATTGAACTATGCTTATCTTGTTATAAAACATCACTTTTGGTTGTTGTTCGACAACATTTTGGCTTGTTGTAGCACAAGAAACTAAGCATTACACTTCGCAATATTTATGAAAGACTCTAAACCTCTTACGTTGCTTTTCGACGCTTTACAATCGGAGGCTTTCGCCGATTTGAAGCACGAATTTTCTTCACTGACTAGTCCTTATCGAGTTAGAAAGGGACGTATTCTTGTGGATGTCGGACAAATAAACGATCACATTTACTTTATTCATTCCGGAGTTATACGCACCTACTATCACATCGGAGGGGAGGACGTGACATCCCGTTTGGTCGCCGATGGCGATATGGCATGCGTCGCAGAAAGCTTTTTTCTGAGGCAGAAATCTAATGAAGCAATCGAGACGTTAGAGGACTGTTTGATTTATTCAGTTTCATATGCGGAGTATAAAATGTTAGCGGAAAGACATGTTTTGATTTCCAATTTGATAGTGAGAATATTGGAGCAACGGTTGGTCAATTTTAGTGAACGTATTAAATTGTTTAAGTCTCTGACGGTCGAAAAGCGCATCGAATCATACCTAGGTCAGCCCAATTCATTGTTCCGCCGTATCCCAGATCACTATATCGCATCTTACCTTGGGACAACTCCCGCAACATTCAGCCGCTGCCTGAAACTGTTGTTACGGGATAAGCCATCTCAGTTGCCTGTATTGACGTTCAATACGATAATTAACATCTTGGCTGGTGACCTCCTGCTTTGAAGCAACCACTAAGAACACCAAGCATGGATGAATATGCGGAGTCGTGCTATCGGATCTTCCATTACTTTTTGGTTAATCAATCGCGCAACAACTCTTCACTCGCCACGGTTGATAGGGACTTGGGAAGTATTCCATTTAATCCTTTTAGTGACACACATCCTGTCAAGTTCGCGGGAAAGCAATGGCCACAACCGGTTCTAATTCAATTACACCAATGCTTTCGATCGGAATGGCCCAAATTTATAGTCGATGTGCGATACGATCCTGAAACAGCGACAAAACTTAGGATCTGACGGTGCAAACAACTCTCCCTTCGTCAGCCACATTGCCAGACATATTGGCTCTTAGTTGAGTGTACACTATGAATCAGAAGGATATGCTTGTCTTCTAAAACAGTGAAAAAATGACGTTTTTGAACGAAAAAAGCGCCCTTTGAGGCGCTTTAGGTGATCCAGCTGTAGGCCTCTTATAGCGAAGCTTCACCTGATCAAGCTGCTAACATCACATTGACGGTGTGAGGCCACCCACCTTGGAGATGTTCAGGATGCTTGTCGGAGTTTCCCGGTTTTAGTAAACAACCGATCTCTTACCAGTCCCACATTTTCACTGATGCGCGATTTCCTCACCCGGCAATAACGCATCGTAGTTCTGATGTTTCTATGACCAAGCATCTTGCTGACGTCTTCTAATGGAACGCCATTATTCAACATCATATCTGCAAAGAAATGCCTGGCATCATGAGTATCTAATCTCCTGATACTTCCCGTGATGTCACGGATATCGCAGAGATCTGCCAGCTCTTTCAAATAGGTGTTGTACCTGAAATTGCTGTTCACTGGGATCAATTTATCGTGTGCTACGCAATAGGGATGATCCTTGTATTTTTCAATCAATTCTTCAACGATAGGCAGTATCGGTACCATTTCGCCGACCTGCGTTTTACCTCGTTTCCGAACCAGCCACCTTTCTCTCTTCGGACCCACAAGCGTTATGCTATCACGAGTGAGACCATAAATGTCCTGGTAAGCAAAACCGGTAAAGCATTGAAAGATGAAAGCGTCGCGCACCTCAGCCAGTCTTTCAACATGCAATTTCTTTCGGTGGATTCGCTCCACCTGTTCGAACTCCAATGGAATTACCTCCACATCGCCGCCGGAGCATTTGAAACCTTCCATCGGGTTGCGCGTTATGAAATCTTTTTTGACGCCGATTTTTACTATCTGCCTGGTCCATTTCACATCCTTGCGAGCAGATACCTCAGCGAGCGGTTTGGGCTTGTAGAGCGTCAGGTATTCGTAGAGCTCTTCGGCAAACAAACCAGATAACTCTGAAAAATTCAGGTCAGATGCTTTGTACTGAAACTTGATGAAAGCTGTAACATGTCTTTTAAGTTTTCGCCAATGTCGCAGTGTGTTGTCCGAACGCATGCCTCGTTGAACCATTAATTCGAATTTCTCGATGTGTTCGTCGAAGGCTTGAAGCAGGGTCTGCTGCTTCTTCGATCCTGGCTGGGGAGCATCGACTTTGTCTTCGACCGGTTTGCCTTTGTAGACGTTTTTGAGCATCGTAGGCGTGATGCATTCAAACTGCGATTGCAGCACCATGAATTGGGATGTCAGCGAGGTGCGCGCCTGATCGATAGCAATGTTGATCAGTTTGGCTTCCATGCCTGACGCAGTAACCTTTTTGGTTTGGTTGCACCAGTCATCGGGGTGCACTTTTTTGCCGAGAGAGATTTCGTCATCGAGGCCATCGATGGTAATCCGGACATAGATCGGCGCTTTGCCGTCTTTGGTTGCTTTGGCTTTGAATAGCCAGAAGAGGATCGAAAGTTTCTGATTGCTTTTCATCCTTCACATTTTTAAGTGATCTAATGTTCCCTGTGGGGACTTCCCGCAGGCGACGCATCGATTTCCTCAAAACCACATCACACAAGCTATTTTCGGAAATTCGGTTACCTAATTTAGAAAATCAAATAGGTAACCGAAACGGTAACCGAATCGGATAGGTTACTTTGATCAGGAATGACTCAAAAATTTTGAAACAAGCTGATTTTCAGAACAATTTAAAACAAAAAAAGCGCCCTTTGAGGCGCTTTCAGTGATCCCGCTGGGATTCGAACCCAGGACCCATACATTAAAAGTGTATTGCTCTACCAGCTGAGCTACGGAATCGGTTTCTATTTGCTTTCGGGGCTTTCGAGACTTTGCAGTTTTGGATTAGCCGTGGCGTTTTCCGTAATTGCGATGCAAAAGTAGAATTCTTTAAAGTATAATGCAAGCGTCAAATAAGAAAAACCTTTTTTTTTCGTTTTTATTCCTGGCTTTTTTCGGACCGGTGACAGCTTTCTGCGCTAATCGGAAGGAGCTCAAAATCGCTGATTCTCTGTTCGCTATCGCCCGGTATCCCGAGGCCCAAATGCTCTATAAAAAAAATTTCAACCTAACCGAAAAAAATAGCCAGGCGCTCCTGTTGAAGCTCGCCTTCCTTGCCGAGAAAACGAACAATTATACCGATTGCCTCTTCTACCTCTCAAAACTGGCCCTGGTACAGCCGTCAAGGCACCTTTTCGAAAAAATGGATAAGCTCGCCAAAGAGCAAAATCTAAGTGGCTATGAATTCGACGATTACAACTATTTCATAATATTTTATCGAAAATATGGTGATTACATTCCGATATTGCTCCTAACTTTGGGCACCTATATCGTTGTCATAATGGTCACAAAGACACGCCGAAAGGAGCCTATTTTGCAGATTCACAAGGTTTCCATTGTAGTTTATCTGCTGGCATTGCTGGGAATATTAAATGTCCCTTCCCTTTATCAAACGTGCATTATAGTGAACGAAAATACCTTCCTGCGCGATGAACCCTCGTCGGCGGCGGGAGTGGTCGAAAGGGTGGGAAAAGGCCATAAACTGACGATTATAGGCTCTGTGGACCACTGGGACAGGGTGATCTGGAATAACCGGATCGTCTATATCCGCAAAAGTGATTTGTGGAACATTTAACGGTCCGATTGGTATCATTTTTGCAACATATGAGTTTGTATGTATATTTAGGAGTCAAATTTTTAATTTAACGCTGTATGAAAAAGCCAATGAAACGTTTTTTACTATTGATCGCAGGAGTTTTGATGTTAGGATTTGTCACTTCCTGTAAAGAGGAAGGGCCTCACAAAGATGACATTGTCAAGTTCTCGGCTGTCATTAATAGTAGTCCAACTGTTCCAAAAGCTACCTCTTCTGCACAAGGCACAGGGGTTTTTGAGTACAACAAGAATACCATGGACCTGAAATACAATATTAATTTCCAAAATATTAAACCCACTTCGGTAACGCTCAACGCTGCCAACCCGGCATGGGAAAGAGGCGGAATCATCCAGACGCTGGCTGAAAACCCAACCGGCCAGGTTACAGGTACCTATAAACTGAAAAACGAGGAGGAGCAAACCCAGTTGATCATGGGAATGATGTACATCAACATTCCTACCGAGGAAAATCCTTACGGGGAAATTCGCGGACAGATTATCGCCGACAAATACGAGGAATAAGCAAAATATACCTATGAAAAAGGCTTTCGGAACGGTTCTGAAAGCCTTTTTTATTGCGCTATTTTTTTCCTTTCTTTTTCTGCCGGGACTCGAATTCCTCCACTTCCCGCATCAGCGCATTCAAATCGTTGGACGCGTCGGCTGTGAAATCGAGCGTCTGGGCATAGTCCGCGGCGCTGATGTCGACCACGGCAATGGGTTTGTCGAGGTATTGCTGGATCTCATCGAGCAGCGGCTTTTCCTCATTGCTGCAAAACGATACGGCAATGCCTTTTTGCATGCCGCGACCGGTCCGGCCTACACGGTGCACGTAGTTTTCGGGCTGCTCGGGGAGGTCGTAATTGATCACGTAATCTACATTCGGAATATCGATGCCGCGGGCGCTGACGTCCGTGGCGATCAGCACTTTCACCTTACCGTTCCGGAACTCGTTCAGAGCGGTAAGCCGGTCGGCCTGCTGCTTGTCCCCGTGAATGGTGAGACTGTCGATCTCCATGCGTTCGAGCGCGTTATGCACGCGTTCGGCGCGTACCTTCGTGCGTACGAACACGAGGATCTTTTTATTCTCATTCTGCCGGATAATCCTTTCCAGGAAAAAACGCTTGTCATCCATTGCCACAAACGCGACGGAATGGTCGATGTTTTTCGCCACCGGATTTTTCGGGGAAATTTGAATGCGGATCGCGTTCCTTACGAGCGAATAGGCCAGTTTCTTAATCTTTTCGTCGATAGTCGCGGAGAAGAACAAGGTTTGCCGTCTTTTGGGCAAATGCCGGATAAGGTCCTGAATGTCTTTGATAAAGCCGAGGTCGAGCATATGATCGGCTTCGTCGAGGATAAGCGTGTCGACGCGGTCCAGCTTGATATAACCCTGGCTCACGAGGTCGAACATCCGCCCCGGCGTCGACACGAGAATGTCGATCCCCTTTTCCAGCTTCGCGATCTGCGGGCCCTGCTCCACGCCCCCGAATACGCTGAAAGCCTTCACTTTCGTGTACCGGGCGATGTTTCCGAACACCTCGGCAATCTGGATCGCCAGCTCCCGTGTAGGCACCATGACCACGCATTTGATGCCCTCCGACCGGCTGGACGACTTCTGCTTATGGAGTTTGTCTACCACAGGGATCGCGAAAGCGGCCGTTTTGCCTGTCCCGGTTTGCGCGATAGCGAGCACGTCTTCTCCCTTCATCACCGCCGGAATCGCTTTGAACTGGATGTCGGTCGGTTTTTTGAACCCCGCCGTTTCCAGGCTCCGTTTGATTTCCGGGGCAATGGGATAGTCTTCAAATTTCATAGTAATAAAGGAGGAAAGCCTGTCCGGGCCTGCCCTTGATTTTTAAATGGAGTGCAAAGATAGCCGGTTATCCGGCAATGCATCAACATATTATATGCCGGGCTCGTAAAACCGGAGGCGGTTCCTTAGTGACGTCACCTCTTTATCGAGTTGCTCGATGCGGTTCAGCAGGCCCTGGATGGCCGCGATGCCTTCGAGGTTGATGTCCAGGTCGTGATGGAGCCGGATAATGCGCTCGATCCGGCTGAGCTGCGGCACCTGTAAAAAGCGGGTGTTGCCTATCGCCACCGTCTCGATGAGGTCGTGTTCCTGCAATGACTCTACAAATGAGTATTCCACTTCATAATTCGAGCAGAATACATCGATAGCAATCAATTGATCATTTTCCATATCGTTTCAGGATTTAGCCAATTCTGTGAACAGTTCTTTTTGCCGCTCGCTGAGGTTGGTAGGAATCTTTATGTCGAAAGTCACGTAAAGGTCGCCGAATTTGCCTTCCTGTTTGTAAACCGGGAAGCCCTTGCCTTTCAGCCGAACGGTGCTGCCATTCTGTGTCTCGGGCTTGACAGGCAGTTTCACCTTGCCGTTCAACGTCTCCACCACCAGCTCACCGCCCAGAACCGCCGTGTACAGATCGAGATCCGCCTTCACATGCAGATCATTGCCCGAACGCCTGAATTTTTCGTCGGCCGCCACGGAAAAGGTAATATACAGATCGCCATTCGGGCCGCCGTTGCTCCCGGGGCCGCCGTGGCCTGCGATCTTGATCGTCTGGCCGTTTTCAACGCCTGCCGGAATCGTAATGCGGATATTCTTGCCATTTACGGTAAGTGTCTGCTTGTGGGTTTCATAAGCCTCCCGCAGGCTCAGCTGGATTTCCGCCTGGTAGTCCTGTCCGCGGAAACGCGCCTGGCGCCCGCCGCCAAAGCCCGAGCCGAACATCGATTCGAAAAAATCCGAGAAACCTTCGCCACCCCCGCCGAACCACTGGCCCTCGTGTCCCCCGGCCTGGCTGCGTGCCTGGCGCGCCCGCTCGAATTCTTCGCTGTGTTGCCAGTCCTTGCCGTATTTGTCGTATTTCTTCCGTTTTTCAGGGTCGCTCAGCACCTCGTTGGCCTCGTTCACCTCCTTGAACTTCTTCTCCGCTTCCTTGTCGTTCGGGTTCAGATCAGGGTGGTATTTTCTCGCCAGTTTTCTGTATGCACTCTTAATGGCCTTCTCGTCGGCATTTTTATCGATTCCAAGAATTTGATAATAATCTACAAAAGCCATAAATATTCAATCTGTTGAAGTGAACAATGGGTAAAACAGCCGGTTCTACTTTCGTGCCAGCATTTTCAGGTACAAATCCTCGACTTTCTTACGCGCCCAGGGAGTTTTTCTCAAAAATTTGAGGCTCGATTTCACACTCGGGTCGTGCTGAAAGCTGTTGATATTCACATAGTAGCCCATTTGCTCCCAGCCGTAATAGTCCACAAGTTCGTGGAGGATAGCTTCCAGCGTTTTGCCGTGAAGCGGATTGTTCGGTTGCGATTCCATTCGTACCGTCAGGAAATGTTGGTGTTCAATTTAAAGTAGATTTCTGTTTATAAATAATTATTATGCAGGTTGATTAGTTCAAAACCTAAAAACCTGTCCAATGGATCAGATCAAATGGGGTATTATCGGTTGCGGAAATGTGACCGAGATAAAAAGCGGGCCTGCATTCGCCAAGGTACCTAATTCCTCGCTGGTGGCGGTGATGCGCCGCGATGGCGCGCTGGCAAAAGACTATGCCGAACGTCACGGCGTACCCAAATGGTACGACGACGCGGATGCGCTCATCAACGATCCCGAGGTCAACGCGGTTTATATTGCCACGCCGCCGGATGCGCACGAAAGCCTCGCCATCAGGGCCATGCAGGCGGGAAAACCGGTCTACATCGAAAAACCGATGGCGCGCAACGCTGCTGAATGCGACCGGATCAATGCGGAAAGCAAACGGACGGGCGTTCCGGTTTTTGTAGCCTATTATCGCCGTGCGCTCGACTACTTCCTGAAAGTGAAGGAGCTTGTCGACAAAAAAGCCATAGGGGACGTCCGGTTTGTGGATATCTGTCTGCAATGGCAACCCTACGAGGAAGAAATAGGCCCCGATGCCAGGCCACGCTGGCGTGTGAAACCGGAAATTTCCGGAGGCGGCCATTTCCACGACCTTGCTTCACACCAGTTCGACTTCCTCGAATTCGTCTTCGGGCCGATTCGCCACGCGTCTGGCATCGCGCGCAACCAGGCGGGCCTGTACGAGGCCGATGATATCGTAGTGGCCAATTTCGAGTTCGAATCGGGTATATTAGGTAAGGGAAGCTGGTGTTTTACGGTGGATAAGGACCAACGCGAGGACCAGACGCAGATTATCGGCTCCAACGGCCGCATTACCTTCTCGTTTTTCGAAAAATTCGATATCCATCTCGAAACGTCCGAAGGCATCGAAGTGTTCCACGTTCCTTACCCGCAACACGTGCAGCAACCGCTCATTAGCCTGATCGTTCAGGAGTTACGCGGTGAAGGAAGAAGTCCGAGCGACGGTGACACCGGTGCGCGTGCCAATCTGATCATGGACCGGATCACACAAAGACAATAATTTTCGCGTTACAGATACAAATGCGCGGGTTATTGCAGTTATTTAAACGATCTACACTACTCTAAATTCATAGTCATGGCCAAAGGAAAAAACCTGGACAAGGGGAGCGCCAAAAAAGAGGCTACTAAAACCCTGAAAGAAAAAAGAGCTGAGAAAAAGGCGAAGAAGGATGGCAAAAAGGACTATTGATCCTTTCCGAATGTCCTCTCCCGGTGGCTCCCGCAAATATGTTGCAGGAGCCATTCGTATTTAATAGATTTCCCGGTTGGTTTTGTATTTGGCCAATCGCTTCCGGGAACGGACAATTTTCGAATGGATCCTGTTCTTTTCGTCGGGCGTCAGGATGTCGTCGGCCAGCGCCTTGTCGATCGTCAGCCGGATTGCATCGTGTTCCCGTTTCAGTTTGGCGTATTCGTTGGCGGTCAGCTTCCGGTTTTTATACGCCGCCTCGACCTGGCCGTTGAGTTTGCGCAGGTCGGCTTTAAAGTTCTGGGAATGGCTGCCGAATGCAATAGATATGGTAAAAAGGCTCGTAAAAACTAACTTCATGGCTGAGAAAAATTCGAGGTAATGTCGTGGTTTTAAACTGATGCGAATATAAGCCTGCGTACAGAAACGGCGCCAGGCCCGCTTCGTAACTGGTGCAGATACTTGCGCAAGTTTCGGGTTGGCTGCCGGCAGCGGCCGTGCCAAATTTGTATCGACAAATTAAAAAATCCAATGAACCAGCAAGCTTATAATTACGAAAAGATCGCGAGAGCCATTGAATACATCGTGGCGAATGCGAAAGGACAGCCGTCGCTTACGGAGGTTGCCGATGAAGTCAGTATCAGCCAGTTCCATTTCCAGCGGGTGTTTTCGGAATGGGCCGGGGTGAGCCCCAAACGCTTCCTGCAATACATTACCGCGGCTTATCTGAAAGAGAAGATCAGGGAATCGAACAATTTGGCCGAACTGGCCGAATCTGCCGGACTTTCCAGCCAGAGCCGCGTTTACGATCACTTTATTTCGATTGAAGGCGTCACGCCGCAAGAGTACAAAAGCGCGGGTAAGGGGCTGGTGATCAGCTATGGCTTCCATGAGACACCGTTCGGAGAATGCTTTTTGGCTGCAACCGACCGGGGTATTTGCGCCATGGCGTTCGTCGAAGAAGCCACCCGCGACCTGCAATTGATAGAACTCGCCCGCAAGTGGCATTATGCCACCATCCGCGCCGACCAGTCGTTGACAGCCGGCTATATCGGGCGCATTTTCAACCGGGATCACCAATCGTTCGAAAAACTACCGCTGCTTGTCCAGGGTACCAATTTTCAGCTGAAAGTATGGGAGGCGTTGTTAAGCATTCCACAGGGCGCCGTGACGACTTACCAGCAGATCGCCGAGAAAATCGGTCATCCGAAAGCCGTTCGGGCAGTCGGATCGGCCGTAGGCGATAACCCGATCGCTTACATTATTCCGTGTCACAGGGTCATCCGTAAAGAGGGCGTTCTTGGCGAATACCGGTGGGGCCGCCTGCGCAAGAAAGCGCTTATCGGGTGGGAGGCAGCCCATCAGGATGAGGAATATTTTGCACAGAAACAGGCCGTCTGAATAGTACAATAAAAATAAATTGTTATTGTAATGGATTGTATGACAATGTTATAATGCTGCTGTAATGCAATTTTTCCGTGTTGGACTGATTATGGATGACGATTTCGGAACTATTAACCAAATCCATACATCAACATGAAAAAGAAACTAATCCTCTCGCTGGCAGTTTTTGCATTGGTTATTGCGGGAACATCGGCAAGCTTTGCACAGTTTTCCCTCGGGTTGCAAGGTGGCGTGGCAAAATCCAACGTGGAAGATTCCAAAACGGTGGCGGGCGGTGGCGTAAACCTTCGCGTATTCGCGTCGCCGCAATTTGCGATCGGGGTGGCCGGCAAGATTTACGCCGACGGTAGCGATTACCGGGTGGCCGGCCAGACGCTGACTACCACGGGAACTCTGACTCCCGTGACCGGTACACTGGACTATTTCTTTACCGATGGCGTGATCCGTCCGTATGTCGGCGGTGACGCAGGTGTGTATTTTTCCAAATACAAGGCGAAATGGAACGGTGAAACGGTACTCGAATCGTCGAAACACAGCAATTTTGGTGCAGCTCCCCGCGCCGGTGTGGTGTTCGCGTTCGGTAACCTGGGTATACAGGTAGAGGGCATTTATCACTTCGTATTTGGCAACAAAAACCATAGCTCGGAAACCGGATCACCCAATAATATCGACTTTGAATCTACTTCCAAATTCGGGGGAGTCAATGTCGGCATCATTTTCGGGTTAGGAGGCAAGTAATCCATTATATGACACTCTGATTGGAACGCGCCGCATCGGCGCGTTTTTTTGTTGTCAGACTTTCCCGACTTAACTTGCCCCCTTTATTCGGGCATTTCAAATTGGCAGAACAAATATCATTTCCGGACCAACTTTGCGACTGGTTAATATCCATAGGGTTCCGTGCGGTATTCCTCGAAAAACCCGGCTTTGCATTGCCCGTAATAGGTGTCTTCGAAGACAGCAGGTTGCGCATGGAGGTGATCGCGGTCACGTTCGAGTCTTGGCGGAAAGCGCAGCATGAACTTCTGCCTGCGGAATTGAAAAAGCGGTTGTCGGCCACGCGGGACGATGGGACCCGGGCGGTTGTGGTTTGGGAAGATTATTGGGCTGCGCGAAAAGGCATTGTCCGGTCGCGGCTGGCGGCGATGCTGGGTATTTCGACCAAAATTCCCGCCCGCCTCACCCAGGTACGCAGGATCGATACCGCGACTGCTTCCGCGTTTCTCGAGGGAAGTCATCTGAACGGCAGTACCGCGTCGAAATTCCGGTACGGACTGTTTTTGCCGGAGCGATATTACCGTATATTACCCCATGGTTTCGCCATGGAAAAACCGGCCGGCGAATGGATGGTGGCCGTCGCTACGTTCAGCCACGCACGCATTTTCGGGCAAAGCGACAGGCCGTTCAGATCGCACGAACTGATCCGTTTCGCCAGCTTGCCCGGTACCAATGTAGTTGGCGCGCTCGATAAGCTGTTGAATGCTTTCATTCGCGAGAAATTACCGGACGATATCATGACCTACGCGGATCTTGAATGGTCGGACGGCCGCAGCTATCGTCAGTTGGGTTTTGAAAAAAAGGGAGAAATGATGCCCCGTAAGGTGTATGTCAACACGGCCACCGGAGAGCGGACCGGCAAACCGTTCGGGGCCGGAGATTTGCCGGAAAATCCACCGAAGGTATACCTTACCGTGTGCAACCTGGGCAGTATCAAGTATGTAAAAACCCTTAAAATCGCCCGGTTTAATGAATAAGAAAACGCCCTTACTAGTCATTCTGGGGCCAACCGCCTCGGGCAAGACGCATCTTGCGACGCGGGTCGCGCACGAAATAGGCGGCGAGATACTCAGTGCCGATTCCCGGCAGGTTTACCGGCAGATGGACATCGGGACCGGAAAGGACCTTAGTGAATATGTGGTGGACGGTAAAAATATCCCTTACCATCTGATTAATATTCGTGATGCCGGTGAACAGTACAATGTCAACGATTTCCAGCACGATTTCGCCACGGCCTATCGGGAGGTCGTCGCGAGGGAGCGCATTCCGGTTGTTTGCGGCGGTACCGGGTTTTATATTTACGCATTGCTGAAAGGGCATGCAAACGACACGGTGCCGGTGAATGCGCCTTTACGCGAAAGTTTGGAAAACCAGACAACCGAACAGCTACTCGAACGGTTTCGGCAATCGGATTCGCCTTACCATGCATTCGCGGACACTTCCACACGCAAGCGGCTGATACGCGCGCTCGAAATTGCCGCATTTCTGGATGAACATCCTCAACATCAAATACAGTTTGGTACAAAAGAGCCAGTGTATCCTGCCATAATTTTCGGCCTTGACCCTCCGGTCGAAACACGGCGACAAAAGATCAGCGGCCGGCTGGCTGCCCGGTTAAAGCAAGGTTTAACAGAAGAGGTGCAAGGCCTTTTAGATCAGGGGATCACTCCCGATCAATTGATTTACTATGGGCTGGAATATAAGTATGTGACGCATTACCTGACGGGAGAAATGGACTACGGAGAAATGTATGCAAAGCTGGAAACAGAAATTCATCGATTTGCAAAACGGCAGATGACCTTTTTCAGGAAAATGGAAAAAGACGGCCTGAAAATCAACTGGATACCGGACGAGTGGCCCGAAGCGCAAAAAATTGCCTTCATCGTCCGGCATTATCGGGAATTTAAAAGTATCCGCGAGGGTAGTATGTAAGTGTAAACCAACCTGAAAAACGTCATCAGAATGAATCGCAAATGGAGCAGCCTGTTGCTGCTGCTGGTATTGAGTGTCACGGATGCTTACCTTCTCGCGCATCCGAATCTGATCGGGAAGATCGGAGTACTGGTGTACAAGCACCATTACATACGTAATTTTCCGAGGGCATTGCTAACCGTGATGATCGTCGTCGGGATTTCGCTTGCGCTTTGTGAGCTGGTTTACCGTTTGACGCGCAGGAAAACGGCCATATTTACCTACCTCGCATTGACGGGCGTTTCGCTTGCGTGGTTCATGTACGTGTTTGTAACGTTCTCGTCATTTTCGTACCGGATCACGGGCAAGGCATTCATTTACGGCGCGCATTTATTGCCGGTCATCCTCACCGGCCTGCACCTGAGGTACCTCTTCAAGAGGATATTGGTCAAAGAACCGGGTAACGATGTGCTAACACAGGGGAAAAGTGGTTCCGGCGCCGTTTAGGCGCTTTTTTTACTGCGAATTATTGTCCGGTAAAAGTGTGGCAGTAGAATATTCTTATAAATACTTCAAATTGTGAAATAATATTGTTTCCGTCTTGATTTTTCACAAATAAACCATGGATAATAATAGAAAGTACGCAGTTTTTTAGGATATTGCGGCTTGTGTCGGACGGGGAAATGGTTAATCCCCGGGCCTATTTAACACAAAATTAACTTGTTGGGTAAGTAAATCGCTGTTAACGAAAAACTTTGGCTTGAATTGACCGATTGGCCTGCCTTGTCATTAACCCTTTTAATTTTATTCTTATTTCTATGTCCCAAATAGCTGAATTGACCCTTGAAGGTAAAAAGTACGAGTTCCCCATAATTGAAGGTAGTGAACAGGAAAAGGCGATAGATATTTCCAAATTGCGTGACCAGACAGGGTATATTACGATTGACTCGGGTTACAAGAATACCGGCGCGACCAAAAGTGCCATTACATTTCTGGACGGAGAAGAGGGCATTCTGAATTACAGAGGTTACTCGATCGAGGACCTGGCCGAGAAATCTTCTTTCCTTGAAGTTGCATACCTGCTTATTTACGGAGAGCTTCCTACCGAAAAACAATTCGCTGAATTTGAACATGAAATCCGTACGCATACGCTCGTGAACGAGGATATGCGCAAAATTTTCGAAGGTTTTCCGGTAAATGCCCACCCGATGGGCGTGCTGTCGTCGCTGGTGAGTGCGATGAGCGCATTCTATCCCGATGCGAACGGGCAGAATTCGGAGGAGGTGACCCAGCTGCACATTATCCGCTTGCTGGCCAAATTGCCGACGATCGCAACGTGGTCGTACAAAAAATCCCAGGGGCATCCCGTAAACTATCCGCAGAACGACCTCGATTATTGCTCGAACTTCCTGAACATGATGTTCTCGTTGCCGGTAGCGAAATACCATGTTGACCCGGTTGTTTCCGCCGCATTGAACAAGCTTCTCATTCTCCACGCCGACCACGAGCAGAACTGCTCTACTTCTACCGTGAGGCTGGTAGGCTCGTCGCATGCCAACATTTTCTCTTCGATTTCTTCGGGTATCAGCGCATTATGGGGGCCTCTCCACGGAGGTGCCAATCAGGAGGTGATCGAAATGCTCGAGGCTATCAAAGCCGACGGCGGCGATACGCAGAAATACATTAATATGGCCAAGGACAAGAGCAGCGGCTTCCGCCTGTTCGGTTTCGGTCACCGCGTTTATAAAAATTTCGACCCGCGTGCACGCATCATCAAAAAGGCTGCGGACGACGTATTGAACAAGCTGGGCATCAACGATCCTGTGCTTGAAATCGCGCAAAGACTCGAAAAAGCCGCTTTGGAAGACGAATACTTCGTGCAGCGCAAGCTCTACCCGAATGTGGATTTCTATTCAGGTATCATTTACCGCGCATTGGGTATCCCGACCAACATGTTCACGGTAATGTTCGCCATTGGTCGCTTGCCTGGATGGATCGCCCAATGGAAAGAAATGCGCGAAAACAAAGAGCCGATCGGCCGCCCACGCCAGATTTACATCGGAGCGCCAAGGAGGGATTTCGTTCCGATGAGTGAGAGGAAATAGTAATGAGTGAATTTTGAATGAGTGAATGAGTGAATGATCTGTTTCTGTAAACTATTCACTCATTCACTCATTGAAGCATTCACTCATTAACTTATTGACTACGGCGAAAGCCGCTCAACTTTCCACTCTCCGTCGCTTTGCTTCGTATAGGCCAACCGGTCGTGCAGGCGGCTGGGGCGGCCCTGCCAGAATTCGATATAGTCGGGAACGACCCGGTAGCCACCCCAATAGGGCGGACGGGGCACCGGCCGGCCTTCGAACCGGGCTTTCAGTTCGCTGGTTTTTTCTTCAAGAAACGTACGATCGGGAATGACCTCGCTTTGGGCCGAAGCCCACGCGCCGATCTGGCTGCCGCGCGGTCGCACAGCAAAGTATTCGTCCGATTCTTCTTCCGATGTTTTTTCGATTTTACCTTCGATACGGACCTGTCTTTCAAGTTCTTTCCAAAAAAAAGTCAAAGCTACCTGCGGGTTGGCTTCGATTTCCCTGCCTTTTTTACTGTCATAATTGGTGAAGAAGGAAAACCCTCTTTTATCGAAGTCCTTGAGCAACACAATCCGGCCCGCCGGGCGACCCTCGGAAACCGTGCTGAGGAGCATTGCATTCGATTCGGTAATCCCTGCTTCCAGCACGTCGTCGAACCATAACCTGAACTGTTTCAGGGGATCAGGGTCGAGATCGGATTCGAGAAGGCCTTTGAGCTGATAATCATGACGGATATTTGCAATATTCTGATCCATTGGATACTAATATGTTCAATGATGGGCTGTCAAAAGTAGCCAATTCAAAGGAAAGATTATTAGATTTGTAATCTATAAGAGACCGTACGTACGAAACAAGCATCACGATGGCACAAGAACAACAAGAAGGGGTCAAAAGCGAAGAGCAGGACGACCTGGCACCAAAAACGATTGATACCCTTGAAATTGATCTTAACAATGAGTTGACTGAGGAGCACGAGGAAGAAACGCCTGATGTGGATTATAGCCAACTGTCTAAGGAGCAGCTGGTTAATTTGTTGGAGAACGAGCTGGCGGCCATCCGCGGCGAAGGTGCTACCGCAGCTCAGCTGAAAAAGGCGGAAGCCGTTGCCAGGGGCGTCCGTACGGTTTTGGATCAGATCAAACAAAGGGACCGCGAAGCCGCATTGAAGGTATTTATCGAAGAAACCGGCGGCGAAGAAGGGTTCGAATACAAATACGACGCGGAAACGCAGAAAATCGATTCCCTGACGCGCGACATCCGTAGTTTGAAAAACGCATTTTACCAAAGTCAGGAGAAGGAAAAGGAGAAGAATTTCAACGTCAAGACGGCACTTCTCGGCCGCTTGCGTGCGCTTGTAGACGAGGAAGGCACGCGGGAGACCGACGCCAGCGGATTGAAATCGAGCTGGGAAGAATTTAAAAAGATACAGGAGGAATGGAAGGCGGCCGGTAACGTCGCATCGCCGCATAACGGCACGCTCTGGGCGACGTACAATGCGCTGATCGACCGGTATTTCAGCAACCGCAATATTTACTTCGAACTCAAGGAGCTGGACCGTCGCCGGAACGCGGAACTGAAAGCCGAGTTGTGCGAGAAAGTAGAGGAACTCGGCAGGTCGCTGGAAAACCGCCCAATGTCACGGGAAATCCTGAATGAAGCCAACCATATTTTCGAGGAATATAAACACCTCGGGCCCGCCCCTAAAGAGGAACAGGAGAAGCTCTGGCAACGTTTCAAGGAGGCTTTGGACGTGCTTTACGATGCGCAGCGCGGCCAGTTCGCGGAGCAGAAAAAATCCATGCAGGAAAACTACGAGCAAAAGCTGAAAATCTACGAGGCGATTGTTCCGTTCACGACCTATAACTCCGGCAGCATCAAGGAATGGAATGCCAAGACGAAAGATATCATGGCGTTCCAGGACCAATGGGTTGCCTTGAAAGGCATTATGCCACGCGAAGAAGGCAAGGAACTCAGCAAGAAGTTCTGGGCCGCGTTGAAAACGTTTTTCAATAACAAAGGCGAGTTCTTCCGTCAGCTGGAAGCCAAGCGCGAGCAGAACCTCGAACTGAAAAACCAGCTTTGTGAAGAAGCGGAAGCTCTTCTGGCGAGCGGTGAGGACAATCCCGCCACGACCCAGAAGGTGATCGAACTGCAAAAGAAATGGAAGGGAATCGGACAGGTTCCCGAGAAATTCAAGGATACGATTTACGACCGCTTCAAAAAAGCCTGCGATTCCTATTTCGACCAGAAACGTGCCAAAAACCGCGAAGTAGAAGAGGAATTCGAAAACAACTTGAAACTGAAAACCGATCTCATCGAGAGAATCGAGGCGGCAGCCAAGGATAAGGACGAATCTTCGCTCAATTTGCTGAGCGCGTTCAAGGCCGAATGGTCGTCGATAGGGTTTGTTCCCAAAAAAGGATATGCAAGCCATTCAGAAGCGTTATATCGCGGCCATCAACACTTATGTAAGCGCCATCGGCCAGCTCTCTACGAAAGAGAAGGAACAAGCCGTGCTGGAAAGCGAAGTGGAACTGGTACGTGACAGCGAAAGCAGCCGTAACCTGTACCGGAAGGAAAATGATATCCGCCGGAAGATTACACAGCTTGAAAACGACATCGCACTTTGGCAAAACAACATCGAATTCTTTGCGAAATCGAAAACTTCGGATCGTTTGAAAGCCGAATTCGAGAGGAAGATCAATAACGCGTTGAGTCAGCTGGACGACCTGAAACACCAACTCACTATTATTCAGGAAGCTATCTGAAACCGGAAAAAAAAGTTCAAAAAAATACTTTGTAAAGGTTGCATTGTATATCCCGCTCGACTACTTTTGCACCATGATAACGGAATAACAAACGGTATCACAAAGAAAAAAGGCCTCCATAGCTCAGCTGGTAGAGCAACTGACTTGTAATCAGTAGGTCGTTGGTTCGATCCCGACTGGGGGGCTCTTGAAATCAAGCACTTAGCAACTTTGTTAAGTGCTTTTTTCTTATATTCGCCTCCATGTTGCAATAAAAAAATCTGGGATCAGTCCGAAAACTTGGGGAGCGGTGAAAAAAGTAGTTGTTTTGCAATGAATCAACATTGAATACATTGCAAGAGTCCTATTTAGCCCTAGTCCGCTTCCTGTTACCAGAGGGTATCCTCGATTATTTCGAGCTTTCCAAAATCGTCGAAGGCCTCACTGGTCTGCATATTTACTTGGAAGAGAAAAATCTTCCTCCTTCCGAATACAAGGATCAAAAATTAGAATCCAAAGGTTATTTACCTGAGATTTACATTCAGGACTTTCCTATTCGTAATCAAAAAGTTACGCTCTGTATCAAGCGTCGACGCTGGGAAGTCAAGGACACTGGCGAAATTATCAGCAGGGATTGGAATGTGGTGCAAGAGGGAACTCGGATGACTAAAGAGTTCGCTGATTTTTTAAAAACAATGTATTGATAATAATCCTGTTAGCTGCTCACAATTAGGGAAATACTTTCATCTGGACGGCAAACAGCTTCAACAACAGTATAAAGACCATATAAGCGACTACAAAGATTGGGATCAACGCGAGCATGCTGCTGACTGGTTGTTGTACCCTGAGAACACCGGCCCGTATTTAAGCATTGACGAAACCTCTCTTTCCAACGGTGAGCTCTATACAATTGTGACTAACAAAGCAGCCAGAGGCAGAAAAGGCTCATTGGTGGCTATGGTCAAAGGCACGCAAGCTAGCTTGGTCATCGAGGTTTTGAGAAAGATTCCGAAAGGTATTCGAGGTAAAGTACGGGAAGTAACGCTGGATATGGCCGCTAACATGGGGTTGATTGTCAGTCGATGTTTTCCAAAAGCTCTGAAGGTCATCGACCGCTTTCATGTGCAAAAACTTGCCTTTGATGCAGTTCAGGAAATCAGGATACAACATCGTTGGCAAGCCCTGGATCAAGAAAATCAGGCTATTGAAGCTGGCAGGCAATCTGGTTTGGTTTACCAGCCGGAAATTCTTGCCAACGGAGATACCTTAAAACAGCTGCTTGTCAGGAGTAGATATTTGCTTTTCAAGCACCATGACAAGTGGACACCTTCACAGGTTCATCGTTCCAGGCTGCTTTTCGAGCGTTACCCACTAATCGCCCAGGCTTACACGCTCGCAACAGGCTTAGGAACCGTTTTTCGGGTTTGCAAGTCCAAAGAGCAGGCGTTTAAAAGACTGGCATTGTGGTACAATGCAGTTGAAAATTGCGGCTTAGATTCCTTTAAAACCGTTGCCCGATCTATTCAAACGCATTATCTGGACATCCTTAATTTCTTCAATAACAGGAGTACCAACGCTTCGGCAGAGTCATTCAATGCGAAGATCAAGGCTTTTAGATCCTCATCCAGAGGTGTGAGGGATATTCCATTCTTCCTATTCAGGCTTACCAAACTTTATGCTTAATCTCCCCCCAGATTTTCTGCTTGATCCAAAATCTGGGATCAGGGATCAGTCCGAAAACTTGGGGAGCGGTGAAAAAAGTAGTTGTTTTGCAATGAATCAACATTGAATGCATTGCAAGAGTCCTATTTAGCTCTAGTCCGCTTCCTGTTACCAGAGGGTATCCTCGATTATTTCGAGCTTTCCAAAATCGTCGAAGGCCTCACTGGTCTGCATATTTACTTGGAAGAGAAAAATCTTCCTCCTTCCGAATACAAGGATCAAAAATTAGAATCCAAAGGTTATTTACCTGAGATTTACATTCAGGACTTTCCTATTCGTAATCAAAAAGTTACGCTCTGTATCAAGCGTCGACGCTGGGAAGTCAAGGACACTGGCGAAATTATCAGCAGGGATTGGAATGTGGTGCAACAGGGAACTCGGATGACTAAAGAGTTCGCTGATTTTTTAAAAACAATGTATTGATAATAATCCTGTTAGCTGCTCACAATTAGGGAAATACTTTCATCTGGACGGCAAACAGCTTCAACAACAGTATAAAGACCATATAAGCGACTACAAAGATTGGGATCAACGCGAGCATGCTGCTGACTGGTTGTTGTACCCTGAGAACACCGGCCCGTATTTAAGCATTGACGAAACCTCTCTTTCCAACGGTGAGCTCTATACAATTGTGACTAACAAAGCAGCCAGAGGCAGAAAAGGCTCATTGGTGGCTATGGTCAAAGGCACGCAAGCTAGCTTGGTCATCGAGGTTTTGAGAAAGATTCCGAAAGGTATTCGAGGTAAAGTACGGGAAGTAACGCTGGATATGGCCGCTAACATGGGGTTGATTGTCAGTCGATGTTTTCCAAAAGCTCTGAAGGTCATCGACCGCTTTCATGTGCAAAAACTTGCCTTTGATGCAGTTCAGGAAATCAGGATACAACATCGTTGGCAAGCCCTGGATCAAGAAAATCAGGCTATTGAAGCTGGCAGGCAATCTGGTTTGGTTTACCAGCCGGAAATTCTTGCCAACGGAGATACCTTAAAACAGCTGCTTGTCAGGAGTAGATATTTGCTTTTCAAGCACCATGACAAGTGGACACCTTCACAGGTTCATCGTTCCAGGCTGCTTTTCGAGCGTTACCCACTAATCGCCCAGGCTTACACGCTCGCAACAGGCTTAGGAACCGTTTTTCGGGTTTGCAAGTCCAAAGAGCAGGCGTTTAAAAGACTGGCATTGTGGTACAATGCAGTTGAAAATTGCGGCTTAGATTCCTTTAAAACCGTTGCCCGATCTATTCAAACGCATTATCTGGACATCCTTAATTTCTTCAATAACAGGAGTACCAACGCTTCGGCAGAGTCATTCAATGCGAAGATCAAGGCTTTTAGATCCTCATCCAGAGGTGTGAGGGATATTCCATTCTTCCTATTCAGGCTTACCAAACTTTATGCTTAATCTCCCCCCAGATTTTCTGCTTGATCCAAAATCTGGGATCAGGGATCAGTCCGAAAACTTGGGGAGCGGTGAAAAAAGTAGTTGTTTTGCAATGAATCAACATTGAATGCATTGCAAGAGTCCTATTTAGCTCTAGTCCGCTTCCTGTTACCAGAGGGTATCCTCGATTATTTCGAGCTTTCCAAAATCGTCGAAGGCCTCACTGGTCTGCATATTTACTTGGAAGAGAAAAATCTTCCTCCTTCCGAATACAAGGATCAAAAATTAGAATCCAAAGGTTATTTACCTGAGATTTACATTCAGGACTTTCCTATTCGTAATCAAAAAGTTACGCTCTGTATCAAGCGTCGACGCTGGGAAGTCAAGGACACTGGCGAAATTATCAGCAGGGATTGGAATGTGGTGCAACAGGGAACTCGGATGACTAAAGAGTTCGCTGATTTTTTAAAAACAATGTATTGATAATAATCCTGTTAGCTGCTCACAATTAGGGAAATACTTTCATCTGGACGGCAAACAGCTTCAACAACAGTATAAAGACCATATAAGCGACTACAAAGATTGGGATCAACGCGAGCATGCTGCTGACTGGTTGTTGTACCCTGAGAACACCGGCCCGTATTTAAGCATTGACGAAACCTCTCTTTCCAACGGTGAGCTCTATACAATTGTGACTAACAAAGCAGCCAGAGGCAGAAAAGGCTCATTGGTGGCTATGGTCAAAGGCACGCAAGCTAGCTTGGTCATCGAGGTTTTGAGAAAGATTCCGAAAGGTATTCGAGGTAAAGTACGGGAAGTAACGCTGGATATGGCCGCTAACATGGGGTTGATTGTCAGTCGATGTTTTCCAAAAGCTCTGAAGGTCATCGACCGCTTTCATGTGCAAAAACTTGCCTTTGATGCAGTTCAGGAAATCAGGATACAACATCGTTGGCAAGCCCTGGATCAAGAAAATCAGGCTATTGAAGCTGGCAGGCAATCTGGTTTGGTTTACCAGCCGGAAATTCTTGCCAACGGAGATACCTTAAAACAGCTGCTTGTCAGGAGTAGATATTTGCTTTTCAAGCACCATGACAAGTGGACACCTTCACAGGTTCATCGTTCCAGGCTGCTTTTCGAGCGTTACCCACTAATCGCCCAGGCTTACACGCTCGCAACAGGCTTAGGAACCGTTTTTCGGGTTTGCAAGTCCAAAGAGCAGGCGTTTAAAAGACTGGCATTGTGGTACAATGCAGTTGAAAATTGCGGCTTAGATTCCTTTAAAACCGTTGCCCGATCTATTCAAACGCATTATCTGGACATCCTTAATTTCTTCAATAACAGGAGTACCAACGCTTCGGCAGAGTCATTCAATGCGAAGATCAAGGCTTTTAGATCCTCATCCAGAGGTGTGAGGGATATTCCATTCTTCCTATTCAGGCTTACCAAACTTTATGCTTAATCTCCCCCCCAGATTTTCTGCTTGATCCAAAATCTGACCGTGTTCGTCACGGCCAATGCATTTTGCAGGGGTTTGGTAATAACATAGGGGGCGTTGGCATGGTCTATTCGAAATGTTACTACGGTGCTTTTCCGGCCAGGCGTTTTCGTGACCCCGATTACATCGTCATAATGAGTGACTAAATCGATTCTGTGGTTTTCCCGGTAAACTTCCGCCGGTTCTTCCGTTAAATGCAGGATACGGTCGAGTGCCAGTGTGAGTATCTGTTCCTGCTGCCGATGCGACTCGCCCAAAACGAACCAGCGGTTGCGATACTCTTTCAGCAAATAGGGGCTGAAACAGAAAGTGGATGCCGCCCGTGCTTTGAAACATTGGTATGTAAAGCACATGGCCGTTTTCGAAATGATCGCCTGTCTGATCGATTCGATGTGTTCGAGTCCCTTCAAATTATCATTCTTTTCAAAATCAACCACAGGCATGCTGTGCGTGCGCCTTGCGTGAATCTTGTCTTCCAGCCGACTGACATTTCGTTGAGGTCGGCGAAATGGCTCAGCCCTTTAAATTGTCGCAGCAGAGCCGATATTTCCCCAAGAATCTTCAAATCCCGACGGCTCAGGGGGGATATTGGCGATGCTGTAATTTTTGTCTGAATAGGTGTAGTACTTTTTGTCGACCACTACAATGCACCCGAAAGCAAAAGATGCCGGCCAGCAAATGGTTTTCGACCGGATCGCGTCCGACAATCTGGACACGCCCTACACCTGGGAAATCGAGTTGTCGACGTTGGGGCAGCAGGTATTTTCGGACGAAGCCGAACGTGCGGAAGCATTCAAAACAAAGTGGGAGGAGTTGATAGACAGTGGAAAACTCGGCTATATGGCATTGCTTCGAAATCTCCGGAATTTGCTGGAAGTTAATTTCCCCGGCGCATTTCCGGAAAATCTGCCGGATTTTGTCATCGGCAGAGCAGGTTGCGAAAGCCAAACAACTTCCGTTCCGATACCTTGCGGCTTACCGTGAGCTTTTGAAAATGACTTCTGAAAGTGATGACAAGAATGCTATGAGCGGTTTCAAAAGGTTGTTCGGCCGCGAGCCGGAAGGGCGCGAACGGGTGATGGAAGCATTGGAGCTGGCTGTTGCGCATAGTGCCGCCGCGATCAGCGGTTTTGGAAAAAATACGCGAGTGGTGCTTGCGTGCGATGTCTCCGGTTCAATGCAGACGCCCGTTTCCGCCAAGTCGACCATTATGCTTTACGACGTGGGACTGGTGCTGGCAATGTTGTTGCAAACGCGTTGTGCTAATGTGGAGATCGGAATGTTCGGTGACATCTGGAAGCGCATCGGTGTTCGTAGTAACCGTGTGTTGGCCGGTGTTCAGGAGTTTTACCGAAGGGAAGGTGAAGTGGGTTACGCCACTAACGGCTATCTGGTTGTCAGGGACCTGTTGCAAAGAAAAGCGGTTGTGGATAAAATACTGCTTTTTACAGACTGCCAGCTTTGGGACAGCATGGGAACAGAAAGCATCCAGGCGCTTTGGATACGTTACAAACGTGATCTGGCTCCACGCGCACGGCTTTATCTGTTCGATTTACGTGGATATGGACAAACGCCGTTGCGGCTCATGAATGATGACGTTTATCTGATCGCAGGTTGGAGCGACAAGATTTTTGGCGTGCTGGTTGCGTTGGAAAACGGCGCGCATGCTTTGGAATCCATAAATAGTATGTCGATATAGCGGTGTGGTACCGCCACAATACAGAGATGCCGTAGAAACGGGATACTTCGCTGCATCACAGGGGGAGGGCATTGTGGTGCAAACCATGATGGAGGTTCGAGTCCCATAAGCACGCGTGGATTGTTACTCCCTCTTCTTTTACTTATTGTATTTCATTGGTATCACGGGCATTGCGCAGTTTTTTTTAAAAAGCGCAACGCTCGTGATTTATTTTGTTGTCCTGTAAATAGAGACGGCCATCTCCCTTTTTGACCAAATAGTACGCTACACGTTCTTCCACCTTTAACAGTTGTTAGCTATGAAAGTTATTTTAAAGAAAATGGTAATGCTGGTATTTGGCCCGCCGGTCAAATATATTATCTCTCAAATGGCGCTGCACAGGGAAACCAATCAAAAACTGCACGCACTGGAACAAAGGATTCACGACATTTATCCGGACGAGTGGCGATTGAATGAGGCGACACTGCTTGAAATAGAGCGGGTCAAGAAGGTTCTGGCCCTCCCGTCGCGCCTCGATATGGGTATCTCAAAAAACGATATGATGCTGCTGCATTTCATTAATAACGGTTTCAGCGTCGAGGCGGCGGTCCGGGCGTACCTGGTCAGGGGAGTGAGCTTGCTCGATATGGTCAGCAAGATAGCCGAAAAAAGGTGGGGTAGCGGGTGGGCGCGGGAAGCCGGCCCTTTCCTGGACTTTGCTTCGGGCTATGGTACGCTGGAAAGGCATCTGGTTCACGTAATGCGCCCGGAACATATCTACACGGCCGATGTTAAAAAACATGGGGTGGATTTCCAGATCGAAAGATTCGGGGTCAACGGGATCGTCTCCTCGTTTATCCCCGAGGAGTTCCGGCCGGGAATGAAGTTCCCGTTTATCTTTGTGGCTTCCCTGTTCAGCCATTTGCCCGAAGACCTTTTCCGGAGGTGGCTGATACAGCTGTTGAATTGCCTGGCGCCGCTTGGTGTCCTCGCATTTACGGTGCATGATACGTCCCTGTGCAATTCGGACGACGACTTCATCTATTCGACGCAAAGCGAAGACAGCGACAGTGTCGTGGAAGACAGTATCAAAAACGCCAGCGTATATGGGACGACGTTTGTAAGCGAAAATTACCTGAGCCGTTGTTTTTCCGATCTCGGCCTGGCAAAAGAAAACTACACGCGTTACAGGAAGATCAGCTCCGGTTTACAGGACATCTACATTGTCAGCAAAGCGCCGGTGACGTTCGATAACATCCGGTTCAACGCCTACGATTCGGAGGCGATCTGAGGCCTGTGCAACGGCATGTCCTTAGCCGGTTTTCAAAATCTGCGAAGGCGCCGGACAACCTACAATGCATTCATGTAACCGGAAGGGCTCACGCCGAACTGTTTTTGAAAATCGCGCGAGAAGTTGGTAGGCACGCTGTATCCCACCATGTCGGCCACTTCGTTGATTTTGTAATTTTTTTCGGCAAGCAGTTCGGCCGCTTTTTTGAGCCGCGACAGGTTAATAAGCTCATGGGGCGTCATGTCGGAAATGCCCTTGATCTTCCGGTATAGGGTAGGGCGGCTCATGTTCATTTTGGACGACAACATATCCACATCCAGATCGCTGTCGGCGATGTGGGCGGTGATGATGGCATTCAGCTGTTCGAGAAAGTCCTTGTCCGCACGCGAGAATGCGATGCCCTTGATGTGGGTAAGCGGCGAGCGCGCGAAATAATCTTTGATAATATCGCGGTTATGGAGCAGGTTCGAGATCTGCGCGGATAAATGTTCGAGCGAAAACGGTTTTTCGATGTAAGCGTCCGCACCTACTTCCAGTCCTTCGATCCTGGAACTGATCGAGTTTTTGGCGGTCAGCAGGATGATTGGGATGTGGCTGAAACGCACATCATTTTTCATTTCCCGGCATAATGCGATACCGTCCATCACAGGCATCATAATGTCGGAGATTACCAGATGGATTTGTTCTTCCTGCAACAGATCGATGGCCTGCCGGCCGTCGCCCGCCCTGAAAATATTATAATCCAGGCTTAGTTCGCGGCCGAGATACCCGAGAATTTCAGTGTTATCTTCTACAAGTAATACATTGGGTTTATTCGGGTTAGCCGAACTTTGTTCATTTTCGCCGGCATTGTTTTCCGCGGCGGTTCCTTCGTTCTCCTTATTGAGGTCGAGCTCGTAATCCTGGTGGATCGGGATGGACAACAGGAATGTGTTCTGATCCATTTCCGACCGTTTCAGTTCGAGCGAGCCCTTGTGCAACTCGGCGAGCGACCGGGCGAGCGGCAGGCCAATGCCTGTTCCCTGCTCCTTGCTATTGCCTTCCGCGCGGTAAAACGGCTCGAAAATGCGGTCGCGGTCCTGGTATTCGATCAGCGGGCCGTCGTTGGAGAATTCGATATGGAAAAGGAGGTCGTCGCTGTTGAATGGAGAAAGCTTCACTTTGACGCGGCTTTCGGCATATTTGATCGCGTTACTGATCAGGTTGCTGGTGATTTTCTTGCAGGCTTCCTCGTCCACAAACGCCTGCAATGTAATGCGCGGTAATTCCAGTTTGTATTGCAACTGCTTTTGCTCCGCGGCGGGGCGGAAGGTCGCGAAGACGTCGTTGAGCAGTTCGTTAATATCGGTTTTGGTAAAATTAAGGCTGTAATTATTTGCCTCGGCTTTTCTGAAATCGAGGAGCTGGTTGGTCAGGTCGATCAGCCGGGAGGTGTTTTTATCAATCATATTCAAACGCTCAATCATTTCAGGGTCCGACTTTACACTCGCCAGCAGCTTGTCGAGCGGCATTTTGATCAGCGTCAACGGCGTACGGATCTCGTGCGCCACATTGGTGAAAAAGTCGATTTTGGCATTATAAATTTCCCGCTCTTTTCCCATTTCAATCGTCTCGATCTGCCGGCGGTTTTTTTCATGGAGGGCGAGGAAATAATAACGAAAAATTACCACAATAATACTCACAATCAGCACCACATAAAACGAATATGCCCAGCCAGTCGCCCAGAACGGCGGTAGAATGGTAATATTCAGCCGTTTTTCACGGGTGTTCCAAAGGCCGTCGTTGTTGGCGCCGCGGATTCTGAGCGTGTACTCGCCGGGCGGGAGCTTCGCAAAATGAATGCGCCGGCTGCCCTGGAACGGTACCCATTCCTTCGAAAGTCCTTCGAGCTGGTATTGATAGCTGTTCCGTTCAGGAATGACATAGCTCAGCACGGCCACTTCGAAGCTTACACCCGAGCTTTGATAGGGGAGGGTGAGCCCGCTCGCGTAAACGACCGATTGCCTGAGGGGCGAGTCGGCCTGCCGCACGTCCACATCGTGGTTGTTGACCTGCAAACGCGTAATGTAAACCGGTGGTACGAATGCGTTCCGAAGCAATGCGGCCGGTTTGAAACCGACCATTCCGGCCACCGTGCCGAAATACAATGTGCCGTCGGGATCTTTGTAGGATGAGTTGTAATTGAACTGGTCCGTGGGCAGGCCATTGCCGGTGTGAAAGGTAGTGAACTGGTCGGTGTGGCCGTCGAGCCGTGCGAGCCCGCGGGAAGTCGAAATCCAGAAATTGCCCGACTCGTCCTCCAAAACGCGGAATACCTGGTTGTCGGGCAGGCCGTCGGTCATGCGGTAATTCCTGAATTGCCCGGTTTCCGGGTTGTAGCGCGAAAGCCCGTGTTCGGTGCAGAGCCAGATGCTCTTGTCGGAGCTCTGATAAATGCTGTTCACGTAATTGTCCGGGAGTCCGTCGGGGCGGTCGGCATTCTGGCGGAGGTGCCCCTGTTTTCGGGTTTTCGGGTTGAAATAATAAACGCCGCCGCCGTAGCTGGCTGCCCAAATGGTTCCTTCGGCGTCTTCGTGAATGCTTTGTACCTGCGCATTGAAGAATGGTATTCTCGTGAAATCGTCGGTAGCGCGGTTGTATTTGCAAAGGCCCATCCAGGTGCCTGCCAGGATATCGCCGTCGCGGGTTTTATATAATGTAACAATGAAATTGCTGCTGAGCGAGCGCGGATTGGACGAGGCGTTGTAATGCCGGATTACGCGCCCGGTGCGGAGGTCGAGCACATCGAGACCGTGCTCGTAGGTACCCACCCACAGCTCGTCGCCGTCGGCCACCAGTCCGTGTATGTTGTGGTAGGAGATACTGCCCGGACGGCCATCCGGAACAAACGCTTTAAATATACCCGTTCGAGGATCGAGCCGGTTGAGCCCCGCGTCCTCGGTCCCGATCCAGAGCCTGCCATATTTATCCGCCGTAATTTCATGCACGATGCTGCCACTGATGCCGTTACCGGGTTTTGGAAAGAACTTGCGGAAATTATTGAATTGCGTAGAGTAATAATTGATCCCGCCAAACTGGGTCGTGATCCAGATACCGCCCTCGCGGTCGCGGAAAATGGCGTTGATAATGTTGTCGGTAATCGAATAGCGGTTAAACTGTTCACGGACAATATGCTGGGAATGGCCCGAGACCAGGTCCAGGATATAAAGCCCCGATTCGGTGCCGAGCCAGAACTCGCGGCTGCTTTTCCGGAAAATGGTATGCACCTGCACGTCCTCTGCCGGCAGGCCCGCCGCAGTGAGGTTACGGACCTGTTTTTTCAAAAAGTTTAAAAGCAGAACTTTCTTCATGGAGCCAATCAGCAACGACGAGTCGCCGACCGCGTGCAGGGTCATTGAGCCGTAAATATCCCTGATACCCGACAACGCGCCCAAATCAAAAGCTTCGAACCGGCCCGTGCTTTGCTGGTAATGGCGCACCACGCCATTGTTACAGGCGACCCAGACGGCCCCGGCGGGCGAAACGTGCAGCGATACGGGTTGGTCGTTGCCAAGGTCGACGCGTGCCGCGCGGCCTGTGCGGAGGTGGTAGCGGTAAAGCGTCAGATTGGAGATGATCCAGATGTTCCCGTTGCGGTCGCCCCGGATTTCCAGTATCTCGCCGGCAGGGATGAGCCTGAACGCGTCGAAGCGGTCCTGAACGGGGTCGTAACGGTATACGCCCTTGTGCGTACCCACCCAGAGTTTTTCGGCCGCATCTTCGTATAGTGCAAAAATCGAGTTGCTCCCGATGCTCGTGGAATCGCCGGCTACGTTCCTGAAAATCCTGAACGAATGTCCATCGAAGCGGTTAAGACCATTGCGGCTCGCAAACCACATAAAACCCTTCTTGTCTTGCAGCATTTTGCCCACTGCATTGCCGGAAAGGCCATCGGCGACCTGATAACTGCGAAAATAGAAAGGGATCTCCTGCGCATGGACCCCCGCCAGAACAAGGGAAAAAAGCAGGAAGGAAAAGACTGTTTTCACCAATTTTGAACTTCAATATTAATCACGACCTGGCACAACCGGTGCATAAAGATATCCACTAAAATCCTAGTTAAATCATAAAAATTTCGGGTGAGACATTTTGATTCAAAATTGAGACAAAACGATCATCCGGTTACGCGCCAAAGCCGGAACTTCGCAGCATTCTTAATTAATCCAATATTATAATCAAATAGTAACAACGCTGCGAAGCGTTCACCCTATTAATCCTTCATGAAAATGAATTTATACAAATCTGCCGGTCATGGCAAATGCCAGCGGCCGGTAAGGAAATCGCTGGCACGGGCAGCTACCTGGCTGGGCTGCATGCTGTTGCTTCTTTCGGCTATGCAGGCCGTCGCACAGAACACCGTCCAAATCTCCGGAAAGGTTTCCGATGCGAAGGACGTACTGCCGGGCGTATCGATCCTGGAAAAAGGCACCAGCAACGGAACGGTTACCGGGGCCGACGGTACCTTCAAACTGCAAGTCAGCAATCCTTCCGCAACGCTCATAGTCTCCAATGTGGGTTATGTGAGCCAGGAAATCAGTGTCGCCGGTAAAACCAATCTGGAAATCGTGCTGGTGGAAGACCAGAAAACGCTCAACGAAGTGGTGGTGATCGGTTACGGATCGTTGAACAAAAAGGAGGTTTCCAGTGCTATTACGCACCTTTCGGGCAAGGATTTGCTCCGCGTGGGAAGCAATAACCCGCTGATGGCCATTCAGGGTAAAGTGGCGGGTTTGTCGGTAACCAATACGGCGGCGGCGGATCCCAACTCTTCGCCTAATATCCAGCTTCGCGGGGCCTCGTCGAGGAGCGCCGGTCTGGGCCCGTTGTTTGTGATCAACGGCGTGCCGGGTGGTAATATCGACAACATCAACCAGAACGAAATCGAGTCGATCGACGTCCTAAAAGGCGGTGCGGCATCCGCTATTTACGGTACGCGCGGCAGCAACGGGGTGATCGTGATCACGACGAAGAAAGGTTCGGCGGAATCGCGCTTATTCTACGATGGGTACACCACTTTCGATTACGCGACCAACCAGCTCGAAGTACTTTCAAAAGACGAGTTCCTTGCCCATAAGCGTGGCGTGGATTTCGGTGGCAACACCAACTGGATGAAGGAGGTGAAACGTAACCCGTCGTTCTCACACAAGCATACGCTCCAGTTTTCGGGAGGTAACGGCAAAACCAACTATTTCACCTCGCTCGATTACCGCGATGCGAATGGTCTCGACCTCCGTTCGGCCAAGCGCGAGTATGGTGGCCGGATCAATATCAATCATAAAACGGCCAATAATCTGGTCGAACTGACTTTCACCGCCGCGCCGCGCTTTTCGAAAACCAGCGATGCCGATTACAGCGGTTTTAACTACGCACTGACCCTGAACCCGACGCTCTCCGTTCACGACTCAACCGGCAAGTACGCATATCTGACATCCGGATTCTTTGCCAACAACCCGGTTGAAGTCGCGAAGAGCGTGAAATCCGACCGCGAGTACAAGCTGCTGGATATGAACGGTTCTGCAAAGATCAACATTCTCGAGAACCTGAATACCGTAATCACCCTCGGGGAAGTGAGCTCGTCGATGAGAAGGTATCTGTTTTCGCCGTCGACGCTGACGACCATCGTCAATGGCAGCAAACGGAACACGGGCGAGCAGGTCCTCGAAGAGAATGATCAGAAGAGCTTCGAATGGATCGGTAATTATTATCTGGACCTGAACAAGCATTCGGTCAAATTGCTGGGCGGGTATTCGTTCCAGTATTTCACCTCGTCGGGTTTCAATGCGAAGAATGAGAATTTCCCTTCCAACGTATTGACCTACAATAACCTGGGCAGCGGGTTGTGGAACCTGCAGCAGGGAATCAACAACGTGGGTTCCTACAAGAATTCGTCGAAACTGATCGCATTCTTTGGCCGTCTGAATTATGATTTCGACCAGAAATATTACCTCTCGGCCAGCTTGCGCCGCGAAGGTTCCTCCAAGTTCGGCTATTCCAACAAGTGGGGTTATTTCCCGGCTGCATCGGTGGCATGGCGTGCCACGCAGGAGCGTTTCCTGAAAGACATTCCGTGGCTGAACGAACTGAAAGTGCGTGCGGATTATGGTGAAACGGGGAACCAGGATTTCGGAAACTACCTGTCGCTGGACACTTACGGCGGTTATGGCTATTACCTGTACAATGGCACCTACTACCAGGTTTGGGGGGCCTAATCAGAATACCAATTATGATCTGCGTTGGGAAAAAGCGGCCAACTTTAATGCCGGCGTCGACTTCGAACTGTTCGGAAGCAAGCTTTCAGGTAGCCTGAACTATTACATCCGTACCAACAGGGATTTGCTGGGTAATTATAATGTATCCAACCCGCCAAACATTCAGGGCCAGACTTTTGCGAACGTGGGTACCATGCGCAATACCGGTTTTGAGCTGCAATTGAACGCGTCGGTGCTTCGGAAAGGTGATTTTACTTACGACCTCGGTTTTACGGGCGCTTATAACAACAACAAGTTCGTATCCTTCTCGAACGCGCTTTTCCAGGGCCAGAAATACATCGATGTGGTGGGTATGCCCGCACCGGGTAGTCCGGGGACGATGCAGCGCTTGCAGGAGGATACCCGCATTGGTAGCTTCTATGCGCTCAAATCGGCCGGCGTGAACGACCAGGGCGCACTGCTGGTGTACAACAAAAAGGGCGAAGTAATCCCCGGAAACCAGGCGACCAACGACGACAAGCAGTTTGTAGGCAATGGCCTTCCGAAGTTTACAATGGGTCTTTCCAACAACTTTAAATACAAAAAATGGGACCTGAGCGTGTTCCTGCGGGGAGCATTCGGTTATAAGCTGTTCAATACCTACGCATTCTACCTGGGCACACCCGCCACACAAGAGAATGCGAACGTACTGAAATCGGCTTACGATGGCGGTAAATACTCTAAACTGACGAGCCCGACCACCTATTCGACACTATCCGATTATTTCCTCGAACCGGGTGGATTTTTGAAAATCGACAACGTGACGCTGAGCTATACCCAACCGGTCCAGACGAAATTCCTGCAATCGGTGCGCATTTACGCGACGAGCCGTAACCTGGCGACGTTCACGAAGTTTACGGGCGGCGATCCGGACTTGATCCAGGTCAATGGCCTCTACCCGGGTGTCAACAAAAACAGCGATAACAACGGCACGCTCGATTACTACCCGTCGACCACCCAGCTGCTGCTGGGCGTTCAGCTCACCTTCTAATCTTTTGAAATACAATGAAAAGGAATAAAATATTCAAGCATATTACCGCAACAGCATTGTCCCGGACTGGACTGTCCCGGACTGGATTGTCCCGGACTGGACTGTCCCGGATCGGGGCGGGCATGCTGTTGCTGGCGACCGTAGGCTGTACCAACCTCGACGAGGAGCTTTACGACCGCATTACTTCCGAAAACTTTCTCCAAACCCGCGAGGACGTCACCCGCGACTTCCTGCGTGCATTCGAACACAGCTATTGGAGCATTCAGGGCGGGAACACTTTTATGTTGCAGGAAAACAGCTCCGACGAGATCATGACACCGAACCGCCAGGGCGACTGGTTCGACGGCGGACAGTTCCAGCGTGTGCATTACCACACCTGGACGCCCAACGACGGCTTCACCGCCGATCCCTGGAACGCGTTGTACGGCGGTGTAACGCTGGCTACCAACTCGCTGGAAGATTTGCAGGGTATTAAAGACCCTTCGAAGTTCGACATGACGCAGGCTGAGCTCGACGGCATGATCGCCGAACTACGGACGCTCCGTGCGTGGCTGAACCTGCGCTTGCTCGATTTTTACCGCAACATCGTGATCGTCACCAAAGTGAAGGGCGAAACGACCGGCGGGCCCCAGGTAACACCGCAGGAAGCATTTACATTTATCGAAACGGAGCTGAAAGAATCGTTGCCGAAATTGCCGACAGTCCAGAGCCTCGGCGAGAATGCGGTCGGTCGGTGGACGCAGGGCGGCGCCGCTTCGCTGCTCGTGCGCCTGTACCTGAATGCAAAAGTGTACACCGGCACCGACCGTTTCGCCGATTGTGCGAAACTTTGCCAGGAGCTAATCGATGGAAAATATGGCGCATATGCCCTCGAATCGCGCTGGGACGCACCATTCGATTACAATAATGCCAGGTCGAAGGAAACGGTATTCGGTTTCCCGGGCAGCTTCGGGCTCACGCACTGGCAGTACGACGGCGGCATGTATTTCTGGATGTTGCCAAACCTGGCACCGAGCTACTTCGGATTTACCGATTTCGGTAATGCCAACCCTAAATACGCCATGCAGCCGGGTCGCGACGTGGATGGCAACGAGTATCCGTTCGCATTGGGCAAGCCGTTCGTGAAGTTCCAGAAGTACCCGGACGATGTTCGGTTGAAAAAATACAAAAACCTGGGCAACAGCAAACGCGAGGGGATGTTCCTTTACGGTTATCTGCCGTATATCAATTCAGCAGGCAAGCCGGACACGGTTCGCGGTTTCAAGGGGCCGTACGCACTGTATTTCCGCGACCAGGTGGGCAAATTCCTCGATGCGAAACCGGGAACGCCTATTGCGGACAAGACTTCCAATATGAACAATGCGGATAACAATTCGGGGATATTCCCGGTGAAATACCCGTTCTATCCGAGCGACGATCCCAACAAGATTTCTTCGGCCTACGCGGAGATACGTTTTGCGGAGATTTACTATTCGCTGGCAGAATGCAAATACCGCGCGGGAGACAAAGCTGCCGCTGCCGCGTTGCTGAATGCGGTGCGCAAGCGCAATTATCCGGCCAATTCACCCAGCCTGTACAAGGCCGACGGCAGCCAGCTTACCGACCAGGAAATGCTCGACGAATGGGGCAGGGAGTTCCTGGTGGAGGGCCGCCGCCGCACAGATATGATTCGTTGGGGCGTGTTTACCAAAGGAAGCTGGTGGGATAAGACCCCGGATGCGGATAATCACACCGAGATCTTCCCTATCGGGCAGACAGTACTCAACTCGTCGCCGCAGTTGAAACAAAACCCAGGCTACTAATAATTCTGTTGCCGTCGATTTAAGTCGACGGCAAGGAGAAATCAAGATTTTAAAACTAAAACCGATGATAGCTGCCGTGGCTGTGCGGAGCAGGATCGCCTGCTTCGCCGCCCGGCACATTGCTTTTATAGGGGCTGTCGGCAAGGATGTCGTAAGCTCTTAAAGATAGAGGCGTTACGATCCCGAAACAAAATGTATCGGGCTGCGAATGCGTGCTACGGGCAACGTAACGCCAACTTAATAAACTGATAATAAATGCGTAAACTCTGCGAAAAGTGAATGGCTGTTCTTTGTGGAAACCATTTCACTTAATCAGTTTATCTTCACCATGAGACCTTTGTTTACCTACACCGCGCTGGCCGGCCTTCTGGCACTCGGCGCATGCCAGGACCACCGCGATCCAAACAGCCCGGACATTACCCTGCAAAACCGTTCCGTGACGCCCGTACTTGCGAAATTGCTTCCCGGCGCTACCAACGGACGTGTTTCGGCCAGCAATGTGAGGCTCTATTCGCTGCTCAGTAGCGATGACCAGCTCGAACAATCGCCCAGCTACGTGTTCGGTGGTTCCGCGGATGGCGCCGGCCTCTTCCAGAACCCCGATGGTAACTACACCATCCTGGTCAACAACGAAGACAACTTTTCGGTGTCGCGCATTACATTGGACAAAGGCTTCAAACCCGTAAAAGGCGAATACGTGCTGAATTCGGACGGCGGCACGTGGCGTCTGTGTTCCGCAACGCTGGTAACGCCGATTGAGCACGGCTTCGGGCCTGTGTTCCTAACTTCCGGGGAAAGCGGCCAGGAATCGCGCACACACGCGTTGAACGTGGATTCGGATGTAAGCCAGGCGAATATCTCCCGCGAGGTGGCGGGCCTGGGCCGCTGGAGCGCCGAGAACGCGGTCCCGCTTCCCAAGACCGCTTATCCGGGAAAAACCGTGATTGTGATCGGTGACGACGATTCGGACGTAAATGGCGGCCAGCTAGCCATGTATATGTCCAACACCATCGGCGATCTCGACAACGGTACGCTTTATATGCTCAAACGCGCCGATAACAACCAAAAAGAAATGGATATGAAACCCGGCTCGGCGTATGACGTGGAATTCGTCAGGATCGACAACCACAAGACACTGACCGGGGCGCAGATCAACGCAAAGGTGAATGATCTGAAAGCCATCAAATTCGGGCGGGTAGAGGACGTCGATTACCGCAAAGGGGGCGGAGTGCAGGGCCGTGAGGTGATTTTTGCGGTAACAGGCCAGGACAACACCGGCCCGAATGCCGATTATTCCCGTTCCAAATACGGCCGCGTTTACCGCATGATACTTGATGCCAACGATCCGACGAAAGGCAAGCTGGAAGTGCTGCTCGACGGCGACGACCGCAACGGCATTGCGAAAACCTTCCAAAACCCCGATAACGTTTGCGCTACCTACGATTACGTCTACATTATGGAAGACCCGAACGGTTACGGCGACGAGAAGCACGATGGTTATGTATATCAATATAATCTCAATACCAAACAGTTGACGCCCGTCCTTGAAATCGATCACCGCCGTAACGAGGCCGATGCCGCCAAATACAATGTAGGCGGAACGTCCGCGCTCGGGTCGTGGGAAAGCAGTGGTATGATCGACGTGTCGGACGTGACCGGCCGGCCTAATACGTTCATGCTCGGCATTCAGGCGCACACATGGCGTGGCGATAAATACAAGGGTGTGGATGGCGGCTCTGTCCGTAAATCGGAAAATCAGGCCAGCCAGCTGATCCTTATCGAAGGTCTGCCTCGTTAATTATATAGTTTTCAGACTCCTGGCCGGAATTTTCGGGCCGGGAGTTTTTTCCTTTTTGATTCAATACCCGCTCCTGCACCATGCTGAAATTCGCGCGTAACCCCAATTCATTTGTCTACCGGCACCGGAGACTGCTTTTTTCGCTCTTCCTGATCATCGTAATTCCGCTGATCGTTTGCCTGATCTGGTGGCTGACCCGCCCGGAATCCACGCCTGTGAGGAGGATAAAACAGACCTTCTTGCAGGATATCATAACGCTCGACAGCGCCGTGAGCCGCCTGCAGACCGACATTCGCGCCAAACGGCCGGCAGCCATTCAGGAATCCTTCAAACGGGCCCGGCTGGCTTATAAGCGCCTGGAATTCATATCGGCCTATTATAGCCCCGAAACCACCCGTGCGCTGAACGGCCCCAACATTCCCGAAGTGGACGACGACCTGCGCGTAAACGAGCCGCAGGGGTTCCAGGTTTTGGAGGAAATGGTGTTTCCCGAGGTCGCTACGGATGCTTATCCCGGGATGCTGCACACAGCCAACGTCATTCGCTCGAATGTTAACCGGTTGCGAAAGATTTCCGAAACCAATGAGCTGACGGACAGCCATATATTTGATGCAATGCGGCTCGAAGTTTTCCGGATCGTTTCAATGGGAATTACGGGTTTCGACTCGCCGGTCGCTTTTCATTCCCTGCCCGAAGTAGCTTCGGCATTATCGGGTATGCGAGATCAGTTGGCCCGATATCCTTCCGGAGACGGGAATAATGCCAAGATGGCAGAACTGGATAGTGCATTCGACGCGGCGATCGCGTATATCCGCAAATCGTCGGATTTCAATGCGTTCGACCGGTTGGAATTCATTAAATACTACGCCAATCCGCTCAGCAGCGGATTGCTCGATGCGCAGAAGGCGCTTGGTATCCCCGTATTCACCGAGAAAAGATTGCTGTCGGCTTCCGCGCGCACGCTCACCGATTCGGGTGCGTTCGATGCCGGTTACTTTGTCAACTTCGAAGAGCAGGCTATGACCGCCGAGCGGATAGCTTTGGGTAAAATGCTGTTTTTCAGTCCGGTATTGTCTAATAATTCAGGACGCACGTGTGCCACCTGTCATCAGCCGGGGAAGGCCTTTACCGATGGCGAGCCCCGAAGCTTTGCGCTCGGGTTTAACGGTATGCGCGTCAGCCGGAATGCCCCTACATTGTTAAACGCGTCATTTCAGGCTGCGCAGTTTGCCGATTCGCGTGTCACATTCCTCGAAGACCAGGCCAGCGACGTGATCCGGAATCCCGAAGAAATGCACGGATCGCTGCCCGACGCTGTTGCGGCTCTTAGCAGGCAGCCGGGGTCACGTAAACTATTCGAAGAGGCTTATCCTGACGGCGTTAACGAAAGCAACCTCAAAAACGCCATTGCCAGCTACATCCGCTCGCTGTCCTCTCTGGATTCCCGCCTCGACCGGCATTTCCGGCGTTCGGAGAACCTGCTGACTGCCCAGGAAAAATCGGGTTTTAACCTCTTTATGGGGAAGGCCAAATGCGCTACCTGCCATTTCTTTCCGCTATTCAATGGTACCGTGCCGCCTGCTTACCTCGAAACCGAAAGCGAAGTGCTGGGAACGCCCGCAACGGCCGAGGGCAAGGCTGTCGATCCCGATCTGGGCAAATTTATGCTTACCAAACGCGAACCGCACCGCTACGCATTCAAAACGCCGACTGTCCGCCACGTTGCCCTCACAGCGCCCTATATGCACAACGGGGTTTTCCGGACATTGGAAGAAGTGGTCGATTTTTACGACCGTGGCGGGGGAAACGGCCTGGGTTTCAATCTCGAAAACCAGACATTGCCCTTTGATAAGCTCAACTTGTCGGATTCCGAGAAAAAGGCGTTGATCGCATTTATGAAAATTTTGTGACGACTTTCTTGCTGTTGCTGCCCTCCCTAAGTGAGATCTAAATAACCTGCCCGCACATTACGAATACCTCGTGCGACGGCATCTTACCTCCATTCAGCATCATGTTGACGGCGATGTATTTGTTATAACTAATTATATGTCGGGTATTTATCTCTCGACGAGTGCCTTGCGGTGCCGGTTGCGGCGGAAGCCCAATCGCGTTAGCGATGTAATATCGGTGGAACGTGCATTGTATGATTCGTTTCGAAAATGCCGTGCGCATGTAACGGCAGATCGCAGCCGGCAATCTGGTATTTTCATTACATTCATTTTGTTACTGACAAAGGGTTGTCATTCAGGCCCGGTTTCTTTGAGGGAAATTAAATATTCACTTCAACAGACAACCCTATGAACACAATCATCAGCAATGGTACCCCGATTAGTTACCACATTTACGGAAGCGGCCCGGCGACGCTGCTTTTTGTCCATGGTTCTTTCATCGATCAAACCTACTGGAAGGAGCAGGTTTCCTTTTTTAAAGAGAAATACAAGGTCGTGACGATGGACCTGGCGGGTCACGGCGAATCCGGCACTAACCGTGATACCTGGACGCTGCACGGTATGGCCGACGACGTTGTGATCGTGATCAGGGAGTTGCAGCTCGAAAACGTGATCCTTGTCGGGCATTCCCTCGGCGCAAACCTGATTCTCATGGCGGCAGCGCAATATCCCGGCTCGGTAATCGGGTTCATTGCGATAGATAATTTTAAAAACCTAGCCACACCTCTTCCCCGGGAATATGAAAGTCAGGTAGCGGCAATCATCGAAAGCTCGAAAGTGGCTTATGCCGATACCAATGAGCATTATGCCCGCATGGTGCTGCTCACCCCGACTACGCCCCGGTGGATAACCGACAAGATTGTGGCTGCCTACCGTAATTCGTATGAGCCCATGGGCCGGCAAACGCTGCCGCAGTTCTTTGAAATGGACCGGATCGAGCGGGAATGCATGCCGTTGCTGAGGGTCAGAATGAATCTCATCAATGTCAATTATATGCCTACGAACGTCGCTGCGCTGGAAAAGCATGCGGTGAATGGTTATGCATTGATCACCCTGGCGGGCACTTGCCATTACCCGATGCTGGAATCACCAAAAGCGTTGAACGAGGCATTGGATGAGGTAATCGACAGCGTGCTGGAAGTTAACGTTATGCGTTAGATACCAGCAACCGGGCATATTCCCGGCTCAGCGTCTGTTTCTCCCCGGGCGACTTCGACAGGTCGATAGCCCGCCGGTAATGCTTCCCGGCGAGCTCGCGCGACAGGGGTACGTACAGGTATGCGACGAGGGCGTGGTAGTAGGCATTGCCGTCAAGGCCGAGCTTCCGGGCTTCGGCCAGCCCCGCTTCGTTGCCGTGCACCCGGGCCCATGCGAATGTGCGGTTCAACGCCGTCATTTCGGAATATTCTATGATGATCAGCTGGTTATATAAATGCAGGATGTGCTCCCATTTGGCGGGGGAAAGGGTAGTGTGCCAATACGCAATGCCGGCTTCGATGTGGTATTTGGATACCGTATTGCCCGAGCAGGCATTAATCAGGTAGTAATTCCCCCTGTCGATCAGCTCGCTGTTCCACAAACCCCGGTCCTGGGCTTCGAAAAGGACAGTCTCACCGTCATGGTCCAGCCGGGCATCGAACCGCGAACTCTGGTAACACATCAACGCGAGCAATGCCTCCACATGCCGGGTGTTGGTCAACGGATTTTCCGCCAGCATCAATGCGAGCCGCATCGCTTCCGCACAAAGGTCTTTGCGGATAACCATATTGCCCGATTTCGAAAAATAGCCTTCATTGAAAAGCAGGTAGAGCGTGCGAAGTACCACATCCAGACGGGCCTGTACGTCGTCGGGGTGTAGCGGACTGATCCGGAACTGGTCGTTGCGCAGGTTCGCCCGCGCCCGGAGCAGACGCTTTTTGACCGTTTCCGGTTTTGCGAGAAATGCATCGGCGATCTCGGCCACACTGAAACCGCACAGGATCTGCAAGGCAAGGCTGATCTGGCTTTCGGGCGGATTGGCGGGATTGCAAACCGCGAATATCATAGCGAGCTGACTGTCGGTAATGGTTTCGTCGGTGAAGTCGAAATCGGGCTCGATAGGGTTGTTCCCGCGCGACAGGGCGGGGGAAACCTGGTTTTCGAACACCTGCGCGTGTTTGAGGTAATCTTTGGTTTTGTTGCGGGCGACGGCGTACAGCCATGCGACCGGATTTTCGGGAATGTCCTGTGTTTTCCAGGTTTCGGTGGCTTTCAGAAACGTTTCGCTGACGATATCTTCGGCGATTTCAATGTGTTTTAATCCAAAATGACGGCACAATACCGCCGTCATTTTGGTATACTCCCTCCTGAAAAGGTCTGACATTATTTCAGTTCTTTCCACCATTTCAACATTCATTTGCGCTGCAAAACCTCGCGGACTTCGATATTCCCGCCGATTTTGAATATCGGATTGGCCTTTGCGAGCTCTATGGCCTCCTCGATCGTCCCGGTCCTGACGATCACATAACCACTGATAAACTCCTTGATTTCAGTGAATGGGCCATCGGTAACCACATTGTCGGCATAAACCGTTTTCGCGCTTTCGACGGACAGCGTATTGCCTTTATCGGCGAGTTTGTTCTGTGCGGCGATACCCGCGAGCCAGTTCATACGCTCCTGCATTTGCTCAGGCGTGGGTTTGAAGTCGGTCTGGTTGTTGAGCCGGAAGATTAATGCGAATTCTTTCATGATGTACATTGGTTTGATTTACCCTATGACGACCGGTCGACGGAAACGGGGACAATGCATTTCGAATAAAACGGATTGTAACAAAAAGGCAAGTCGATCGTCTACCTAATGTCAAGTGTAAGCAACGGCTTCACATCCAAAAACAAAAGAGCAGACGTTTCGCCTGCTCTTTTTTTGAACTGCTTCGGAAAGGAATCTTGTCAATGAAGCTTATAACGTGTAATAAATGTATTTCGCTCGTCACTTTTGCCGTTTATATTGATCTCATTGAAATTGGAATTGGTTTTGAACCAACCAGCAGCATATACATATCCCGTGTTGGTAATGCAAATCTTATTCACCCGGTCTTCATAGGCTCCGCCGTCGGAGACAAGAAAGCCGGTAGGGGTTAGCTGGTTGGGCTCCACCTCGGTGAGAATGATGTCTGTAACCCCTTTGCCTTGCACCGATTTCCCTCCGACCATTGGAAATTGAGCAGTTGTACTACTGAATGAACCGGCCAATACAATATTCCCTTCCTTCGTTCGAGCTATGCCACCGTGGTAATCGCGGTTCCCGTTATGGAAGCCATTGCTCGCCGCCACTACCTTGCCCTGGGCGTTCCATTTTGCAAGGTAAGCGTTTTCATCGCCCCGGCTGTGTAGTGATAGCTCGGTAATGTCACCGTTATGCATTCCGGTAACATACACATTTTTGTCGTTATCTACTTCAATATCATATGCGAAGTCGACACGTGCCGAGGCTGCACGACGCGCCCATAAAAATCCGGTGTCGATGAGCCCCCATTTCGCCACAAAAATATCGACACTATCGACACCGCTGAGCGTCTGGTCCGGTGACGAAAAACTTACGGATTCAAGGAATGCGCCGGCAACGTAGGCATTACCCTCATTATCGACAGTTATTGTTTCGGGCACTTGCGCGTTCGGCCCTGTGATCATACTCCTGCGTTGAAATTCACCATTGCGAGCATCCAAAACGGCAAGGAATCCATCCCGCTCGTTAGCTGGAACCGATACGCCGTTCAAATCGATGTTTTTGTTTTTATTATCACCTTCTACAACGCCTACCATGTAAATTTTAGGACCTTCACCTCGTTCATCAAATGCCAGTGATCGTCCCTGATCTTCCAGTGGCCCTCCAAAAGTTTTAAACCATTGGGGGGGCACCGGTTAGGCCATTAAGTCTTGCGACAAATCCATCTATCTTGCCTTTTGGAACAACATCCGATTTATTAACCGAGCCACTAATGAAACCGGTCACATACACATCGTTATTATTGCCTAGCGCCAATGCGTTAGCGTGATCGTCCCCTGTGCTGCCGTCCATGTATACCCATTGACATTGGCCCGAACTATTGAACTTGGCAACAAAAAAGTCGTCCGAGCCGCCTACCGAGTGATATACCTTGCCGGTTCCAAATTGTATTGTGCCTTTGCCAGTTCCTGAAATGTAGATATTGCCATTAGCGTCGGAAACAATGTCCGTTGGGAAGTTATTATCGCCCGATATGCCGAATGTTTCCTTAGGATCAGCTCGGTCGACTTTTACAGCTTGTGTATTGCCGCTACTGCCGCCATCGATACCTCTCACGATTAATTTTACCTGGTAAATTTTCTCCGACAAAAACTCATGTGTCACTGAGTCGCCGCTTACGAGTTCAGTTTCATCGCCGAAATCCCAAAGTAGGCTCGCAGCATTCTCCGACTGGCTCGTAAATGTCACGGTACACGGAGCCTTGCATCCGTTTTCAGGTGTAAATCTGAACAGTGAAAGCGGTTTTTGCGGTATATCCACATGGCAGGCAACAGCCACCGATATCAGCAGAAAATATGTAAAAGCCTTCTTCATAGAATGAACGTCGGTAGGGAGGTATAGGTAAAGTTAACGGATTTTGGCAAGCAATTCCACGGCCTGTTTGTTATATATATTTTCCGGATTGGCGCTGATCTTTTTCAGTTGTTCTTCGCAGTTTTTCAGGTCGTTTTGTTGCAGATAGGCCAGGGCGGCGAACCATTCCGCCGCATCTCTGACCTGCCTGAACTGGCTGGCCTCAGCCTGCCGGAACTCCGGCAGTGCCGCAGTCGCCTCGCGCTGCGCGAGGTAACGCACGCCCTGGCGTATATGTGTAGTATCCGACCGCCATTGCCGGAATGCGGAGGGACTTATGCCAAGCTTGTCCTTCGGAAACGGACTTTCCAGCTCCAAGTCGGGGCGGAAATATTGGGCAAAAAAATCGGTGTTGCTAACGACCGGTTCCGTTTTTGCCGGCCTTTTCGGTTTTAGTACGGGCGTTTTCGAAGTATCGGCGCTTTCATCGGTCCCGCCCTTCGTAGCGGCGGTATCGGGCATTACGGGTAGTTCCCTGGCAGGGGTTTCCGAGGCTATCTGCGTGTTGTCCGGAGCGAAGTTGATATACCACACCAATCCGGCCGCGACGAGAATGCTTGCGGCGGCGGCGATGTACGGCCAGCGAATGCCGGTTGGGGAGCTGTTATCCGCGTTAAGAGGTGTAATCCCGGTTTCATCCCGGTCGTGGTGTTCATACAGCGCCCCTTCGCTTTTTAGCTGGGCGTGAATATCTTTAAAAAGTTTTTTGTATTCATTCGCTTTCAGTCCGTCACGAATGCGGCGTTGGGTTTCGACTTCCCGGGCGAGTGCCTCGTCCGCTTGCATGCGTCTTTCGAAATCCGCCCGTTCCCCCGCAGTGCCCTGTCCGGCCAGGTAGCGGTGAATTTCATGAAAGGCTTCCTCTGATAATTCCATATGCTCCAATCGTGATTCGCTGGTAGGTTATACTGGTTGATACGCGTTTCCGCTGATTCTTATCACTGCAAATGAAATTTTTCCCTCAGGTACTTCGCGCATTTGAACCGCTTCACCATCGCCGAAGCCTCGGTCATGCCAAGTTCGCCCGCGATCTCCCGCAGCGACCAGCCGTCGACGTAAAACCATCGCAGCACTTTCCGGCAATCGTCAGCCAGCAGTTGAAAAGCGCGGTCCAGCTTCCGGAAAATCCAGTGGCGTTCGTCGCTGTCATAGGCTTGCAGAACGGCCTCCGGCAGGGCCGTTTCAAATGCGTTGCCGTCGTCGTCAAAGCCCGTAATTTTAAAAGTGCCGGTGGCACTTCCGTCTTTATACGATTCTTCACCGTCGTCTTCTGCCGCAAGCCGGCTTTCCAACCGTACTTCATTACGGCGGTTGGCCTGTTCGAGGCTTTTTTTCCATTGATTAATGTAAATGCGAAAAAAATAGCTGGTAATGCGCGTACTTTCCTGATACACGAAGCTTCCGTCACGCACTTTAACCAGAAAAATGGCCAGGCATTCCTGCAAAAGGTCTTCCGCCTGCTGTTGGTCGGCGCCCCTTTTTAAAACATAGGGAATGCATTGCCGGTAGGTTTGAAAATACAGGAAAGAATATGCATCGCGATTTTCCCGAAGCAATTCTTCATAAAACAACCGGTCGGAATCAAGGTAGCGTTTGCTGGAATCTTGGAATGTCATTCGCCTCGATATTTCTGCAAAAAAACAAAAAAGAGCCGGTTCGGGAAGCCTGCTACAAAACAATTTCAAAAAAGATTGCCCAACGGTGATAATGTTTCGAAACCTGGGCGGATAAATGTTCATCCCCAAAACCGGAAGCCCGCGCGTGCCCGCGCACCATGCAGGCCGGACGTTTTTGGGGTGTGGGTTATTACTAACCAAAGAGTGCCCGACGGTTTCGACGGGCCTCTTTCATTTAAATGTGTTTCTGCGGGGCTGGGTTGTAATGGGAATAATAGATTTTGCGATTTGTTTTTTTTTCCCTTGTTCGGTCGTCAGTTCCACTACGTTTTTCAGGTCGTCAAGAATAAATGTAAAACCATTTTGCCATTGCGTTTTTTCAATGGGTTTGAATTTACCTTCGGTAGCATAGGCCAGCAGCAATTCAAATCCAAAAGGGGCCGCGCATTCGAATTGTTCGGGCAGGCCAATCCATTTGCCGACGGCATCGGGGACAATCGCGAAATCGTCGTTTCGCAGGCGGATCAGGTTCCTCGAAGCGTCCTGATAAATCATCCGGACGGTACAAGGCTTGTTCGCCCGCACTTTCAGCGTCATCCTGTCGCCTTCCCGGTAGGATTGCGGCCCGTAGCCTTTATTGGTGATTACTTCAAGCACCAGTTCCTCCCCGTTGCCGGGCCGGTCGTCGTCCGTTGCAGTAATCGCCTGGGCGTGCGACGCCTCTTGCATAAGCTGCGTATCGGGTTCGATTTCGGCATTCGGGATGTTAGAGAGCAATATCTCTGCCAATAGCGCCGGGCCCACCGGTTGTTCGCGGTCGTTGATGAGCTGCACGCCGATTTTCAGGAAGTTGCCCGATGTGGCGTAGCCGCCTCTCAGTTTCAGCATCGGTTCAAGCCCCCGCGTAAGCAGGTCGATCCGGATGCCGTTGTTCATTCGTGTCAGCGACGATTTCAACGTTCCCGTCAATTGTTTTGAAAAATCGTTGGAGATACCCAGCCCCTGAAAGGTAATTTCTTCGATAAAAAGTTCACGGACACCGTTTTGGGTAATGGAGCGGAGGATTTTTTCCGACAGTTTGTCAATCACTTCCGGTAATGTGATGTATTCAAGCGGGTTACGCCGGTCGGTAAGTGAAAGCGTTTCTGTGCCTTTTTCTTTCAGGTTGGTATCCAGAAAGCCTATCCGCGCCTCTGCTACCTGGTTTCCGTCCATTCGGAGAAATACGCCGGCACGGCAGGGAATATCTTTTAGTTCCAGTGGTTTATTGCCCTGATAACGGCCAAAGAGCGTCTTTTTACCATAAAACGATACGAGGTATCCTTCCGGGACCGCCCTGAATTCAGCCTCTTCCCAGTCGAAATGGCAGGTAAGCCCGCTTTTTTGGTAGCCGATGAATGCGATACGCTTGTATTCGTCGAAATCGATCGTTTTAGTGCCCTTATTGTCGGGTAGCAGGTCGTTTTCGAAGCGGGCGTCGGGGCGGAGGTTGGCCTGCATGCGATATTCCGCTTCTTCACGCTCCCCGGTGTCGGTCACGTAAGGGTTGGTCAGGAGGCCGAACGCCGATTCAAAGTCTTTCAACACTTGTTTGGCGCGTTCCGCAGCCCGGACCCTGTAATAGGCGCTCAACCCCTGCCCGAATGAACATCGTAACGGAAGGACGAAGATCAGGACCATCAGCAGCCGTTTCATAGCGGTTTTCGGGGAAGGCGGTGGCCGTAAGGGCTAGTTGGATTGATTGAGGATCACCTCGCGCGTGAGCAGGCTGTTTTCCATCGGGACCTGCTGCCGGTTGGTCAGCTCCATTACCCGTATCCGGACGGTGCGGAAAATGTCTTCGAGCCGCAGGCCCGGCACATCGAGCGCTTTTAGCAATTCGGCGGTGTAGGGACTGTTTTTACCGTCGCCGTCCAGGGCCGTAAAACCGGGTTTTGTGGAGAACGTAATGAGCGAACCCGGCGGGGCGCTCATGCTCGCCAGGCCCTTGGCGCCGGAACTGCGAGTCCAGCTGCGGCTCAGCGGATTGTCGCGGCAGGCGTCGAGGATCATGATGTTGGTCCGCTGGGAATCTTCGTCCACCGCCGACATCTGGTCCAGGATATCGTCTGCCGAAACGGCCAGCACTTTCAGTTCCATTTCCGATTGCGGGCTGATATCGACGGGCACCAGGTAATTTCTACCACCTACCTGAATACCGTGGCCCGCGTAGTAAAACAGGGCAACTTCCAGGGCCTGTCCCTGGATACTGCTGCCGAACTGCGCTACCGCGGCACGCAGATCGCTCTGCCGGGCATCGATCCGCTCGATCACTTCGAATCCCAGGCTGGTCAGCTTTCGGGTAACGGCCTTCGCGTCGTTCACGGGATTTTGCAGCCTCGAACCGCCTTCATAGGCAGAATTGCCCACTACCAGCGCAATGCGTTTTTTAGCCTTGTCGTACACGATGGTGAGCGTGTCGGAACTGCCTGCTCCCGAGGCGTTGCCCGCCAGGAGCCTCACGGTATTTTTTCCCTCATTCAGTATCACCTGATGGGAAATATACGTGCCGCCGAGGCAGCTTTCCTCCTTCGCCGGCACCGCCTTGAACGAGCGTGTAGCAACAGGGGAGAGCATTCCGTTGACCTCCATGCGGATGTTTTCCGCTTCGTTCAGCACACATGCATTCAGCCTTATTTCCGGCTTGTCGCTGGAAGTAACGTCGGTAAGCCATTTGATTTCCGGTTTGCTGCCGGCGTCGAAAGTATTGAAAAGGTCCCTTGTCCCGTTGCGGTAAACGATACCCGCTATCTCGGCAATGGGCAAAGACACGAGTTTTTCGCCGGTTTTGTACTTTACAATGTCAGGATATATTTCACGGATCGATACGATTTTCTTTTCCCGGTTTCTCAGATAGAGCGTATCGGCGGACGGGTCGCTATCCGCGGCACGGCATAGTTGCGGACCGAGAAGAGGGCATATTAACGCAAGGAATGTAAAAATGTGCTTCATAACGTCGAAAAGCGGATAATGGAAGCGTGGTTTAAAACGAAAGCGCAATACGCAGGCCGCCCGCCCGGTGAGGCGCTTCGTAGTAGGGCTGAAAAGAGAGTTCCCTCTTTTTCCGGTCGAGCTCCGCACGTACTTTTTTTGCCAGTTGTATATTTTTAAGGCCCATTAATTCCAGTGCAACTCCTCCGACTACCGCCACAGCTCCGAAATAAATGCCCGGCGATGCAAATTTGCCGAAGTTTTCCAGCTTCTGAAGATCGCCGGCTGGTGGGGCAGTCTTGTAGTTTGCCTGGTACCACGCGGTATAGGTGTCGTTTGTATTTTGAATTTCCCTTTTATAATCGCGGTAATCGCTGTTCAGTTTGATTATCGTGGCAGCTCCCGCAACAATTGCCGCCGTGCCGGCGGTGAGATAAATGGTACCGCGTTTTCTAAACTGCGAGACTTTTTTTTCCAAAAAGTTTTATATCGATTGCCGCGCCGTTCGCCGGTTCCCTTCCCAATTTCAAAGGATCCCCTTTTTGTTCCGCAGTACCGTTTTGATACTCGATTTTCAGAATATCCGAATGGAAAAGGAAATAATCGGGGCCATCCGGGTTATCGGCTCTTTTGTAACGCACATATTTGGAATCCGTGCCGAGCACTTTCGCGTCTATTTGTTTTCCGTCTTTGCGAATGATCCTGTCCTGCGCATTGATAGTGGTCGAAAACATGAGGCAAAAGAATGCCATTAAAACGAACATAGCAAGCTCTTTCGAAACGGAAACCGTTTCGCGAAAACCTAATGTTTTATTTGTACTTCGACTGTCGGCGCAAAATTTATCCAAAGCAAAGAGGATTTACGGGTTATAACTGGAGTTAAAAATAAGCAAATGAAAGGAAATTATTGATGTATTATCCTTACAAGCATTGGTACCACACTTCCTTTCGGCGCCCCTTTTACTTCATAGGAGATTTTCCCTGGCTCGTATACAATTGCGTGCGGTGAGATAAAGTCTTCCCCCAGCGCCGTATAAACTTTTTGAACGATCGTACCCTCCGCATTTTTGATTTTCGCGGCGAGTTCCGTCAGGTTCAGCTGGTTTCGGGAAATAAAAATGATGAAATAGTCTTCTCCCTTTACATCGTCGAGGGTAAAGGAAGTGTGTGCGGACGGCATGAGTACCTGGCTGTTGGCGGGCACCACAGCGCTGGTGGTAATGTCCCCCGAGTTGTACGGAAAAAGCGGCGAAACCCGGTTATCCATATCGGAGCCGAGGATGTACACATAGGCTTGTCTGGTGTTGTTGATTACCATTTTGAACCGCGTTCCGGAAGCGTAAGGCCGGCTCATGGTGTAGCTGATCATCCCTGTTCCGCTCCCGGCATGCGCCGGGGTTACCTGCGCGCCTTTCAGAAGCGTCGATCGGACGGGCATTGCACCGTTTCCGGTTACAAAATCGACATTCCCTTTGAGGGAAACCGTTTGCGGCGTTGGTTTTACGGCAGGTTCCGTGTAAACCTGATAGGCATATCTTGTAAAGCGGGCGATATCGGCATAGCTGGCCCAGATGTATCCACCGGCACCCCAGCTTTTTCCCCAGCTGTTGGCGATAAGGAACGAGCCGTTCCGGACATGGTCGTCATAGCCGATCACAGCCATCGAGTGCCCTCCGGCGGCATTTTCAATCGTTTCTCCGGCCGCCGGTTGCCAATGCTCGCCAACCGCCTCGATAAACGACGGCGGTACCAGCATACCGATCAGCACGGCATTGCCGCTTTCGACCAGGGCCGACTTAATAGCCGCAATACGTTGTTCGGGCGTCGTGTTGTTGTCGTTCGGGTTAAAAAGCGTGGCATAGTCGGCGATTGTATAATTGGCGGCCTGGTCGTCGCATTGGCCATACCGAACATCGCAGCTCCCCGGCGCGCAGCTGAGGAGCGCGGCCCCTTTGGTTTTCATCACTTCCAGGGCGTCTTCGAGGTAAACGCCCTCGGTACATTCGGTACCCAGCCCGGATTTGAGCTGCCCGTACAGCCAGCCGGGTGAAAATGCCTTTGCCGTGATTTTCTCCGGTTGGTTGCCAAGCCCCGTTTTGCGGGCTTCCATGGCTGTACGCATATAGTAGGCGGCCGACCAGCCTACGCAGGTGCCGTCCATCCCCTGATCGCCGATTTCAGGCAAGAGGCCCCGGATACTGAACGACCCCGGGAGCGGCCCTTTGAGCAGAACATCCGGCGATTTGCGGGGCAGGCGGAGGTATTTCGAGTCATCCATTTTCAGGCCCATGCCCCGGGTTTGCGCCTGCGATGGTGCCACCGGGCCGGCCAGCGTCCATGTGAGCACCGCGAAGGCTGCTATTTTTATGGAAGATCTCATTTCAGGATAAACAGGATTTGGTAAAACAAATTTCGGCCGCCAGGCTATTCCTCAGCAAGGTTGCTGATCAGCCAACCCGAATTTTCTTTCTCCCTGATGAATTCGCTCAACTCGATCCGCCAGTTTCCGACTCTCAGGTAAATCTGGTTCGATACAACGGCCTCGGGTATCAGCCAGCCTTTTCGCAATGCATTTTCGACCTGCCACCACGCCTCGTCGCGGCAATCGTGGCACAGGGTAAAAGGGGTGAGGCTGCGGTAATCGTGCAGCCCCCGAAGCAAAGGCAGGAAACTCACCTCGTGTGCATTGGGCGGAAGTATGGCTTCCGGCCGGCGTGCCGTTGCTTTCTGCATTTCTGCTTTGGCGTTTGTCCATGTTCCCGGTGGGATAACCCTCGCGATCTGCCAGAAAGAAGCACTGTCCGCGGTATAGCCCTTTCGCAAATGCACGACCAAAGTGTCGCCCGAACCTTTGTAATTCATTTTAATACCTGCGATAGCTTCCATACTGGGCCGTTCGGGAATCGTGATGCGCCGGGCAGCGACCTCCTGCACAAATGCCCCGATCTGGCTGGTGTATGGGTGACGCGCCCCGCCGCTGCCGGTCAGGCGCTTGTCGTCCTCGTCGAACAGGTCCCACAATGCGGCCCTACGTCCGTCTCTCCGCCCGACAGCGTCATTAAACCGCCGGATGAACTCGCTCACATGCAGGATTTGACCCGTCATGAATTTTTCGGGCCTCCGGGTATTGTCGCTCCTCAGGGTATGGCCAGCCGCCTCGCTCCCTGGATATGCGACTTGCGCGTTCACCTGCGCATACATGGCGAGCAATGCCAGCAGCAAGCCTTTCATCGTGACAATCGTTATTAAAAACCCGGAATCGGAACTGTGTCTTTGACGGTAATGTCGCCAAAGAATACCTTCAAATCCTCCTTGCCCGCGTGCGCATACACAGCCGCGCTCCGGGCCGAAACGCTGATGTCCTTCCGGTCCCGACTGCCGTAAACGAGATTGCCGTTCTTATCCATTCCCTTGAATTGCTGGTAATACGTCGCTGTGGCGTGGTAGCTGCCGTCGGCGCCTTTTTCAAACCCGGACACCACCGCCGCGTCGTAATAAGTGATCTCCACCTTGTCGAATTTCACCCGCATGAGGTTTTTGAAATAGATCCCGACCGGAACGGCCGATACCGTGCCGTCCCTGCGCGAAACCTGCACGTAGGGCGACCGTCTGGCGCCATTTACTTCATAATCCTTTTCAAAAAGGCTCAGGGCGAGCTCTACCGCCTGTTCACGCTGCTCGGGCGAGAGGCTTTTGTCGGCGATCATTGAAATGTAGAGTTGCAGGTCGGTGACGCGCCGCTCCGTCAATTCGTGGAACTCGGCCAGTCGTTTGCGATCCATTACAGGCTGCGCACGCAATCCGGCCAGGCTTGAAAATATGATAAGGAGGGCGGTAAAATAGCTTGCCATGTTTGTCCGGTTAATTTGCCTTGCGTATTTCCTGCAACGTCACCAGGTCATAGGCGCACCCCTTTCCCGGCGTCGAGAGGCGTTCCACAAAATTGAATTCGTCGATCAGCGCCGCAGTGTTCAGGACACGTTTCAGAAATTGATCGATCGGCTGCGTTTCTACGGGTCTTTCGGGATCGTTCATATAAATGCTGACTTGCGCGGCCGGGCCGAACAAGCTCTTTTGCCGGGATAGCCGGAGTTTGTTACGGTCGTGGAAAGGCCGTTTTTCGTCGGCCAGCGTGTTCAGGAATTTGTTGATTTCCGCGAAATCGGCTTCCGGGCAGGGCATCGTTTCCGCGGAGAAATTCCCTATCCATTGCGAATGGTGTTTCAACGAATCGGGGAGACCTTTCAGGCTTTCCTGCAAGCGGTTTTCGGTGTCGGTAAGGAAGGTTTGCCACGAAATGTTCGTATTGTGGCTTCCTGCGTATGCAAGCGCCTGCATCCACGTCTGGCTGTAAAAGCTGCCGTCATCGGGATGGGCCGTCGCTTTTTCGCCTTTTCTGGCGCTGCTGAGAAGCAGATCGCCGTTCGCCTGCACAAAAAGCCGGCGTAATATCGCGGTATCGTTCGTGACGGTAATCCCCCTCGTTACAGGCCTGGCCGGGCGCACCCTGTGCGCATCGCCCGACAAGTGATTGCAGCAGTCGCCGAATGTAAGGCAGAAACGCGGCTTTTTGTCTTTTAAAAGCTTATGCACGGTTTCGAGTTCCAGGGTTTCGTTGTTGAGATAAAGTACAGGAAAACGGGTATTTCCGGCGGCGGTATTGATGCCGTGGCCGGTGTAATAAAAGAAAACGATATCCTCCGGTTTGCATTCGACTTGCGAAATGGCTTCCCGGATGCCCGCTTCTCCAAATTTTTCCCTGGGACAAATTATCTCCCGGTAATTGTATTCGATTTTTCTGGAAATGCTTTGTAAGGTCCCGGACATTTCCTGCAAGTCTTTTTCGCAGCTTTTCCCGATGAGCGGGTCACTCACGTCGGCGACGATTACCGCATAGAAAGTTTGGGCGCGACCTAATGAACTGGTCAATAAGGTGATTAATATTGCCCACAATGCATTAAGGCCGCGTGTCGCGAGAGGGTTCATATCGGTAATCTGCCAGGCACTTCCAGTCAAACTAACTTGTAGTAGACAAATAAACAGGGAATCAATTAAATTCAACGAATAGCCCCTGACAATTTTTTTACGGAAAGTTGAATAACAGATTTCAATATCCCTAACCCTTTTCGGGTCCCGAGCTTGGCCCAGATCATTTCCGGGCAATCGCTTAATTTTTTCCCCCGGTACATTCTCACAAATCGCCGCTGCTCTTCCAACCCCACCGACCGTGCCCAGCGCAGTGCGGCTTTGTTGGGAACCGGAATGTCGACGAAAACCGGGAGCCCGCTGAAATGGTGCAGCATCGCATTGCAAAGCTGCCGGCCCACTTCCGGCCCGGATGCCGCTGCCGGGCCGATTTGCACCGCATTGCGCCCCTTTCGGGAGCCTGCATAGCCGAGGCCATCCTCGAAAAGCGAATAAAAAAACGGATGCGACCCGGCCAGCTCATGCAGGAATATGGTGCGGTCGGTCGCAGTGACGCGCGCATCCAGGGCGAGAAGCGTGGCGTCGCGCGTGTCGGATGTCCAGCGCATGGCGTCGGTTTCGATGTCCTCCGCGGCTTTCGCAATGCCCTTCATGCGTACGACTTCGTATTCGGCCGTAAATCCAAGTTTTTCATACAGGCCCTTTCCCAAAACGGTGGCATCCAGCCGCTGGGTTTCCACGCCGAGGCCGTCGAGGTGGGCCATGGCGTGTTCCATCAACCTTTTGCCGATGCCTTGGTTCCGTGCAGCGGTATCTACAAGGACCATCGCGATCCAGGCTACGCTACCGAAGCGGCAGGTCGTGACGGTACCGGCCGGGGTCCCGCTTTGCTCGGCTACAAAACAGCCTTCCGGTTGAAGCGCCAGCGCCCGGCGCCAGTCTGCTTCCACCTGGTTCCAGCCTGCTTGCTGCACAAGGTTCATCCCGAACGGTATGTCGGCGGGTTGCATTAATCTGATGTTGGCGAGAGATTTCAAAGGTGTGGGAAAAGGTTACGTATATAAAGGTAGGTTAGTTGTCGGCGGCTTTTTGCAGTTATCGGTTATGAAACACCTAAGGTGCTGATATAAAGATTTTTACGTTAAAATAAATCAATATTTAATTAAAATCTAATCAAGGTTAGTGGTATTGGCAATTCCTAAATATAAATCTTTGCATCGCTCCTGGCTCTGCTTTTGACGCAAACCTGATCAGAACATGTAAGAAAATGACGAAGACGATACTGATTATCGAGGACGACCTGCGCATTGCGCAAAACATTTACAAGGTCCTGCATTCGGAAGGTTTCGGAGCGGAGATTTCGCGGGACGGCCTTTCGGGGAAAAAAATGGCATTGGAAGGGCGTTATGACCTTGTTTTGCTGGATGTTAACCTGCCCGGACTAAACGGTTTCGAAGTTTGCCGGCAAATCGGGCAGTTCAAGCCGTTGTTGCCGGTGATCATGCTGACGGCCTATGGGGAAGTGGAAGGTAAGGTGGAAGGGCTCGGGAAAGGTGCTACCGATTACATCGTCAAGCCATTTGATTTCCGGGAACTGATCGCGCGAATTAATGCGGCATTGCGGCTGTCGGATGCCGGGATGCCCGAGACCGGCAGGCGGGTGCTGAGCATCGCCGACCTTCAACTGAATGTCGATACGAAAGTGGTGACGCGCGGCGGGAAGTTTATTGGCCTCACTGCCAAGGAGTTCGCGCTGCTGGAATATTTTCTGCTCCATCCGGGGATGGTTATTTCAAAGATGGACCTAGCCAGGAATATCTGGCATCTGAACTTCGATCCAGGGACGAATTTCGTGGAGGTATACATCAATTACCTGAGGAAAAAAATCGATAGGGGATTTGATGTGAAACTGATCCAGACACGGCCGGGACTGGGCTACATTCTCATGGAAGGGTAGGGTAAAACCGGCATTTCTATTTTGGAAACGGCCTTTTTAATTTTTTCCTAATATACTTTTAATGATTTTCTAAATGCATTGATTGTGCCGGAAACGACTCGTTTCCCAATCTTTGCAATGTCAAAAACAAGAGCTATGCGATTTTACCTGATAGGGTTGCTTACCTGTATGAGCACGGTCTCATGGGGGCAGGACACCCTGAAAGTTACCGTCCGGCAGGCGGACAGCCTGTTTCTAACGAACAATCTGACCCTGCTGGCCGAACGATACCAGATCGATATGGCCAGGGCAGCGGAAATTCAGGATAAACTTTGGAATAATCCTAACCTGAATGTCGAAATGAGCGCTTATAACCCGTCGCGAGGCTGGCTGGACGTGGGAAAGCACGGACAGAAGTTTCTCAGTCTGCAACAGGTCATTACCCGGGCCGGGAAGCGGACGAAGCAGGTGGCGCTGGATGTGGAAACGACGCGGAAAACGGAGCTGGAATTCTTCGACCTGGCCCGGACGCTGAAATTCGACCTTCGGCAGGTATTTTTCGAAACCTACTTCCTGAACCAGACGCTCGGGCTGCTGGATAACCAGATTACCACGTTGGCAACAACGGTGGAGGCGTTCGATAAAGAATATGGCCGCAACAACGTATCGCTCAAAGAAGTGGTGCGACTGAAAGCCTTGCTGTTTCAGCTGCGCAACAACCGGGCCGATTTGCTGTTTGAAATCACCGAGAACCAGCGAGACCTGCGCATTTATTTCAACAGCGAGGCATATGTCGTGCCTTTGATCGATAGCACCGACCTTGTCCGTTACCGGATCGAAGCGCAAACGCCGGAGCAGTTGCGGGAGCTGGCATTAACGCGCCGTACCGATCTGAAAGTGACGGAATCGGCCGTAAAGCAGGCGGAGCTGAATTATAACCTGCAAAAGGCACTGGCGAAGCCGGACATTGAAATAGGGGCGGTGTACGATCAGGCAAGTAATTACCAGAACAACTATTTCGGCATTTCGGCATCCATGGCGCTGCCGTTTTTCAATCGGAATCAAGGGAATATCAAAGCGGCGAAAAGCGGCATCAGTTATTTCAAAACACAGGAAACGGCTAAGCGGAATAGCATCGCCAACGAGGTGAATGCCGCCTGGAACAAGGTAAACGTGGCCGAAAGCGCCTACCGAAGTGTGGAAGACCGATTTACCGACCAGTTCTTGCAGCTTAACCGGGGGATGTACGATAATTTTCAAAAAAGGAATATAACCCTCCTCGAATTCATCGACTTTATCGAAACTTATAATGAAAGCATTCGCGAGTTCAATCGCCTGCAATCCGACCGTATCAAGGTCTACGAGGAACTGAACTTTGTGGTGGGAGGGGAATTATTCGGTTTTTAAATATCAAAAAAACACAATGCGAAAAATATGTTATGCCATTCTGGGCGGAATGGTGGTGTGGGCTATGTCCTGTCGGAAACAAACCAGCCCCGAGGAAGAGTCGACGGCGTTCATGTTGTCGGATTCGATGATGCGGCAGATCGCGCTCGATACGGTCAAAACAGAAAAGGTCCGGAATGAGCTTACCCTCGTCGGAAAGGTCGTGCCGGACGAAAATCGGGTGATCCGGGTGTTTCCGCTGGTTGGCGGGAATGTCGAAGATGTGAAAGTAGAGCTCGGAGACCATGTCAGAAAGGGGCAGGAGCTCGCAACGATCCGGTCGGGAGAGGTGGCAGACCTGGAACGCCAGCTGATCGAGGCCCAGTCGGATCTGCTGATCGCACAAAAGAACCTGTCGTCGACCGAAGACTTGTTTGAAAGCAAGCTAGTGCCGGAAAAGGATGTGATTACCGCACGGCAGATGGTCGATAAGTCGCAGGCGGAGCTCGACCGTGTCAGGGCTATGTTTTCGATTTACGGGGTTTCCAAAGCGGCCGGCTACGTGGTCCGCTCGCCGATCAACGGCTTTATCGTGGACAAAAATGTGAACCGCGGCACGCAGCTGCGCTCCGACAACGCGGAAAGTCTTTTCACCGTCGGCCAGATTTCGGACGTGTGGGTGATGGCGAATGTGAACGAGAGCGATATTCCCAAAATCCATCTCGGTATGCCCGCCGACATCAAGACGATCAGCTTCCCGGACGAAGTTTTCAAAGGAAGGGTGGACAAGATATACAACGTCCTGGATCCCGAAACACGGGCGATGAAGATCAGGATACAGCTTTCCAATGCCAGTTACCGGCTTAAACCGGAAATGCATGCCACGGTGAACCTGAATTTCGAGGAAAACATCCGAATGCAGTCGATATCATCCGAAGCGGTGATTTTCGACCGGAGCAAAAACTGGGTGCTTGTTTTTACGAGCAAAAGCAAAATCGAAGCCCGTCCCGTGGAGATTTTCAGGAACCTTTCGAAACGGGCCTACATCAGCAGTGGCCTGGCAGACGGCGAAGCCGTTGTGTCAAAGAATCAATTGCTGATTTATAACGCGCTGATTCAGTGACTTTGAATGAGTGAATGTAGTCGAGGGTTGTCAGGAATAGTCGGGTGTTGTTTATTATCCATTTCAAACAATTCATGGCTAATCTTGACCCTGATGACCTCCCGACTAGCTTCCATTCCCGTTCTACGGTGGTTCATTCAATCATTCAATCATTCATCCATTGACTCATTTAAAACTGAACCATGAACAAGTTCATCAGGGGAATCGTCGGTTTCTCCCTTCGGAATCGCTTTTTCATATTTTTTCTCACGGGATTGCTGGTGGTGGCCGGTGTTGCGAGCTATCGTGCCACGCCGCTGGAAGCATTTCCGGATATTACTAACACCCAGATCATCATCGTTTCGCAATGGAACGGCCGGAGCGCGGAGGAAATCGAGCGGTTTGTGACCCAGCCCATCGAGATTGCGATGAATTCCGTACAAAAGAAAGCCAATGTCCGGAGCGTGACGATGTTCGGGTTGTCGGTGATCAAGATCATTTTCGACGATGGTGTCGAAGATTTTTTTGCCAGGCAGCAGGTGAACAACCAGCTACGGACGGTGTCGCTGCCCGAGGGGGTCGATCCGGAAGTTCAGCCGCCTTACGGGCCAACCGGCGAAATTTTCAGGTATACCCTCGAAAGCAGGGACCGCGATAGCCGCGAGTTGCTGACATTGCAGAACTGGGTCATCGACCGCCAGCTAAGAAGCGTTCCGGGTGTTGCCGACGTGGTCGCATTCGGTGGGCGGGAGAAGATATACGAAGTGCAGGTAGACCCGACGGCGTTGGCGAAATACAACATCACGCCGCTCGATGTTTACGAGGCTGTTGCCAAAAGCAATATCAACGTAGGCGGTGACGTGATCGAGAAGAACGGTCAGGCTTACGTCGTGCGCGGGATTGGTTTACTGGAATCCGCACAGGATATCGGGAATATCATCGTCGAATATGTGAAGGATTACCCGGTGCTGGTGAAGCACGTGGCCGACGTGCGGGAGTCCGATTTGCCGCGTGTAGGACAGGTGGGGCTCGACGGCCGGGACGATGTGGTGGAAGGCATCGTGGTACAACGGAAAGGGGAGAACCCAAGCGAGGTGCTGGCGCGAATCAAGGAAAAAATCACCGAACTGAATACGAAGATATTGCCGCCGGATGTGAAGATGGCCACATTCTATGATCGCGACAACCTCATTGAATTCTGCGCCGACACGGTGAAGCACAACCTCGTGGAAGGGATTGTTTTTGTGACAGTTATCGTGTTTTTATTCATGGCCGACTGGCGCACGACGGTCATCGTGTCGATCATCATTCCCCTTGCGCTGCTGTTTGCATTCACTTGTCTGCACCTCAAGGGAATGTCGGCTAACCTGCTGTCGATGGGCGCCATCGACTTCGGGATCATCATTGACGGTGCCGTGGTGATGGTGGAAGGCATTTTTGTTGCGCTGGACCACATGGCCCATAAGCGCGGCATGGAGCGGTTCAACCGGTTGTCGAAACTGGGATTGATCAAAAAGACGGGCGGTGAGCTGGGGAAAGCCATTTTCTTTTCCAAACTTATCATTATCACCGCTTTAATACCCATTTTCAGTTTCCAGAAAGTGGAAGGGAAGATGTTCAGTCCGCTGGCTTACACGCTGGGTTTTGCATTGCTTGGCGCATTGTTTTACACGCTTACGCTCGTGCCCGTGCTTTGCTCCTTTTTACTGAACAGGAATGTGCGCGAGAAGAACAATCCTGTTGTCAATTTCTTCGACAAAACGGTTTCAAAGGGATTTGAGTGGTGTTATACGCACAAAAAGGTGAGTATGATTGCCGCGGCCGCGTTCCTGGGTGCTTCATTGTTCTCCGCAACCATGCTGGGAACGGAATTCCTGCCGCAGCTCAACGAGGGCGCATTATGGGTTACCGCTGAGCTGCCGATGAGTATGTCGCTGCCTGAAAGCGTGAAAATGTCCCAAAAAATCCGCCGCGACCTGAAAACATTCCCCGAGGTAAAGCAGGTACTTTCGCAGGTAGGCCGTTCCAACGACGGTACGGATCCAAACGGGTTCTACTTCTGTCAGTTTCAGGTGGACCTGATACCACAGAAGGAGTGGAAACGGCAAATTAACGTGGAGCAGTTGACCGACGAGATGAACAAGCTGCTGAGCAACTATCCGGGCGTTTTGTACAACTACTCGCAGCCGATCGTCGATAACGTGGCTGAGGCTGTGGCCGGATACAAGGCGAGCAATGGTATTAAAATCTTCGGATCCGATTTGCAGGAGTTGGAAAAGTACGCCAATATTGCCATGGACGCCGTCCGGAATGTGGACGGGATCAGGGATCTGGGGCTGATCAGGAACATCGGCCAGCCGGAAATCAGCGTCATCCTCCACGACCATAAAATGGCACAATACGGCGTCAGTACGGCCGATGCCCAGGCGGTGATCGAAATGGCAATAGGGGGGGAAAACGGCCTCTATCCTTTACGAAGGCGAGCGGAAATTCGATATTCGCCTGCGCTACAAGCAGGAATACCGTCAGGACGAGCAGAATATCCGCCAGCTGATGGTGCCGACGCTTACCGGCAGCAAAATCCCGCTGAAAGAGATCGCGACGATCCGGAAAGTCACGGGGCCGGCATTTGTTTACCGTGATAATAACAAGCGGTTTATCGGTGTTAAATTTTCTGTTCGCGGAAGAGACCTCGGCGGAACGATTGCCGAAGCACAGAAACGCGTAAAAGAAAAACTGACGAATTTACCCAAGGGATATTCGGTGGAATGGGTGGGGGAATTTGAAAACCAGGTACGTGCTACCGACCGGCTGGCGCAAGTGGTGCCGGTAAGCCTTGCCGGGATTTTCATTCTGCTATTTATCATGTTCAGCAATGCCCGGGACGCCGGGCTGGTACTGGCCAATGTGTCGTTCGCATTGGTGGGCGGTATCCTTGCGCTGCACGTTACGCATATGAACTTCGGGATTTCGGCAGGCGTAGGATTTATCGCCCTGTTCGGGCTTTGTGTGCAGAATGGCGTGATATTGATTTCGGTTTTCAACAAAAACCTGGCAGCCGGGATGCCGCTGGAAGAGGCGGTAAGGCAGGGAGTAAAGTCACGGATCAGGCCCGTCGTGATGACGGCCCTCATGGCGGCTATCGGGTTGCTGCCTGCTGCCATGTCGACGGGTATAGGCTCCGAAACGCAGAAGCCGCTGGCAATTGTCGTGATTGGTGGCCTGATCACCGCAACCGTGCTGACCCTGCTTGTTTTCCCGATTATCTACACATTTTTCAACAGGAAAAAACAGGGTGGTACGGCCCGGCTGACCACCTGGCGGCCAAGCCGGTTTTCGGATGATACAAAAAATTAACATAACCTAGATCGTTCATTCTCAGGCAGGCGATTCCGGGCAACGACAACTTTTGAAAGGGCTTTCCAACCAAAACAACACGGTTTTGCATCACTTAGCTGATTTTAAAACCAAATAACAGCTCATGAAAAAGTTAGTTTTAATGCTCGGACTGCCGTTTTTGTTCCTTTCCTGCAACGACGACGATAAAGAGGTTGTACCGCCGCCGCAGATGGAGCTTAACGATCAGTTTAACGGCGACAAGCGAGGCTGGACGGCCGGTTTTTCCGACTATCCCGTGAAAATGGAATCGGATTGGAAACTGGAAGAAGGTATCGCTAACTTGCCGGCACCGCTCGATACCCAGAAAAAAGGTTTTCGCATTTCGGGCAACAATCACAGCGACGACCTTTTTATGTATTTCAAAAAGAAGGTATCGGGCCTGAAACCTAACCGGGAGTACAATGCGGCATTCACGCTGGAGTTCGCTTCCGACGCGCCGTCGGAAGGGTGGGCCGGTGTAGGTGGCGCGCCGAATGCGGTGAGTGTGGGCATCGGCGTGGTGCCTGTCGAACCGAAAACGACTGTCGATAACCTGGATCATTACCGTATGAACATCGATAAAATCCAGCAGAAAAACGACGGTAAAGACATGAAAGTGATCGGCGACATCGGTAACGGCACCGATAAGGTAGGTTACAAACTGCTCACGAAGACGGGCGAGTTCAAGGGGAAAACCGACGCAAACGGTAATCTCTGGCTTATTTTCGGAACAGATTCCGGCTTCGAGGCGACAACCACGTTGTATTATACTTCGGTCAAAGTGAAACTGACGGAAGTAACACCTGCGAAGTGATCGTTTTCGGTTTTTTTAAAGAGCGCGGTACCTGTGACCCGCGCTCTTTTCATTTTGGGGGAATGGGGCTATTTAATCCAGTCCCTTAATATTCCGATAAATTTCGCTTGCTGATCTATAAAAACGGTATGGGAGCAATTGTCGAGATATTGCATTCGCGTCCGGCCGGTTAGCTTTTGTAACGCCGTAATCTGGTGTCGCGAGTAAAGGCCGTCCTGTTTCCCATAGACCGCATAAACAGGAATGGTCACCGCCAGTTTTGTCAGAGTCGGTATTACATCGATGTTCTTCCGTGCTTCATTTTTCCAAAGAGTTTCTACTGCCCGGTCGTTTTTAACATAGTTGGCTATCAATGTATCCGAAAGATAGGTTGAATAGATTTGCCGGGCCTCCGGATCGGGTTGTGAAAGATTGAAAAAGCCATTTCTGGAAGCGTGGGCAAAAACCGCTGTCCGGTAGTCAAGCGAATGGGTATCCATTTCCCTGATTTTATTTAATGCTGCAAGACTTGCCACATCGTTTTGATCTATATAGATGCGCGCGACGGAGTCAAGAATGGTATTATAGGATTCTTGCTGAGAAACCAATGCACTCACAAGAATAATGGATTTGACTCGACTGGGTTGTTGCTCGGCGTAAAGCGTAGCCACAAGTCCGCCAAAGCTGAAACCGATCAGATGCGCTTGCGGAATGCGATATTTTTGATAAATCAAATTCAGGTCTTCGAAAAATTCTTCGTAAGTCATTCTTGCGGTGCTGTCTTTCGATCTGCCTTCGCCCCGGCGGTCATATACTACGACATAAAATCCCTCGTCCGCTAACTTTTGAGCAGTTGTTGCTTCGAAATAAACGGAGCTGCTTCCAGGGCCGCCGTGCAGAAATATGATGGGCTCGTCAGTTACTTTTCCGAAAGCTCTCGAATAAAGAGATTGCGCCGTTGGGGGACCGACGAAAAAAAATAGCAGTGCGGCAATGAGCAGGTTGGGTGAATGCATCTTGTTCAAAAAGGAGCGTAATTTTTTTCATGTGATGTAATGGTCTGATTCTGCCGCAAATTCGCTCCCGCGCCCGCAGCCGGCCGACCAAAACTGAATATGGCACTTTTCGATTTGAATTTGGAATATTACCGGGCAAAATCGACAGGAAAGCTTAAATTTGTAACCATGAGATTCGCGCCGACACTCTGATATTCTTTCCGTGCAGCTCTTGCACATGATCCCCGGCTTCCGGGGAGAGGGATTTTATTACCACATTTTTTCAATCATTTACTTTTGAAATCCTATGGAAGGAATACTGAATGCCAGGCAAATAGCGCAATTTGTTACGCAAGGCTTTGTACGCATCGATAATGCTTTTTCAACCGAGACAGCCGCGCAGGTCCGCGATATTTTGTGGAACGATCTCGCGCTCGACCGCAACGATCCCTCGACGTGGACGAAACCCGTCGTCCGGCTGGGTATGTACAGCCAGGAACCATTCGTCGTTTCGGCGAATACGCCCGTTTTACATGCCGCTTTCGACCAGTTGGTGGGCATAGGAAAATGGTTGCCCTGCCGAAGTATGGGCACTTTCCCGGTGCGTTTCCCGTCCGATGAAGATCCCGGAGATACCGGCTGGCACGTCGACGCCAGCTTTCCGGGGGACGATCCGTCCGACTACTGGGAATGGCGGGTTAATATCAACTCCAAAGGCCGTGGCCTGCTGATGCTCTTCCTGTACTCGGACGTGGGCGAATACGATGCGCCTACACGTATACGCATAGGCTCACATGCGGACGTCGCGCGGGTTTTGCAACCGGAAGGGGAGACGGGACTGGCATTTCTGGAACTCGCCGGGAAACTGAGCGAAATGCCGGAAAGGGAAATCGCGCTGGCGACGGGCAGAGCGGGTACGGTATACCTCTGTCACCCATTCATCGCCCACGCCGCCCAGCCTCACCAAGGCACCGAGCCCAAATTCATGGCCCAACCGCCATTGCTGTTGCGGGACGAGCTGTCGGTTAAGGGCAACAGTCCGGTCGAGCGGGCTATTCGGCTGGCGGTGGGTTAGTAAGGAGAGGAGGAGGGAGGAAAGGGAGGATGGAATGCAGTCCGTTGTTGTTACACGCCCAAGGGCATTTCCCTTTCCTCCGTTCCTACCACTCCGCTGCGCTGCCGTCGTCGTGCGACCACAACGGGTTCTTCCAGTTGTGGCCGACGGCGGCCATTTTCCGTACCTGCTCTTCGTCGATTTCGATGCCAAGGCCCGGGCCGGAGGGGATGTTCACGAAACCATCGTGGTAATCGAATACCGTTCTGTCGCTCAGGTAATCCATCAGATCGCTGCCCTGGTTGTAGTGAATGCCGAGGCTCTGCTCCTGGATAAATGCATTGTGGCAAGTAGCGTCGACTTGCAGGCATGCCGCCAACGCAATGGGGCCAAGCGGGCAATGTGGTGCCGCCGCGACGTCGAACGCTTCGGCCATAGAAAGGATTTTCTTGCATTCGGTAATGCCGCCTGCATGGGAGAGGTCGGGCTGGATAATGTCGGCATAGCCGTCCATGAGCAGATTTTTGAAATCCCAGCGACTGAACATCCGCTCGCCGGTCGCTATGGGGATGGAAGTATGCTGCGCAATTTCGCGCAATGCCTCGTTATTTTCCGGCAGAACAGGCTCTTCGATAAACATCGGACGGAAAGCTTCCAGCTCTTTGGCGAGTACTTTTGCCATCGGCTTGTGCAGCCGCCCGTGAAAATCAACCCCGATTTCGAGGCCGTAGCCTAAAGCCTCACGGATCGACGCCACCCTTTTGATCGCCAGATCGACCTTTTCGAACGAGTCGATGTATTGCATTTCATTGGTAGCATTCATTTTAATGGCCTTGAAACCCCGGTCGAAGCATTCTCTTGCCGCGCCTGCGACTTCATCCGGCCGGTCGCCGCCGATCCAGGAGTAAACCTTGATCTTGTCCCGGCATTTGCCGCCAAGCAGCTGGTAAACAGGCGCATCGAAGAACTTGCCCTTGATGTCCCACAATGCCTGGTCGATACCGGCGATGGCACTCATCAGGATTGGCCCGCCGCGGTAAAAGCCGCCGCGGTACATCGTGTTCCAATGGCCTTCGATATCGAGGGGATCTTTGCCGATCAACGCTTCCATCAGTTCGCGCACCGCCGCCGCTACCGTCGCCGCCTTGCCTTCGATCACCGGCTCGCCCCATCCGACGATGCCTTCGTCCGTTTCGATTTTTAAAAACAACCACCTGGGAGGAACCTGGAACAGCTCGTAACTTCTGATTTTCATTCTAATTTTCTTTTACATTCTTAACCTTGCTAATTGGCTATAAATGTAAGGGAGGCGTTGCTATATTTCGGCAATTTGAGCTGTTGTTTCATTTTTTTAAATGTTTCCATAGGCCCTTCCGCCGCAAAGGCATTCACTGCCCAGGCTGGCAGGTAGCCGCCGGGATCGGTATGGAGCATGTATTCGATACGCACTTTGACGGCTGCCGGGGTGAGCACCCATCGGCCTTTCGAATCCTTTACCCGCACCACATTCTTTTTCACGGGAGCCATTCCCGCTACCACCGGGCCATCGATGGTGACCACGCCGGTGGCCGGATTTTGCTTTGCCACGAGGTGCGCCACGAAATCGCGGTTATCCAGCGGCCACGGCAGGCTTATTTCGGAATGGTAATACAAATCGGTGGGGGAGACCTTTTTGAGCAGCGTGCAAGACTTGGTTTTGTAAACCCATTGCGTGCCTGCCTCCACGTCCAGGATCAGCGCTACCACCTGCACCAGCGAGGCGTCCACCACACAATCCACTTTAATGGCCTTGATCTTCGAATCGGGAACTGCGGAGGAGTAAATGCGGATCTGGTCTTCTTCGGCGATCAGCTTCCATTTTGTTTGGGCCGCGGCCGGCCAGGAAATTACAACAGTAACGAGTAACAGGATGAATTTTTGCATTTGTCGGATGAAGTATCGTTCGGTTGTGCATGCAGGCTTTCCAGCATGATAACCCGATTCCAACAACCCCTAAAAATTGCATTAAATTCCTGTCGGTGCGTTAATAAACGGGTTTCCGAATATGTTTTCCGGCACGTTAGTCGACGACTATCAGCCTTTGCGGAAATTTCATATCCCCGATCTCGATCCGGTACTTTCCCGGTTTGAGTTCTTTTTCAACGGGCGAATACAATGTAATGGCGAGGCGGTTGGGTTGTTCGGCCCGGCAGCCTGCGAGGCACGCGCCATCGGCATATATCCATGCCCCACTTTTACCGTCTTCGCCCTTGAAGGAAATCTGGTCGAAACGGTAGTTGTTATAAAGGTTCTTAACCGGCAAATTCAGTTTCAAAACGCCGGTTTTGAGCGAGAAGGTTGTCTCTTCGTAAACGTCCTGAGGCGCGATGGGCCCGGTAGCAACGATGTTCAGGCGGTAAGTGGCAGTTTTCGCCTGGTTGCCGATACGCAGAAAAACGTCCTGCGTGGGCTTGCTGCAAGCACAAAACGCGGAGATGTCGATAGTCCCGTCGGGGAGCAGGCCGACAGGCTGTGCCCCTTCCGTTAGTTTCATGACAGGCTTCAAACCACCCGGGAGCACTGCCGGCATCCTGACGGTGATTACGGAATTGCCGGCATCGAACGTGACGTGTTCGTCGGACAGCCCCTCGAACGAAATGCTTTTGATGGCAGGCATATCGCCGAGCGGTTCCGACGAATCTTTACATCCGCAAAGCAAACTGCCGGCGAGTACGACAATCAGTAGTAAATGTTTCATGGACATTGCTAGTTATTTCTGTTCAATATACAAAAATAGCTGACAATGGTTACATTATACCAGGTCCCATTCCTTCCGCGGCTTGCGGTTCAGCAGTCGGTTCGCTTCTTGGTCGTGCACAAACTTTTCCTTCTTCGCATTCCAGGTAAGCTCCCGTTTCAACCGGTAGGAAATCAGTCCCAAATGCATCGGAATGGTCATTTCGCGCGCATAGGCAAGGTTGGATTCAGGTTGCCGGCGCGACTTTACGCAATCGATAAAGTTTTGCTGGTGGCCGGGCGAGCGCGGGTTGGTGATGGGGACGGACGCTATATCGGTCATTTTTTCGCCATTGATCGTCAGTTCGCGGGTATTGTAATCGCAAATCAGCGTACCCTTATGGCCCTCGAAGAATGCGCCGATACCCCGCTCTGCCGCGCCGGGGACGTCGGGGGGGATTGGACGACCAGTATACTTTCAGCCCGCCGAACTCATAATCCACATCGAGCGTTTTAGGCGCATCGGCGATGCCTTCGTAGGCGGTCCCGCGTGCGCTGATCTTCGTCAGTCCCTGCGGATGGATGGCCGAATACATCACGTCGGCAATATGGCACCAGAAGTCCGCGAACTCGCCGCCGGAATAATCGAGGAAATAGCGATAGGTAAAATGGCACTTCTCTGGGATGTAATCCGTGAAAGGCGCCGGGCCGAGCCACATGTCCCAATTCAGCGTTTTGGGCACAGGCTGTACCGTAGGAGAGCCCAGTTCCTTCGTTGACGGCTTTTTCCAAAGCCTCACCGTATGTACTTTCCCGATCGATCCCGACTGGATCAGTTCGACGACCCTGTGAAAATTATCGCCTGCATGGATCTGGTTTCCCATCTGGAAAACCCTGTTGTGTTTTTCAAGGTGTTTGAGCATCATTTTGCCCTCTTTCAGGCAATATGAAAGCGGTTTCTCTCCATATACATCTTTCCCAGCCTGAAATGCGAGTGTAGCGATCTGCGCGTGCCAGTGGTCCGGCGTAGCCACGGTAATGGCGTCGATATCCTTTCGTTCGAGAATGCGCCGGAAATCGCCGTAAGTATCCACCCTGATGCCCGGCTTCATTTCTTCGAGCCGTTTCTTTGTTTCTCCCAAATGCAGTTCATCTACGTCGCAAAGCGCAACTATTTCAGCATCAGGCAAATCCGCAAACCACTTCATATGGTTGTTTCCCATTCCGCCCAGGCCGATATGCGCTATACGCACACGGTCGCTCGGCGCGGCGCGGGTGATCAGATTAGGCAAAACGGTCAGCCCGAGCGCGGTAAGTCCGGCTGTTTTAAGAAAATCGCGGCGGTTGGTGGATTGGTTCATAGGATTGGTTCAGGAAGTTGGGCTGATTGAATTGGTAATGTAAAAAGGATAAACAGGGTGAGATGTTACTGTCGGATTATTTCCCCAAAAACCTACATAGAAAATGAAATCCCTTCGTTTGCGGCCCTGTCGTACTTTTCTTTTACAAAACGGTAGAGGTAGGGCGATTTGTTGGCAGCGCCGACGCGTTTTTCGTCGAGGCGTTCCAGGATGTCGTAACTCAAAAGCAGTTTCTGAAAATTACGCCTGTCGAACTGGCGGCCGAGGATGGTTTCGTATAGCCGTTGGAGTTCGGGCATGGTGAATTTCTCCGGCAGGAGGTTATAGCCAACAGGCTGGTTGCGGATGCGCTGGCGGAGGGCCTTCAATGCGCGTTCGATCATCTCGTTATGGTCGAAAAGCAGATGGGGAACGTCGGCGAGCGACCACCAGCGGCATTCGTCGGTAAACCAGTCGGGGGCCGGATTCACCTGGGCGAATTCCACGAGCGCGAAATATCCGATGGATACCGTCCGGCGGAATATGATGCCATCGAAAAAGCCTTTTCCAAATGTTCCTTCCAGCTTTTCCAGCAGCTCTTTCTCGGAATGGTACACGTAGCGGTTTACATTACCGAATGTGTAAAATTGTTGCAGGTAAACTTCCGTCAGGCCGGTCCGTTCCGTGAGAATGCGGTTTGCGGCGTCGTCGGCCGACTCGTCGAGGAGGATATGCCCGCCGGGGAGGCTCCATTCGCCGGTGCCTTTCCACCGCAGCAGCAGCACTTTCAGTTCGCCGTCGTGGAAACCGAAGACTGTGCAATCGAGCGAAACTTCCTTCAACGCCTTGTCGAAAAACTCCTTTAAATTATGCTCCATAGTAATCGGGCGGGTCGTTGGAAAAATTTTCAATGCGTAAATTTTACACAAAGAAAATTTTCCTTATCATTGTATCGATACGCTGGATTGTTGAACTCAATTTTTTGCAAGATAGTTGCTGCCAGCCAAAAAACGGCGCCGTGGAAGGCGGGAATTCGTCCGGCTTATGCGCATTCGTTCAGAACGATTTTTCAATTTAACCAACCTGATATGAACACTTCACGTCGTCAATTTCTGGGTCGGCTCGGACTGGTAACAGCGGGCCTGGGTTTCGCTTCCTCCGGTTCGCTAACGGCTGGATCCCGCGCCAAATTCAGCTTCGACATTTCGCTGGCGGAGTTTTCGTTCGCCTCCGAGCTGTTCAGCGGCAAAATGAGCAATATGGATTTCCCTGCCCGAGCCAAAAATGAATATGGTATCACGATACTCGAATACGTTTCCGGGTTTTTTAATAACAAACACAAAGATCCCGCTTACCTCAAAGAGCTGAAACAGCGCTGCGACGACCTTGGAATGAGAAATCACCTCATTATGGTCGATGGCGAAAACCTGACGGCCCTTAACGACACGGCGCGTTTAAAAGCCGTGGAAGCGCATTATCCGTGGGTGGACGCGGCTAAATTCCTCGGTTGCACGGCCATTCGTGTGAACCTGGGCGACGCTATGGCGATGTTGTCGGGCAAAAAAGAGGAAGGAACACCCGCCGAACTGGCGACAGCTGCCGTGGATGGCTATGGCAAACTGCTGGAATACGCGGGCAAAGCAGGCCTGAATGTGATTGTCGAGAACCATTTCGGCGTTTCAACGGACCCCGATTGGCTGGTGGGCGTGATGAAGCAACTGAAAGCGCCTAACAAGGGGTTGTTGCCCGATTTCGGGAATTTCTGTGCCGAAAGAAGCAAGCCGGAAACGATGGATATCAAGGGCTTTATGGCTACCAAATGCGTAAAAGAGCACGATAAATACGAAGGGGTGAAGAAAATGATGCCTTATGCGAGGGGCATCAGCGCCAAAACGCACCAGTTCGACGCGAGGGGTAACGACCCTGAAACCGATTTTATCAAAATGTTCAAAATCATTAAGGATTCCGGCTGGAACAATGGCATCGTAGGCATCGAATACGAAGGTGGTTTAATGCGGGAAATGGGCGGGGACATGGCGAAACCGACGAATGACGAAGGTATCCGGAAAACGAAGGCGTTGTTGGAAAGAGTGTTGCAGGAGCTGGGGTAGGGCGCGCGCCAGGTTTTGTCATTTGCGGTCAGGGACTGTCATTATCTGTCCACAAACGCTATCACATGCCCGTCCGGGTCGGCGATGTAGAACTCGTTGCCGTAAGGCATTTCCCGAAGCGGCTGAACAATCTGAACGCCCTTTTTCGAAATTGTTTCGAAGAGCGAAGTAATATTGTCAACTGCGAAAAGCAGGTCGATTTCTTCCTTGTTTTTTGGCCGGGCCTCTCCTTGTTCCGGCTTGTAAGTGGTTTTTAAATGAATTGAATGCCCGTCGTTTTCAATGCCTGCGTAAAAATCCTCATAACGGAACGCGAGCGCGAAGCCCAACTGCTGCGTGTAAAATGCAATGCTTCCGTCCAGATCGCGCACCAAAAGCAGCGGAGTGATTTGATTGATCTTAAATTCCATATCTGTGTCGTCGGGTTAAAGTAGATAAATCGTCGTGATTGCGGAATCGGGCAACAAATGCCGCTGTGTAAGTATTCCGACAGCCAGGCGTTATTCGTGCTTATAATGCCCCGGACCCGTAACAACCGAGGCAACGCATGCTTCGTGATACTCGTTTGTTCCATACGCGCCCCAATGCAAAATCAAGGTTTATGCGACTATAAGTTTATATTTTTTATTGAGGAAATGTAAAGCCCGGCACGATTTCAGGCAACAAATATTTACATTTATGTGTCAATGGGTTACAATTAAATCCTGCGTCGCCATGAAACGATATTACGCTCTCATTATATTGACTGTCATCGCACAAGGTTCCGCGTTTGGACAATTGGAAGAAGGGTTCCGGCGGTGGCGCGCGGGAGTTATGACGGGGCCGCATCTTACAATACAGGTACCTGAAATTCCCGGTGTCGATCAGACGGTCGGAATTATGACGGCGGCGGATGTGGGTTATGCCCTGCAAAATTCCCATAAAGGTTGGTCGCTGCACTTTCAACCGGGCGTCAACCGATGGAAAACCAACCAGGTGAATGGCGAACAGGGGAGCGATTACTACTTGGAATGGAAGTGGAAATCGGCGACGATTAATTTGCCGTTACTGGTCCGCTATACGATCCTCCAAGGCAGAGTGCGGCCATTTGCCGAAATGGGCGCCAGCTACCTGGTCCGCAACTACTGGAAAGTGAAAGGCTCGGGGCAGACCTGCCAGAATGAAACATGTTATCCCAACGAATTCGATGACAAGGGTAATAGCAGCCTCGAAAAAGGCCGGTTTTCCGCGTTGGCGGGCGTCGGCGTGGAGTTCGGTCTGGGGAAAATCACGATTCCCGTTACGGTACGCTGGAATGAGCAACTCAAAAAAATAGAAAGGTTCGACGATGCCTTCACCGGTATGCAATACACCATTCCCCGCTCCCGGACGATTCAGGTGGCAATAGGCGTGACGTTTTGACGCCCGCTGCCGACCGTCATTTTGTATCAAACCGAAATTTTTCTGCACTTTTTTGGTTATCCCGTACGCCGCGCCGGACATTATAAGATACTGGTGATCAAGCCAATCAAATTCTGTCACTACGACACAAACAGTATCGAATAATGCAATTTTTTAAAATAATAGGTCAATTGACCACGTGTCGTCCCTTCTTTTCCTGTCTTACTTCTAAAAGCCTGTTTTAGAAATATCCCCATTTATATTTAAAGTTTACCAATGCTTTCATCACCGGGTTCGGAGTACAACGAGAAGGGGGCTTCCTGGGAGGTAGGCAGGGAAGAACCGCAGGAACATAAGGAGGCAGACCGGGTCGCGTCAGACCGGGTCCTGCCAGACCGGGTCTATCCAGACCGGGTCTATCCAGACCGGGAGCTTTTTATCCGTAAGACATTCGAGGAAAGTCCCGAGGAGGGCTGCGCGTTGCTTTTCCGGCTGTATTACAGTTCTTTGTGTTCCTATGCGGTGCGGTTTTTGTATTCCAAAGACGCCGCGGCCGACCTGGTTTCGGAGATGTTTTATGCGTTCTGGAAAAACCGTTCCTATGAATCCGTGAAATCGTCTTACAGGGCTTACCTTTTCAAATCGGTGCAGAACCGGGCTTATAACTTCCTTGCCAGCGAGCTTAAAAACACCGATTCGTTCGAAATCATGCCGCATTACGATGTCGCGTCGACCGAACGGCCCGAGGCGCTGATGTACTTCGAAGAGCTGGCGAGCCGCATTGACCGCCTTGTGGAGCAACTTCCTCCGCAATGCCAGAAGGCGTTCATGCTCAACCGGTTCGAAAACAAAAAAATACAGGAGATCGCGACGGAAATGAACCTCTCGAGCCGGACGGTCGAAGGGCACATCAGCAAGGCGTTGAGCACATTGCGCCAGGGGCTGAAAGACCATTGGTCGTGGCTCATCGCGCTGGCTTCGGTTTTCAGCTGAACACGCATTTGCATAACATCCTTAACACTATCCGACATTTAAAAACACTGATCATGAACACATTGTCAGTAAATAAAACACTCCTGTTCCAATACTTCGCCGGCCAGGCAAGCCCGGCGCAAAAGCGGCTGATCGCCGAATGGCTCGCCCTTGCCGAAAACCAGGAATTGTATTTTGAATGGCTCGCCGAATGGCAGTCGCAATCGCCGCAGTTCTTGCCCGATGGCCGGGAGCGTTACGAAGCATATGTGCGCTACATGCGAGAGAATCCGAATATGGAGTCAAAGAGTGCCGCCTCCTCGGCCGAAAACAATGCGGAGGGGAGTTTTCAACCCGTCGAAACGACCCGCGCCGGCCGCCGTCCCTGGCTGATGGCTGCCGCTTCCGTGGTGGTTTTGGGCATGACCGCCTGGTTTGGCCGCGACCTGATTTTGTACAAAACCTATGCGACGCAATTCGGCGAGACGCGTTCCGTGGAATTATCCGACGGCACCAGGGTTATTTTGAATGCCAACACCTCGATGCGGGTCCCGCGCTTCGGCTTTGGAGAAAACACCCGAGAGGTGAAGCTGAACGGCGAAGCCTTTTTTAATGTAACCCACACCATCGATAATAAACGGTTTATGGTCAAAACCGACGACAATTTCGAAGTAATGGTGCTCGGGACGGAGTTTTCGGTGTATACCAGGCAAAAGGGCGGAAAAGTATTGCTCAAAAAAGGCAAAGTACATGTACTGTTTTCGGAAGGCGAGCGGAAAAAAGAGCTGGTGATGAAGCCGGGCGACCTTGTTACGATGGAGAAATCGGCCGCCAGGCCCATTGTAAAACCCAATGCCGACACGCAGAAGCTGACAGCCTGGACCGGTAACCGTTTTGTTTTTGATAAAACGCCGCTTTCGGAAGTAGCCTCGCAGCTGCGGGAGCATTACGGTATCCGGGTCGAGATCAAAGACAATCGTTTCGCCAACCGCACGGTGAGCGGCACATTCCAGCCTGAAAGCGGGGAAGAATTACTGACGTTGCTTTCGGAACTTTTCGATTTCCGCCTGGCGCGCGAAGGCGAGGCATACCTGATTTTGCAAAAATAAGACCTTAATAATCCCTATCCAGATCCCCCGTATGAAACAAAGATCATTACTGTCATTGGTTTGCTGTGGCCTGATGCTCGCCGCCGCGCCGCCTTTGAACGCGCAGGTGCTGGCCTTGAATGCGCATAAAAACCGCATGCTGCCGGAGCAAACTACCAATCAGGTGAAGCTGCTCGACGTCTTTTTGCAACTCAAAAAATATTACAATGCCGATATCCTGTTCGAGGAGAGCCAGATGAGCGGCATTACCGTCCAGGATTTTGTGTTCGACAAAAATCTTTCCGCGGAAAAGAACATGGAAGCATTGCTGAAATCGACGAACCTCACGCTGAAAAAAGTGCGAAAGAACGCATACATGATTTTGCCGAAAAGAATTGAGACTTCGGCTATCGGCAGTCGACCGTCGGCTGATTTACAGGTCCTGGCCTATAACCGGGCGGTTGTGGCCGACATCAGGATCAGCGGGACGGTAACGGACGCCAATGGCGAAGGTCTGCCGGGCGTGAACGTGCTGGTGAAAGGCACCATCAACGGTACCAATACCGATGTGAACGGGAAGTATGTATTGGATGTGCCTTCGGCGGAATCGGTGCTGGTATTTACCTCCATTGGTTTTCAGAAACAGGAGGTCACCGTCGGGCAGCGCTCGGTGGTGGATGTGAAAATGGCTGTGGAAACGCAGACGCTCGACGAAGTGGTGGTAACTGCTTTGGGTATCAAAAAAGAGAAGAAGGCATTGGGATATGCCATTTCCGAGGTGAAAGGCGAGGAACTCACGCAGGCGCGCTCGACCAATATCGCCAATAGCCTTGTAGGAAAAGTGGCCGGTTTGAATATTTCGAGTACGGCGACCGGTCCGAGCGGTTCTTCGCGTATAGTGATCAGGGGTAACGGCTCTATTTCCGGCAATAACCAGCCGTTGATCATCGTGGACGGTATTCCGATCAACAACGACAACCTCGGTTCGGTGGCTATCGGCGCCAACCGCGAAGGCTCCTGGACCGGCTCCGACCGCGGCGACGGCATTTCGAGCCTTAATCCCGACGAGATCGAGAGTATCAGCGTGCTGAAAGGAGCTACGGCCGCCGCATTATACGGCTCGCGGGCTTCGAACGGGGCTATTTTAGTTACTACCAAAGGGGGAAAGGCCGACAAAGGCATTGGCGTGGAAGTGAACAGCAACTTCCTGGCCGAGGACCTTTTGTTTAAATCCTACAAAGATTACCAATACGAATACGGCCTGGGCAGCAATGGGGTTAAACCGACCACAGTAGCCGAAACCGCCACGCGCAACAGCTGGGGCGGTCGCCTGGACGGCAGTAACGCGATGAACTACGACGGCGTCGAGCGCCCGTATGTGGCGGCGAAGGACAATTTGCGCAAGTTTTACAATGTGGGTACTACCTTCACTAACTCCGTCGCACTGACGGGCGCCACCGAAAAAGTGACCTACCGCCTCTCGATGAATGATTTGAACAACAAAGGCGTGCTGCCGAACAATACGCTTCGCCGCAACAACTTCGCATTGAATACGAATGGTAACCTCGGCAAACGTCTTTCATTCGTAGCCAATGCAAAATACATTATCGAGAAAAACCACAACCGCCCGCGCGTGAACGACTCGCCGGGGAATGCCAACTTCACGATGTACGTGTTGCCGACGTCGCTCGACGTGGACGTACTCAAAAACGCGCAGTTCGATGCGAACGGGAATGAAAAGGTGTGGTCGGATAACCAGTATACCCAAAATCCCTATTTCGCTACGGAGCAGTTCCGGCAGGACGACAACAAAAAGCGCGTAATAGCGTCGTTTGAACCAAAATACACCATTACCGACTGGCTGTACCTGAAAGGCCGTATCGGGTTCGACAATTTCAATTACCGGTATAAAAGCATCGAGCCTTACGGTACCGGCTATGTGCTCCGCGGAAGCTACACGTCGTCGCTGCGCGAGTTTACCGAAACCAACAAGGAGCTTTTGGTGGGCATTAACCGCAAAATCGGGGAGAAGTTTGCGTTCAACGGCCTCTTCGGGGGCAATATGATGAAGCAGGTGACCAACCTCAACGAAGTTTCGGCCAACAACAGCTTCAATATCCCGTTTTTCTACGATGTGTCGAACATCGATCCTGCGGCGCGCACGGTTACGGAAGCTTATATCGAGAAACGCATCAACTCGGTATACGGCTCGGCGGAGTTTTCCTATAACAACTACCTTTTCGTAACCGCAACCGCGCGTAACGACTGGTTTTCGACGCTGGCGAAGGGCAAAAACAGCATTTTTTATCCGTCGTTCGGGCTGAGCTTCGTGGCTTCCGAGGCTTTCAAAATGCCTTCGGCGATCAATTACCTGAAATTGCGCGGCTCGTGGGCGCAGGCGGGCGGGGATACCGATCCGTACAACCTCTCGCTTTACTACTCGCTCAGCGGCGCGCATTTGGGTTCCGCATTGGCGCAGATCAACGGCACACGTGTGCCGAACAGCGGTTTGCAGCCACTGACTTCGACGGTCTCCGAATTGGGTTTGGAGGCGAAATTGTTCAATAATCTCTTGAATGTCGATTTCGCGGTTTACGATCGCAAGACGACCGACGATATAGTAAGCGCCACCATTTCGGAAACATCGGGCTATACCAGCGCATTGTTCAACGTGGGCGCGATCCGCAACAGGGGTATCGAGCTGCTCCTGGGTGCTACTATTGTGAACGGCAAGAAGTTCACGTGGGACGCTTCGTTTAACATGGGCTACAACGACAGCGAGGTGCTCAGCCTCTACGGCGACCTGCAGACGTTGCGGGTGGACCAGTCGCGGCCCGGCTCGGCGTTCATTCACCAGGACGTGGGCAAGCCTTACAGCCAGATAAAGGGTTATGATTTCAAGCGCGATGCGAACGGCAATATCGTATATAACTCCCAGGGACTGGCTATGGCCGGCGATATCAAGACTTTTGGCTCCGGCGTATCGCCTTACACATTGGGTTTAAACAATACATTCAACTACAAAGGCATTAGCCTCAGTGTATTGGTAGACGGTAAATTCGGCGGCTACATTTATTCCGGCACCAATGCGCTGGCCTATCGCTTCGGTTTGCACGAGGCTACGTTGGTGGGTCGAGAAGGGGGCGTTACAGGCGAAGGCGTAACTGAAAACGGGGAACGCAACACGGCGAAGGCACCTGCCCAGGCTTATTACAGCAACTGGTACTCGGCCATCGCGACGCCTTTTGTTTATAAATCAGACTTCATCAAACTTCGCCAGATCATCCTTCAATATTCGATCCCAAGCCGCTATTTAGGCAGGCTGCCATTCAAGGGCGCATCGGTTTCGATTGTGGGGCGAAACCTGGCCGTGCTGATGAAAAAAGTGCCGGTAATCGATCCGGAGGCTACCTACAACAATGGCAATGCGCAGGGCGTGGAGTTTGCCGGTACGCCGCCGACGCGCTCGTACGGCGTGAACCTGAACCTGAAATTCTGATCCTTCAAAAAGAGAAACCATGCTTAAAAGATTAACCATATGCCTCGCATTGCTCGCCGGAGCGGGCGCTTGCACCAGGGATTTCGAGGAAATCAATGTCAACCCCAATGCACCGACCGCCGTGCCGGTGGACTACCTGCTGGGGCAGTCGCAATTGCTGCTGACGGGCTCGGCGAGCGGCCCCGCTTCGAAAGCCTGGCGTGCCAACTTCGGCTACGCGGCCTGCCTGATCCAGCAGATGTCGTCCATCGACGCTACGTTTTATAAAGGCAGTTTTTACACATTCTTAGGCGAGATCAACTCCGCTTTTTTCGACAACTCTTACACGTACGCTGTCAAGAGCATTGTGAACCTGATCGACGTCGCGCAGAAGGACCCGAAGCATGTAAACGTGCTTTCAATGGCGCGCATTCTAAAGGTAATGGAGTTTTCCCGCACGACCGACATGTACGGCGATATCCCGTATTTTGAAGCGGGAAAAGGCTTTATCGACGGCAATTTTTCGCCTAAATACGACGCCCAGCGGGACATCTACATGGATATGCTGAAAGAGCTCGAAGAAGCCGGCAAGGCTTTCGATGCGGGGCAATACATCCCAAAAGCGGCCGACTACATCTACGGCGGCGACCTCGACAAATGGAAACGTGCCGCCAACTCGCTCATGCTGCGCCTGGCTATGCGTATGCAAAAAGCCGATCCGGCCAGTGCGCAGCTTTGGGCTAAAAAAGCCATCGACGGCGGGCTGATTACCGGCAATGCGGAAACCATCGCCGTAAAGTTCGCCAATACCGGCGCGGAGATCAATTCGAATCCCAATTCATGGATACTCGGCCCCAGCGGCTCTAATATCACCAACATCCCGAATGCCGGCGTGCAATGGGCGAAAACGCTCATCGATATGATGAAAGAGCGGCAGGACCCGCGTTTGCCGGTTATTTCAATGCTGAAAAACGGCGATAACAGCGTAGTGAAACAGCGTGGCCTGCCCAATGCAACCGACGCGACGGGCCTGGCGGCGCTGGACGAAAAGAACCTCGACAATTATTCGCGTCCCGCGACGGGCGTGATCGGGATCGCACTGCCGTGGATTTACATGAGCTACGCCGAAACGCAGCTGCTCAAAGCCGAGGCGATCGAACGCGGCTGGGCGACGGGCAATGCCGAAGCCGCATTCAAGGAAGGGCAATCAGCCGCATTGGCGCAGATGTCGTGGGCTAATGCCACCATTTCCAATGCGGATATCGCGGCGTACGCTGCCAAAAACCCTTATCCCGAAGCCGGCACACTCGCCGCGAAGATGAATGCGATCCACACGGAGGTATATTTGCTGTCGGCCAGCACTTTTAACCATATCGAAGGCTGGGCCAACTGGCGCAGAACGGGATATCCGGTACTGACGCCCGTGAACTACCTGGGCAACGATACCAACGGCCAGATTCCGCGCCGCCTGCGTTACCCGCTCAGCGAAGAGGGTATTAACCTCAATTTCAAAACGGCGATCGAGCGGCAGGGACCGGATGTATTCATGACGCGTATCTGGTGGGACAAGTAATCGGACCAAAATGGAAAATTCACGCAGGAAATTTATAAAAAGCAGCGCCGCGGCGGTGGCAACTACCGCCCTTACGGCCCCGCTCACGGGAATGGCACCGGGAGCCGTCGCTGCGCAAACCGCGGCGGCATTTGCCAGGGACGGAGGCATGCAATTCTGCCTCGCGCATTTCTTCGGCATCGATCCCACGCGCATCGCACTTTCGAAACAAATGAATGTGCTAGGTGCGGTAGGAGGGATTAACCCGCAAAGTGTAGGGCTTGGTAACGTCAGAAACTGGGAATACGAGGCCATTGTGGCCGTGCGCGATTTCTGGAAAAAAGAGGGAATTACTTACCGCGTGGTGGAGGGCCCGCCGTCGTTGTATGAAAAAACCAAGCTGGGGCTCGACGGCCGGGACGAGGAAATCGAGACTTTTATCAAGTTTATTCAAAACCTTTCGAAAGCCGGTATCGACACCGTTTGTTACAACTGGATGCCGGTGATCAGCTGGGCGCGGACAAGACTCGACAAACCCTCGCGCGGGGGCGCGCTCGTGAGCACATTCGACTACGAGGACGTGAAGGACAAACCGCTCACCAAATACGGCGATTTCACGCATGAAACCATGTGGAAAAACCTCGAATACTTTCTTAAAGCCGTAGTGCCGGAAGCTGAAAAGGTGGGCGTGAAACTCGCATTGCATCCCGACGATCCGCCGGTCGATAAAATCCAGGGCATACCACGGATCATGACCTCTGCCAACGCATTCAAACGCCTGATCGAGATCGTGCCCAGCCCAAGCAACGGCATTACCCTGTGCCAGGGCACATTCGCGACCATGGGCGAGGATATTCCGTCGGTAATCAGGTACTTCGGTACCAGAAAGAAAATCCACTTCGTGCACTTTCGTGATGTCCGTGGCACCAAAACCAATTTCGAGGAAACCTTCCACGACGACGGCAAAACCGATATGTACGAAGCCATGAAAACCTATTACGAAGTAGGTTTCCGCGGCCCGATGCGCCCCGACCACGTTCCCACCGTCGTAGGCGACAGCAACGAACACGCCGGTTACAGCAATTACGGAGCATTATTCGCGATAGGGTACATGCGGGGGCTGGCAGAGGCCGTGGCGAAGGCGCACGCGTGAACGGCGGAACGGGGAACCGGGATTAGTCAGGAGGTCATCAGGTCAGGAATAGTCATGAATTGTTTTAAATAGATAATAAACAACCTGACCATTCCTGACAACACCTGACTCCACCTGACCATTCCTGACCTGAAAGCAGGCCCGCCGATGGCCGGTTTGTCGAGTAAAACAGGCTGTTCGGCTATACTTTCGCCCTCTCTGTCCATGCGGCTTTTATTCGTGGTTTACATGAATTCTCTTTGTGTCGGGCAATCCCCCGAGAATATGGTAAACCCGCGGAACAGATCCGTTGAAAAGTGAAGACGATGCTCAAATTCCTGAATAAAATCATTTTTGACCCGAACGACTTCCGGTCGGTGATCGCTGCCTGCGTTGCAGGAAACAGTCAGGCCCAGCATATTTTGTTTAAAAAGTACTTTGGTTACGCCAAGAGCGTCTGCCTGCGCTACACCTATTCGCCGGAAGAGGCCGACGAAGTGCTGAACGAAGGTTTTTTCAAAGTTTTCAGCAACCTGGAAAGGTACGATCCCGGGCAGCCGTTCAAGGCCTGGCTGAGGACGGTGATGGTCAACAATGCGATCAGCTATTTCAGGAGAAACAAAAAGCATTACGCCGCGCGTACCCCGTTCGACGAAATCCCCGAGCCGGGCGTTGCCGATGACGCCGTTTCCGAAATTACGGCCGGCGAAATCATGCAGCTCATTCACGAACTCAAACCGATTTACAAGACGGTTTTCCTGATGTACGCCGTGGACGGTTACAGTCATAAAGAGATCGCCGTCATGCTGGAAATCAACGAGGCCACCGTGCGCTCGCAGTACGCACGTGCGAGGTCACAATTGCAGGAGGCGATCACGGCCCATTACCCCGACCTTGCCGGCCGGTATGCCATACCGTCGTTTTAAGCCGCCTTATTTACCCATCCATATCTTGAAATCGTGGGCCCGTTCGCGGCTGACGATCGTTTCTTTGTCGAGCGCCGGGTGCAATGTAAGCGCCAGCCGGTGGTTATAATACGGCTGCATTTGTACTACGCACTGGTGCGTGACGATCAGCGCACGGTTGACGCGGAAAAACCGTGAAGGGTCGAGAAACCCGTCGAGCTCGTCCATTTTATAGTCCACCACAAACTTCTGTCCCTGGTGGTTTTTGAAGAAGGTCAGGCCGTTGTCGATGTAGAAATAGGCGATTTCGGAAGTCTCAACGGACAGCAGGCGGGCGCCTTGTTTCACCAGGAACCGTTTGCGGTAATCCGGCACCGGTGCCTGCAAATGCAGGGTTTTCAGAATAGCTTCGAGGTCAACCTGCGCGGCCGGCGCGGTTTTGCCCGCGGTAAGATCGTAGTATTTGCGGATGGCGCGCTGCAAATCTTCCTGCTGCACCGGTTTCAGCAAATAATCGATACTGTTTACTTTGAATGCCTGCAACGCGTATTCGTCATAGGAAGTCGTGAAAATGACGGTACTTCGGATCTGAATGCGGTTGAAAATCTCGAAGCTTTGCCCATCGGCCAGTTCGATATCCAGGAAAATAATGTCCGGTTCGGGGCGGCCGTCGGCACGGTTTTCCGCTATCCATTCCACGGTGGCCGCAATGCTGGGCGTAATGCCGCGCACATTGAACTCCGGCGCGGTTTCTTCAAGCAATTTCGTCAGTTTCCGGACGGCCAGTTTCTCATCTTCAACAATTAATATATTCATGCACTTACGGTTTTGGGCGTGATCAGCGGCAACGTTACCGTGAAAACGGCTTCATTATTATCGATCAGGGGCAGGCGGTCGGACAGCAGTTCGTATTTGGCCATGATATTGGCCAGTCCGAGGCGCGTAGACCTGACGGGCGTCGATTTAGTGAGACGGTTGTTGCTGATTTCCAGCAAATCGCCGCCCAGCGAGCGGATCTGCACCCGCAGCGGGTTGGATTCGAGGATACTGTTATGTTTCACGGCATTTTCGAGCAGGAGCTGCAAGGTGAGTGGCGGGATCTTTTTGCCAAGGTCCTCATCGTTTACTTCGATCACCAGATCGAACCCGGTATCGTAGCGGGTGCGCAAGAGATGGTAATACGACCGGATAAAGCGGATTTCTGCGGCAAGCGAAGTCAGCTCGTCCTGGTTGGTCTGCAACAAATAGCGGTAAACCCTCGCCATTTCATCGACAAACTGTTCGGCCCGCTTCGGTTCGTCCGAAATCAGCGCCGACAAGGTATTGAGGCTATTGAACAAAAAATGCGGGTTGACCTGGCTTTTCAGGCTTTGCAATTGTCCCTGCATACCTGCCCGTTTGATCGCCTCTTTATTGATTTTCAATGACTTCCATTTATTTAACGAATAGTTGATCTCATAAAGACCGGTTAGCAAAATCACTGCCACAAATTCGAAAAGGTACACGTTGATCATCATACGCGCGTCGAGCCGGGCTTCAAACGGCCGGAAACGCATGATGAAAAACATGTAAAAAGTGACAAACACGAAAGTCAGTATCCAGAACGCAACAGCGGTGAGGGCGCTTCTTTTGATAGTAGAATCGAGTGACGGGTACTTTTGCGCAATGTACCTGGCAGCCCGGTCGTGCGGAACGAAGGCCACGATCGTCATTGCAAAGATCATGAGCGTGCCGCCTGCGAAATTGTAAAGGCTCTGCAAATAAGGTTCCCCGATGAGCAGGTAGCTGATGGTCGGTACGAACCAGGGCACGAGCAGAGCGAAAATCCATCTGCCGAAAAGGCTCAGCCATATCTGCCGACCGATTTTGTTGTAAAGCAGGGCCGTACTCATGTGAATATCAATGGCAGGATGACCGCAAAATCGTGCTCGTCTTCTTTGAGCTGCACGGCACCGGCCCGGTTAAAGAGCATTTTGTATTTGGTGATCAGGACATCAATGCCCGGCGTTTCCAGCGGCATGCTGAGCATTTTCGGCTGACGGTTATGCCGGAACTCAAGCTGACCGGTCTCTGTGACAGTGATTTTAACGGAGAGCGGGCGTGCGGGAGAAACCATGTTATAATGGATGGCATGGTCGATCAGGATCTGGAAGGTTAGCGGCGCCATTTGCCCTGATAAAAATACGTCCCTGACGTCCAATGTAACGTCGATGCCGCTCTCGAACCGGGTTTCGAGCAGGTAAATGTAGGATCTGGTGAAGCGCAGCTCGGAGTCGAGCGTTACGAGGATGTCTTCCTTGCCTGGGCCGTTCACGCTGAGCTGGTAGCGGTATACCTTCGACATTTCGTCCACAAATTTCTCGGCTACGCCCGGAGCGTCGGCGATCAGTACGGAGAGCGAGTTGAGGCAATTGAAAAGGAAATGGGGGTTTACCTGCTGTTTTACCGCATCCAGTTCGGTTTGCAGTTGCTTTTCCTGCATTTGTTCCAACTCGTCCTGGTTCGTACGCCATTGCCGGAAAGCATAGGCGAGCTCGGTAAGCCCTGCGGCGATGAGCGAGCCGCTCAGAATGAAGAAGCTCACGCGTAACGCCCATGAAAGGTCGAAGCCCGTTTCGACGAGTCCCGCCTGGTGGTACAAGGGTAGCACGACCCAGAAAAATGCCACATTCACAATCCCATACACCCCGAACCAGAGTGCTACCCGGTAAATGGATTGCTCGGTGTCCGGAAACAGTCCGGTAACCCGGGGCGAAAGTGCGCTCCCGGCGCGGTAAGCGGCCCAGATCGCGGCCAGGTTGATAGTACTCCCCACAATGAACGTGTAAGTGTCGGAGAAATAGCGTTCCTGCCAAAGTCCCAGCCCTGCCAGCAACACAGTCCCGGACCCTGTGAGCACTGCCGTAGTGGCGCTCATCCGTTTACGGCCGATTTTCGCCAGGTAACTTTCAAGGATCATGGACGCGCATTTTCATTTCACGCAAAAATAAGGGCCGGCGCCTGAAAGAGAAATCGGGGGATGGTTAAACGTCGCATTTGCAGCCCAAACCGTCGTAAAACGGTACCCCGGCCTGTTTTGTAGCTGCAAATGGTTCCTTTGGTCGAGCGAACGGCTCTTTCAGTTTACCCCTCGAAATAGCGTATTCATGAGGTGAAAGTTACAATTCACCCAGGTTAGTGTTTCTCCTGCCTTATGGATAGTCCAATTTTGTATCACAGCCGAATGAAAGGCGGCCGGTTGAAAACGAAAGTGAAAGCCGCCAGTCAGCCATGAAAATCATAACAATTCAGCCATGAAAGCAAACAATGTAACGCCCGATCAAACCATGAAAAATCAATCCGTCCTTTCACCCATGAAAAATCTGTCCATCATGCCTTGCGGCGTTGCCGGAGAAACGAAAAGCGCCCCGGCGATTACCGTTTACAAGTTTGGAAAAGCCATGACAGTTAAAGCGAACGATATTACCTGTCTGGAAGGTGTCGGAAATTATACGTTTGTGTACACCCGACATGAGAAGCACCTGGTTTCGAAGTGTTTGAAAGAGGTTCAGGAAGAACTTAGCAGCGATTTTTTGCGCATTCACAAATCATACAGCATCAATGCGCGGCATATTACCTCGAGATGGCCCGATTACATCCATCTCAGTTGTGGAAAAGTGATCCCTATCGCCCGCAGGCGCATCCGCGAAACGCATGAAATATTGGGAAGAATGGCGCTCTCCGCGTAGTTGAAATAAGATACGACCGGTCGGCACAGCTGTCTCAAACGCTGTGCCGACTTTTTTTGCATTAATAGGCCCATTTCACATAAGCCGAAGCCCAGGTAAAGCCGGCGCCAAATGCAGAGAATATCAGATTATCGCCCTTTTTGAGTTGTTTTTCGTAATCCCAGAGGCAAAGCGGGATCGTGGCCGCGGTGGTATTGCCGTAGCGTTCGATGTTCATCATCACCTTGTCCATCCCGACGCCCATCCGGCTGGCGGTCGCTTCGATAATGCGGCGGTTGGCCTGATGCGGCACCAGCCAGGCGACGTCGTCGTGGCGCAGGCCGTTGCGCTCCATCATTTCGGCGGACACGTCGGCCATATTGCGAACGGCCGATTTGAATACCTGCTGACCATCCTGGTGTAGAAAATGCATGCGCGCATCGACAGTCTCGTGAGTCGCCGGGAAACGGCTTCCGCCGCCGCGCTGGAGTAAGTTATTATAGCCCATGCCGTCGGAACGGATCAGCGTATCGATTACACCGTAGCCTTCGGTATCGGGTTCCAGCAAAACAGCTCCCGCGCCGTCGCCGAACAGAATGCACGTGCGGCGGTCGGTATAGTCCATTACGGCCGACATTTTGTCGGTGCCCACCACTACTACTTTCTTGTATTTGCCGGTTTCGATGAACTGTGCCCCGAGTTCAAGGCCGTAAATGAAGCCTGAGCAGGCCGCACTCACGTCGAAACTGCCTATGTTGCGAATGCCCAGCTGGTCGCAGATCAGGTTGGCGGTACTCGGGAAAACGAAGTCGGGGGTAATGGTGGCGCAAATGAGGAGGTCTATTTCGGCAGGATCGGTGTTGGTTTTTTCGAGGAGGCCTTTTACGGCTTTTGCACCCATGTGCGAGCTGCCAAGCCCTGGTTCTTTCAGGATGCGGCGTTCTCTGATGCCGGTCCTGCTCACGATCCATTCGTCGCTGGTATCGACGAGGGTCTCCAATTCGGCGTTTGTAAGAATGTAATCGGGTACATATCCTTCGATGCCTGAAATGGAGGCTTTTACTTGTTTCATATTCGATTTTAATACTGGTAAATTTCGCTGTTTGGGCATTCTTTTGCCATAAACAACAAATATGCACCACAAAAGTGCTCATTTCGCCACCTTTCAATGGATTTTTTGGGAAGTTAATTCAGGGGAGCGGCCTGAAATTGAGTTGCAGCGGTACGTACGTGGGCCTGGGTACGATGCCGTGCCCGTACATGTAGAGTTTGGTTCGGGGAGGTTCGTGTACCGACACGTTCAATGTGTGTTTCCGGAAAAGCTTTTCGAGTTCGTCTTTGGTCGGGAAAGGGGCTTTCAAGAGGTCCGGCTTCATTCTCCGGCTGAAAAATTTCGGTACTTCCTCTTTGATTTTCAATGGCAGCTTGTCCACTTGCGGATCGAAATGGATACTGATGGTGTACCAGACGGCGATCGGCTTGCCGTCTTTTTGCGCGGGTGTCCATCTGGGCATCATACTTACGAGACGTAATGCCTCCTCGTCCAGCTCCGCTCCCGGGCTGTCGATAATGCGGCCACTGCTCACATTACCGTCTTCGTCGAGCAGAAAAGAAACCTGCACGGCCCCCTCGACGCGGTTTTGGAGCGCCTCGGACGGGTATTTCAGGTTATTGGCGAGAAATTTGTTCAGCCCCTTGTAGCCGCCGGGGAAGTAAGGCCACCGGTCGACGCGCATCGAAGGGCTGCTTTCGGCTGCATGGCTTACCTCCGAATCTTTCCGGGAAGCCCTGGCCTGGCTCTTTTGGCGTATCGCGGTCAACGGCGTGCGGGATTTCAATATAATGGCATATTCGGCGGCAGATTTTACAATCGGCACCTGGCGCGTTTCAAAATCAGGATGTTTTATCAGTAATACGCCGTTCAGCGGCGCGTCGGCTATCTCGAAACCACCGGAAAGGTTGCTCACCGTCACGCGCTCCGATTCCGCCACCAGCACGGCGGCATTCGCCACCGGTCGCGACGATTCGTCGGTTATCTTTCCCCATATGCGGGCTGTCTGCGGTATCGCCGGGCAGACGTCCAGGCTGTCGGAAATTGAGGAAGTAGCCGCCATCGCAACCGTTCCGGAGGCAGCCAGGCTGAGGATTAAATATGTTTTGAAAAGCGGTTCAGGTATTCTTTGCAGCATGGTTTTCCTGATTGTTAGATTCGGCAGATCCGCGCACACCTTTTTGCATAAACGATCAATGCGCAAAATTTAGGATGTGCAGCGGGCGGTGCGGAGCTAAAATTTAAAAGATTGGCTGAAAAGATGGCCAGGGGAAGTCGGACCGGTTGCCGCAAGGCCTGTTCTTGCCGCTAAATCCGGATCTGTGCCTGTTCCTGCTGGCATTATTTCGCGAGCTTTGCGGAAAATAGTGGTTTCGAAACAGGATTATCGATCAATATTCCTTATGGACAATACGCTTAAAATGATAACCGCCGCCAGCGACGCGCAATACGAAGATGCAAAAAGATTGTTTCGGGAATACGCGGCTTCGCTGCCGATAGATCTGGGCTTTCAGGATTTTAGCGGGGAGCTGGATGCCGTCCGCGCGCAATATGGTCCCCCTGCGGGCGCGCTTCTGCTTGCGTACGCGGGCGAACGGGCGGTAGGCTGCGCGGGGGTACGCAGCAAGGGCGACGGAATCGCGGAACTGAAACGGATGTATGTCCAGCCCGAATACAGGGGGCACCAGCTCGGCAGGAAGTTGCTCGAACGGTCGATATTCGTTGCGGCGGAGCTGGGTTACCGGAAAATCAGGCTCGATACGCTTGCGGGCATGACAGGCGCACGCCGACTTTATGAGTCGTTCGGGTTCGAAGAGATACCTGCCTACTACGCCAACCCGCACGAAGACGCGATCTATATGGAGAAAGTGCTTTGAGGCGACACGGCAATACCCGCCCACGTTGTTGGCCGGTCCCTGTCTGGCACATATCTTGCGTATATAACCGTATTGTTCACAAATATTCGGAACTACATGGAATTGGAAGTCATCGTTTCTCTACTCACCCTCGTTGCCCTGGAAGCCGTTCTTGGCATCGACAATGTAATCTTTATTTCGATTATCGCCGCGAAACTGCCTGCTGATCAGCAGAAAAAGGCCCGGCAATGGGGGCTGGTCCTGGCCGGGGTGCTGCGGATCGGCCTTTTGCTCATTATCTCCCTGATCATGAAACTCGACCAGGACCTGTTTGTGGTTTTTGGGGAAGGTTTTTCCGGGAAGGAGCTCGTACTGCTGGCAGGTGGGCTGTTTCTGCTCTATAAAAGCTCGAAAGAAATTTACCATAAAATGGAAGGTGAGGCCGGCGATCAGAGCAAGCAGATCAAGGTGTCGTCGTTCGGGCAGGTGATTACCCAGATATTGATCATGGATATGGTTTTTTCGATCGATTCGATTATCACAGCCATCGGCATGGTGAAAGAAGTGTGGGTAATGTATGTGGCAGTGGTGGTGACGGTATTGCTCATGCTTCTGGCGGCGGAAAAAATCAGTGATTTCGTAAACCGCCACCCGGCATTCAAAATGCTCGCGTTGTCGTTCCTGTTACTGATCGGCTTTTCGCTCGTCAGCGAAGGTTTCGGACTCGAAATTCCCAAGGGCTATGTCTATTTCTCGATGGCCTTTTCCCTGCTGGTCGACGTGTTCCAGATGCGGATGAACAAGGGTAAAGGCGAGCCGGTGGTTACCCGGGAACATTACCGGCAGGGCGAAGAGAAACTTGCGAAATAGATTTCCCGATGGCAACGGTTCAGCCGAGCTTGTAGGCGTCGGCCAGTTGAACGAGCCCCTTGCGGTCGGAAATATTCAGTTTTTCGAAAATACGGCGCCGGAATGTGCTTACGGAGGTATATTGCAGCTGCATCAGTTCGCTGATCTGCGTGATGGTGTAATCCTGGATGATGTACATCGCCACCTGAAACTCGCGCGGTGTAAGTTCGTCGAACGGGTTCATCGACTTCCGGTTGAGCGTGTCGTTGACGATAATCTCCGCCAGGTCGGCGCTCATATACTTTTTCCCCGAAAAGACGACATTGACGGCCCTGATCAGGTCGTCGGGCGAAGCGTCTTTTTCGATGTAGCCGTGTGCGCCCATTTGGAGGGCCCTTTTTCCGAAAATCGCCTCGTTGTTCATCGATACGATCAGGACTTTCGTGTCGGGGTACATATTTCTGATCCAATGTAAAACGGTATTCGCGTCGGTGTCGGGCATGCTAAGATCGAGCAGTACAAGGTCGTAGAAGGCGTTTTTCAGGCATGTCATGGCCGACTGGCCGTCCCAGCTTTCGTCTATATGCGCGTCGGGGAAATGGTTGAGCAATGCAACTTTGAGTCCATATCGGACCAGCGAATGATCGTCGGCAATCAATATCCTTTTCATAACGTAGTAAAATTGGTTGGGGTACTGTCGGAAAGTACGGCGTCCTGATGGTCGGGTTGTCCCGAAAGCAACCCGGATATGGTCACCCGCGTGCCTTGTCCCACGGTACTTTCCACTTCCAGTTTGCAGTCGAGGCGGGCCACGAAGTCGATAATGATCTGGTAGCCGAGCCGGCCGCTTTGCTCGATCCCTTCGGTGGTAAGCACATGCTCTATGCGCCGGTTGATCTTGCTCAGGTCGGCGGGCGACATTCCCCGGCCATTGTCGGAAACCGACAGCCGCATAAAGTCCCCGTCAAGCCGTTCCAGCTCCACAATGATATGGCCGCCGGTTGTGTATTTGTTCGAATTGTCGATCAGGTTACGGACGACCGCTTTCAGTATCTCGCGGTTGGTAAAAAGTACCGATTTCTCCGGGTTGACAAATGCGAGGGTATTATTCTTTAAATAAAGCATTTCCTTGAAAAAAGAGTGCAGTTCCCCGGCAAGGTCGTCGAATGGAAATGGTCGCCTGACAAGGTAAAACCCTTCCTGCTGCGACTTGGTCCAGAGGTTGATCTCCTTCACGAACGCATGAATGTTGGCTGCCGCTTTTTTGATCTCCGCGGTGCCGGTCCGGGCGTCGTCGAGGCGGTTCCTTTCCAGCGAAGCGGCGACATGGTCCGACAGCAGGTTCAGAAAATGTATCGGCGATTGCAGATCGTGCGCGAGCAGGAGGGTGATCTTTTCTTTCAGCCGGTTACTGTATTCCAATTGCCTGGTGCGCTCCCGTACCTGTGCTTCGAGCTGTTTTTTCCGGAGCGTGAGGTAATGATAACGCAGCTTAACCACGAGATAGAATGAAAATAGCAGCAATACCAATGCGAATGCCGCGAAAAACCACGTCTGGTACCAGAATGGATTTACCGTGAATTTCTTGGCCAGCAGGCCCAGATTGCCACGCCCGAACCCCGATTTTTTCCTGACCTGCAATACATAATCGCCATGACCGAGCCGGTTGAGCGTAATCGTCATGGTGTTTTTCAGCTCGTACCATTGGTCGTCGAGGCCTTTGATGTTGTATTCCAGAAGCTGGTTCTCGGGCAGCCCGAGATAGGGCGACGCCAGTAATACCTCGATCCGGTTGAAGGACGGTTCAAGCCGCAGGTCGGCGCTGAACGGCTGTTCCTTCCCATCGACGATGAACTTGTCGATAAGGATCTTCGAGGACGGAAGGATGTCCGTTATGCTGTCGGGATACACCTGCACGAGGCCGTCCATGGAAGGGAACGAGAATTTCCCGTCCGGAAACACAACCGCCGAAGGGTTGCATCCCCCGTTGAACTCGTTGTTGTCGAAACCGTTGCTTTTATCGTAATAGTAATAAAAAACGCTGCCCGATTTGCCGTCGAGGTAATCGTAAAGGTCCTGCGTCTTGCATTTGAAAAGGCCATGGTTGGTGCTCATCCACATAAAGCCCTTCCGGTCTTCCAGAAATGCATGCACGACCAGCAGGTAACCGTTCCGGTCGAGCGGCAACGCACTCGTTTTGCCGTTCCGGATGGCGTAAAACCCCTGTCCGTAGGTTCCGGCCCAAAGCGTTTTCCGCCTGTCGAAATAAAATGTCCGGACTTCCTTTCCGTTCAATTCCGGGATTTCGTGCAAGGCCGGCCTTGAAATCTCCAGCCGGTAAACGCCGCGGCCATTCGAGGCAAAAAACTCCTTGTCGTTGACCGGCACAAAAGCGGTAACCCCCCTTGGCCAGCTTCATCCATTGGATCGAATCGCCCGAGATTTTGCCCATTTTCCCCGATACCAGGTTGACCCAGATAGTTCCGTCGGCTGTCTGGGCGAATTTGGCGGCTTCCCGTTCGACATCGAACTGTTGAACCAGTTTTAAGTCGGCGGTACGCTTTTCGATTTTACCTGTCCTGGCATTTAACCAGATATATCCCTCCTTATCGACCAGGATACCGCTCCGGTCCGTCAGCGGAAACGGTTCGCCGGTGATCGTGCCCGCGGGCAGGATGGCGCCCAGCCCTGTGATCAAGCCATTGTTCCGATACAGATGCTGACTGTAAAAATTGTTGTTCGTGCCCGCGATACGAACGGTTTTGAACTGCTTTTTTCTGAAAATATAGAGCCCGCCGGTCTCGGTGCCCAGCATGTGAATGCCCTTTTCCGGAATGTTCAGGTAACAGGCCACACGACCGACGTCCTTCGTTTTCAATACCGGTTCGCCAACCAGCGCGTTGCCGGATTCGGGTTTAAGTTCATAAAAAGTATTTGAATCGTGGAGGAAAAGCCGCTCGCCCTGCTGAAACAAATGCGAGGGGCCGCTGAGCTCCGGATGGTCGCGGCCGGGCAGTCTGAGGAAAACGGCATACTCCCGTCCCGACGAATCGATGCCGGCCAGTTGCTTTTTTTCATTGAGGAAATACATTTTTTTACCCAAAACACCCGCGTTATCATATGCCATGGCCGCGCCGTATTCGAATGTTTTAAAGGAAATGATCTTTTTCTGGTAAAAGTAAAGCAGCAGATTGTCGCCGATCCTCAGAAAACCGTCCCCGCGTGCCCCGATCCGGTTATAGATAACCTGCGCCGCAAATGCGGCAAAAAGCGATTCGACGCGTCGCCGGTCCCCGGGTATCAGGTTGCGGATTACATCGAACTGGTCCCCGGGCGATTGCAGGATCACATACCTGTTGCGAATATGCGGGTTCAGCAGGAACGGCTGGTTGTTCTTATCGAATGAAAAGACTTTGAAACTGGTATCCTTGAAAAAAACCGTGCTGTCGCCCGTAAGCCCGAGATCGATAATGCGGTTGCTGATAAGCCCGGGCACATTGCTGAGGTTGTAGGTCACGAACCGCGTGCCGTCGAAACGCACCAGTCCCCCCTGGGTAGTCATCCAGATAAATCCGTTTTTATCCATCCGGAGCTGCATGACGCTGTTTTGCGGAAGTCCGTTGTCGCTTGTGAAATGCTGCTCCGTGAAGTCGGAGACATCCCGCCCGTATGCATGTACCGCCAGTGTGAGGAATGCTAGAAGGGGTATGATCCTCGCGATATTCATGGCCGAATCAGCAATAGGTTGTCGTTCGATGACGGTCGGGGAGATTTGAACGGGGGTACAATAATAACCTAGTTTTGGAACAATTTCCATCGGTAGTAAAAACATTTCTACTGTGTGACATTCCGTGCATAGCAGGAATTAGTCACACTCACGTATTTTTACCAGTCGTGGCAACAATGAATACTACAAATTTTACGGTTTAGCGCAAATTCCACTTATTGAATGGTTTTGTTTACTTTTGAAACATGGTGCGTAATCTGACTGTCAGGGACCTTCCCGAACTATACGAAACGATGGGCCTGCCGGTCGATCCGGTAGATGCGTCGTCCGGTCTTACGATCCATTATCTGCAACAGACCTTCACCCGGTTTCCCTTCACGTCGGTGCCCTTCCGGCCCAATTATTTCAGTTTTCTGTTTGTTCAGGAGGCATTTGGCAGGTATACTATCGACGACCAGGTTTTCGACGTGCGCCCGAGGACCGTATATTTTACCAACCCGGGGAATTACCGCATTTTCGAATGGCACAGCATCACAGACACCTGCCTGATCACTTTCAGCGAAGCCTATTTAAAGGAAAACGTGCACGAAGACGTTTACCGCGACTTTTCGTTTCTGCTCACCGAAACGGTGGAGCCACGGGTGCTGTCGAAGGGGCAGTTCGAGGTCGTCAGGCGGCTTTACGAGCAAATTCACAGCGAGCACCTTGGCCATTCGCCATATAAAAACAGGATTATCGGTAGCCTGATGGTCGCCCTGCTCCTGAAAATCAAGGAGTATTTTTTTCAGAATTATAACCCGATTTACGAAGGCAATCGAAGTTCCCAGATCGTCAAAACGTTCAAGCGAAACCTCGAACGACATTTCAGGGATCTCGTGAGCGGCAGTGTGGAGGTACCCTTGCGGGTGCAGGATTATGCCGATTTGCAATCGCTGCATGTCAACTACCTGTCGAGCGTGATCAGCAACAAAACGGGCAAGTCGGTCAGTGCGTGGATCGCAGATAAAACCATTGCGGAAGCGAAAGTAATGTTGCAGGACCCGGCCTTGTCCGTTAAGGAAATCGCTGTGCGGCTAGGCTTTCTGGAAGCGCCGCATTTCAGCAATTATTTCAAAAAGCATACGCACCAAAGCCCGGCCGGCTACCGGAAAGGTCACTTATTGAAGTGAACCGCAGGGTTGCTGCCAGGCATGCTCCTTTCACTCCGGGTTCAATCTGTTTTACATCTTCGAAGCCATAAGCATCGGCATAATCTTCCGTTTGCATCGAATAGGGACTGGCTGATGTACCAAGATAGCATGCATGGTGATTCGCGGACGGATAAAATGAAATGTTTTTTAAGAGTAGTTGCGGGCCGCGGTCGTCTTCCCGATGGTTGAAAGGTTTTAGGTATGATACACGTGAAGTGTTCTGGATTTTCAATATTTGTTTTCATTCTGATAAGCGTCGGAAAAATCAATTCTTCCTCCGCACAAAAACCCGGCGGGAGCGCCGTGGTTCCGACGGTCGCCGATGTAGGTGCCGCCAAACTTCCGGCCGACATCGCGCCGGTAAGGGCGCCTTTCCCGATGCCTGTTTTTGTAAAACCCGTTTTCCCCGAGCTGACGGTGAGCATTACCGATAAAGGCGCTCGTATGGGCATAATGGCCACGCAGGCGATCCAGGCGGCCATCGACGAGGTGAGCAAAAAGAACGGCGGTACGGTCGTGGTTCCGCGGGGCGTCTGGAAAACCGGACGCATCATTCTGAAAAGCAATGTAAACCTGCATGTCGGTGAAGGCGCGGAGCTGCATTTCAGCGCGGAGATCGGCGATTATCTTCCGGCGGTATTCACCAGGAACGAAGGCGTGGAATTGATGTCGCTCGGGGCATTGATTTATGCCGATGGCCAGGAAAATATCGCTGTAACCGGAAAAGGCAAACTGATAGGCCCGCCCGACGGGCCTGTCAGGAAGCGGATTATGACCACCGACGTAATCGAAAAAGTGGTCCCGGCCGATAAGCCGGTCGGAGAAAGGATTTACGACGGCAGGGATGGCGGCTTCATATTCCCGCCGATGTTCGTTTCGCCCATTCGTTGTAAAAAAGTTTATATCGAAGGCATCACCCTGGAAAATACGCCTTTCTGGAACGTAGTACCGGTGTATTGCGACAATGTGGTTATCAGGGGCATCACGGTGCGCTCGGTGGGCATTCCGCGCGGGGACGGCATCGATATCGAGTCGTCGCGGAACGTGCTGATCGAATACTGCACATTAAGCAGCGGCGACGACTGCTTTACGATCAAGGCCGGCCGGGGCGAGGACGGTATCCGGGTGAACAGGCCGACCGAAAATGTGGTGATTCGCCACTGCCTTGCGCGCCAGGGCCACGGCGGCATTACCTGCGGCAGTGAAACGGCCGGGATGATCCGTAACCTGTATGTTCACGACTGCGTTTTCGACGATACCGATACCGGCCTGCGGTTCAAAACCCGGCGCTCGCGTGCGGGCGGCGGCGATAACCTTGTGTATGAGCGCATACGTATGAAACTGCGCGGCGACGCCGTGAAATTCGATATGCTCGGCAGCAGGCAATACGTGGGCGAACTCGCCGACCGCCTTCCGGCACGCCCCGTGGACAAGCTCACACCTGCATACAGGAATATCACGGCCCGGGACATCGTCGTGGAAAAGGCCAGGACATTCGTGGATATCACCGGCATTCCCGAATCGCCGGCGACGAACCTGCTCGTCGAAAATGCCAGTGTTAACGTGCGGACCGCATTCAAAGCGAGCGACGCGGAGCGCGTGACGATCCGGAATGCGTCCATTATCGCCACCGATCCGCTTTTGCGCGGCCTGGATATCCGGCATGTACTTTTTGAAAAAGTGACTTTCGAAACGCCCGGGAAGCAACTGACCATGGATATTCAAAATTCGAAGGACATCCGTTTTGTGGATTGCCTCCCGGCAAAGCCCGAAGGCCGGGAATAGGGCGCTTAGCCGTTATTTGCGAAGTTGTCCGCCTCGATAATGGCATCGGCAAATGCCCGTGGCGCTTCCTGCGGCAGGTTATGGCCGGCTCCCTTTACGACACGGTGCACATGCCTGCCACTGAACTTGCGGGCGAATGCGGAGCCGTCGCCGGCAGGTACCACGCCGTCGGAATCGCCGTCGAGGGTTACGGCGGGGACCGGAATTACCGGGCCGGCCGCGAGTTTTTGCTCGATTTCGTCATATTGTTTTTCGCCGGGTTCGAGGCTGAGCCGCCAGCGGTAGTTGTGTATGACAATGGCCGCATAATCGGGATTTTTAAAGGATTCGGCCGAGCGGGCGTAGGTAGCGTCGTCGAATGCCCATTTCGGCGATATATTTTTCCAGATCAGCTTATTGAAATCGTACCAATTCGCCGTGTAACCTTTTTTGCCGCGGTCGGTGGCGAAATAATATTGATACCACCAGCCCCATTCCGCCGCCGGGGCGAGCGGCTGCCTGTTTCTTTCGAGGTTGTTGATGAGATAGCCGTTCACCGACACCATCGCCTTGCATCGTTCGGGCCATAGCGCCGCGATGATGTTGGCTGTCCTCGCTCCCCAATCGAAGCCGCCGATGACGGCCCTTCCGATATACAACGCGTCCATCAAGGCGATTATGTCGGTAGCTACTGCCGCTTGCTGGCCATTGCGAAAGGTTTTGTCGGAAAGAAACCTCGTCGTGCCATGGCCGCGAAGGTGGGGCACGATCACCCGGTAGCCCGCGTCGCCAAGCAAGGCGGCCGTTTCGGCGTAGCTGTGGATATCGTACGGCCAGCCATGCAGCAGGATCACCGGTTGGCCGTCCGCCGGACCGGTTTCCGCGTAGCCTGTATTTAACACGCCGGCCTCGATTTGTTTGATTTCCCTGAAAGTGGTGAAAGCGCCGTCCGGTGTGCGATTTCTTCCGGTATTTGCGAATGCGCGCGAAGGCAGGAGCTGAGAAGCTGCGAACGAGAGCGTAGCAAGGCCCAGAAAATGGCGGCGGCTGTAATGGTTGTTGTTATCCATGATGGTATTGTTTAAAGTCGGTGGCTTGATGTTCCGCAAGGAAATTTTCCTGTTCCGGTGGTTCAAAATTAGCCGCGGCTCGTCACACGGAAATCGCAACATCGCCGAACCGGACAAATCGGTAGCCGGATCAGACAATTCCGTGGCCGTATCCGACAGGGCAGGATAGTGGTTTTCCGGATATTTACTTGTTTTATCTACAAAAGATTATATTTACCGTGCGCCGGAGCGTGCGCCGGCGACGATATTATATGCCGCTAAACATGTTGCAGGCCGGGGAAATCAATGAAAAAATACTACTGGAAAAGCTGGCAGGCGGTGACGCCGCGGCATTTACGGTGCTTTACGAAAAGTACAGCCTGAAACTCTACGCCAATATACTGCGCCTTGTGAAATGCGAAGACACCGCCAGGGAGCTCTTGCAGGACCTCTTCCTGAAAATATGGGAATTGAGGACGCAGATTGACCCTGAAAGGTCATTCAGGTCATTTCTCTATAAGATGGCGGGAAACCTCGTTTATGACCATTTCAGAAAAGTTTCGCGTGATAAAAAGCTGTCCGACAGGCTGTTGTATGTTTTGGAAGGACAATACAGTCACCTGGAAGAAGCCGTCATTTACAATGAAAGCCTGGAACTGATCAATGCCGCTATTGCCCGATTGCCCGAGATGCGGCGACGGGTTTACGTGCTGGGTAAAATCGAAGGCAAATCCTACGAGGAAATCTCGGTCCAGCTGGGCATTTCACCCTCTACCATCAGCGATCATATCGTAAAAGCCAACCGTTTCATCAAAGCCTATCTCAACAGCCGGACAGACGTGGCGTTTTCGCTCGTCATTGCCCTGCTTGGCGCCGATTTGTAGTGTCAGGTTTGGTATACATCAAAGAAAAAACTGAATTTTTTTTCGGGGAAGAGCAGAGGATGTTTTTCCGGGAAACGTATTAGCGAAAAAACGCGAATATTTTGGAAAACCCTATCCCTATTGAAACGCTGTTCAGGCGCTTCCTTGAAAATAAATGCACGCCGGAGGAAGTGGCGAAGCTGCTGGCCCATTTCCGGACCGGCGAGGACGAAGAGCAGCTGCGGAGACTGATCGCCGCAGAACTCGACGCGGCGGATGCCGGAGCCGAAAAATACGGGCCTGCCGTGCGGGAAGTTTACGCCTCCCTGGCCGACCGGATCGCAACCCCTGTGCGGAAACCCGTGCGGCCGCTTATTGCCCCGTACATTCGGAATGCGGCCGTCTGGCTGCTCGTTTTGCTTTCGGCCGGAGCCGTTCTATACATTTTGAACCGTCGTGAAAAAGCCGGCGGGGCCGTGGCAATGCTTCATGCCGAAGCGGCCGCGGGAGAAAAGAAGGAGGTCGTTCTGCCCGACAGCTCGCATATCTGGCTGAATGCCGGCAGTTCGGTCGATTATCCCCGCGTTTTCCAGGACAAGGAACGGAACGTCAATCTTACCGGCGAGGCATTCTTCGAGGTCGCGCGTGATACGGCGCGCCCGTTCGTCATCTGCACCGGCGCATTGCGTACGCGGGTCATCGGCACCAGTTTCAATATCAAAGCTTACCCGGAGGATTCCTCCATTGCCGTTTCGGTGGTGACGGGGCGGGTCAATGTCAGTTCGGTGGAATCGGGGGCGTCCGTCGAGCTTTCACCCGACGAGCAGGCGGTTTACGGGAAATTCGACCGCAGGCTCCTTGCCAGGGCATATCCCGATGCCGGCGGGTTATCGGTGTGGAAGGACGGCAGGCTGCAATTCCGCAACAGCCCGCTGCACGAGGTCATAAGGACGCTCGAACGGCGGTTCGACGTGGCGGTGAAGTTCGACGACCGGGCACGCGATTGCCCCGTCCATGCGGATTTCGACGACACGGAGCCCGTTACGCAAATTCTCGGAATGCTTGCGGCTTCCCTGAGTGGAAAGCTGGAAGGGAACCGGCAGGCGGGCTATACGCTGGTTACCGGCGAATGCCTTTGAGCACACACAATCAGGAATAGTATTCACCAAACCGCGCAAATATGAAGCACATTACCTAGAAAAAATCCCCGGACGCGAACCCGGGGAAAGAGTCAAAATGCAAGTTCAAAATTGCGCGGGCGCCACAGGGGTCGAAGTCTAGGGCGTCGCGCACAACCAGCTGATTTACATTTTAAACCTGTCAAAATTATGAAAAAATCTCTCCCAAGGAGTGAAGTGGTCCACTATATTCTTACCGCGATGAGATACAGCGCCGTCGTCATTGGCCTTATATGTTGCGCTGCTTCCCTGTCCGCTGCCCGCGACTCGAACGCGCAAGTGCTGGAAAAGCCCGTAACGATCCACCTCAGAAATGTTCCGCTCTCCGACGCTCTGGACGAGATCGCCGGCCGGGCGAATGTCAATATCGTTTTTGCAGGCAAGACAGCCACCATGCCTTCGACCACCATACGGGCCAGAAACGAGAAGCTTCGTGATATTTTATCCAAATTACTCCGACCCTACCGACTTTCCTACGCATTGATGGGCAACAGCATAGTGATCCGGAAAGGCGAGGAAATGCCCGAACGGAGCAAGCCGAAAGGCGTTCGTGCGGATACCATCCTCGTGCGCGGCCGTGTACTCGACCAGAAAGAACCGCCCGGCCCGCTGGTGGGCGTTACCGCGGTCATTAAAGGCACGCAAAAGGGCGCTACCACCGATAATGACGGTTTTTTTGAGATTTATACCCGAATGGGAGACGTGCTGGTGTTCACTTTCGTCGGATTTACGGGCAAGGAATACACGGTGAACGGCAACGAGCGGAACCTGGTCATCTCGCTTCCCGAGACCACCACCGCGTTGAACGAAGTGGTCGTAACCGGTTTTTCGGAGCAAAAAGTGAAATACCTGGCAAGCTCCGTGAGTACGATTTCCATGAATAACGTGAACAACAAGCCCATTACCCAGCTTTCGCAGGCATTACAGGGCGGAACGACGGGTATCAATGTTAACCAGAGTTCCGGGCTTCCCGGTGGCGACGCGGCTTCGATCAAGATCCGGGGCGTAGGGTCGCTCCTGGGCTCGTCGCCACTGGTACTCGTGGACGGTGTTCCGTTCGATATGAACAAACTGGACCCGAATACGATCGAGAGTATCTCCATTCTCAAGGACGCCGCGGCCGCTTCGGTGTACGGCGCGCGTGCGGGCAATGGCGTGATCCTGATCACGACCAAACGGGGCGTCGCCGGCAAGGTGGATGTTCAGTACAATGTGTTTTACGGCAACCAGAGCCCCATGTACAAGCCCGATTTCGTAGACGCCGCCACTTACATGGAAATGGTAAACGAGGCCCGCAGGAACACGGGCGGCGATCCGACTTATTCGCAGGATGTAATCAACAACACCCGGAATGGCGTGGAACCGCTCCGCAACCCCGACACCAATTGGGGCAAGCTGCTGCTCAAATCCAATTCCATGATCCAGCAGCACGGATTGCAGGTGTCGGGCGGGAACAATACGGCCCGCTTTTCGCTCGCCGCCAATTATCTCAAGCAGGACGGCATGCTGACCAACTCGAACTTCAACCGCGCCAATGTCCGCGCCAACACCAGCATCGATTTACGTAAGGACGTGGTGGTTTTTATGGATTTGTTCGCCTCGCGGGACGATCAGCTGCAGCCCTATGCCTATGGCGGCGAAAGTGCGCGGCTGCTCAACTGGATTTACACCGCCCCGCCGAATATCATGGCCAAATACCCCGAGAAGCCCGACAGGCCGGGGTACAGCTATTACGGAACCTATGGCGAGAGCTGGAATCCCCTGGCGCAGATCGAAAAGGGCGGTACCATCCGGCGCATCCGCGATGAGGTGCTGATCAATCTCCGCCCCAAATGGGATGTCTCGAGGGACCTGACGGTGAAAGGGCAATTCAGCTATCGCGTGTCGTCGGGAGCCGACAAAACCGACCGCGAGTCGTTTGTTTTTTTCGATTACTTCACCGGCGAAAAAGCCGGCTGGGATTACGGCACGATCAAGTCGGCCGGGCCTACCAACCGGTCGAGCTATTACTATGCAGGCGGCAATCTCGACTATAACAAAAATTTCGGCGACCACCGGGTGAACTTCATCGCCGGTTTTTCGCAGGAAATGAATAATGCCGATGCCTGGAAGGAAATCGGGCTGCTTTCGGTGTTCGGGAAAGCCTATTACAGTTTCAGGGACAAATATCTGCTCGAAGCAGGGATGCGCCGGGATGGGTCGTCGCTCTTCGCGCCTGGAAAGAAATGGGGGAATTTCCCATCGCTGGCCGCGGGCTGGAATGTCGGCAACGAAGGTTTTATGAAAGACGTTTCGTTTGTAAAACAACTCAAACTGCGCGGCTCCTACGGAATGCTCGGAAATAACAATATCGAGCCGTATCGTTACCAGTCGACCGTAAACACCGGCAATGGTACGGAAAGTACGATCGGCAACCCGGATATTACCTGGGAAAAAGTGGGTATTCTGGATATCGGCGCGGATGCGAGCCTTTTCGGCCGGAAACTCGACATTACTTTTGACTGGTACAACAAGAAAACGACCGATCTGATTCTTAACCCGCAACCGACACTCACGTCGGCGCTGCTGACCGGCCCGATCAATATCGGAAGCGTGGTGAACAAAGGATGGGAATTGAAAGCGGGTTTTAACCATTCGGTCACCGAGCGCATCAGTTTCAGCGTCAACCTAGGCTATTCACGCAACAGGTCGGAATGGCTGAAACTCTCGCAGGAGACGCCCATCGTGGCCGGCAACGAAATCCGGCAGAAAGGCCGGGCGATCACGGAATTTTATGGGTACAAGAGCCTGGGGCTGATCCAGCAGCGGGACATGGACAACAACGTCCCGGTTATTGCCGGGCAAGGGGTGGGCGATATCCGTTATGCCGACATGAACGGCGACGGGATCATCAATAACGACGACCGCGTCGCCCTCGGCCCTGTCGATCCCGTGACTACCTATTTTGGTAACCTCTCTGTCAGGGTTCGGAATTTCGATTTCGAAGCGCTCGTCACCGGTACCGGCAAGGTGGCGGTGTTCTATACCGGCCGGATCGCCATTCCGCTGAATGTATCCGGTGAAGGCGGAACGCCATTGAACTGGCACCGAGATTACTGGACAGCCGAGAATCCCGACGCCCGGTTCCCGCGCCTGCTCACCGCACCGGGTAACAACGGGCTGCTGTCCGACTTCTGGCAGGCTAATGGCGCATTCGCCCGGGTCAAATATGTGCAGTTGGGTTACAATCTTCCCGAAGCCGTAAGCCGCCGCCTGCATATCCGTGGCCTGCGTGTGTATGTGAATGCGCAGAACCCGCTCACTTTCACGAAACTGAAAGTAATTGACCCGGAGACCAAGGGCGACCAGGGCACATACCCGCTATTCAAAACCAACACGATCGGCCTGAACGTGCGCTTCTAATCCATACCGAAAATACCATGAAAAGATACAGAACACTCTGCATATGCCTGGCATTGCTGCTGATACATGCCGCCTGCTCCGATTTTCTGGAAAGGGACAACCCGACCGCCACGACGGACGAAAAATGGTGGAACCTGGAAACCGACCTGAGGGCGGCGCTGGAAGACATCTATGCGGGCGTCCCGTCGGGGGTAATTGTCTACAACGATTTCTATTCCAATGCGCGGGTACATTTGTCCGGCGCTTCGGACGAATCGGTATTTCGTGCCAATTATACCGATTTTGAAGTATTTACATTGGGAACGGCCACCAGCTCTTCGGGAATCCCGTTGCAGCAGTACCGCAATAAGTACCGTGCGATCAGGAATGCGTGCCGGTTTCTGGAAAACTATGCCAAAGCATACGTGCAGGACCCGTCGCTGAAAGAGCGGTATGCCGCCGAAGCACGGGCGTTACGCGCGTGGTACCATTTCGAGCTGTTTGCCTATTTCGGTCCGGTGCCGATTGTCGACCATTCTCTTTCTCCTGCCGAGCAATATGCCGCCCGCCCGACACAGGAGGAAATGCTGCGGTTCATCATTGCCGAACTGGAGGCGGCTGCGGCTGTATTGCCCGTCAAATATCCCGATAGCGAAGCGTACCGTATCAACAAGGCGATTTGTTATGCCATGGAATGCGAGGTTTATATGTTTGTGAACGACTATGCCAATGCGGCGATGAAGGCGAAACAGGTGATCGACCAGAATATTTACGAGCTCTATCACAGCACCGATCCCAACATCGGCAATTACGCAGCGCTGTTCACCTACACCGGCGTAGTCAACAGGGAGCGTATCTTCTTTTACCGTACCGGCCAGCGCCAGGCTTTCCTGCGACTGGGACCCAAGAGTTTCGGCGGGGCAAACTCGACCACATCTCCCACAGCGGCCATTGTGAACACCTACGAGACGAAGCAGGGCAAAACGATCCAGGAACTTGGTGCCGACAGCATGGCGATTTACGTCAGGAACCCCAATTTCAACAATAACCGCGACCCGCGTTTCAAAGCGTCGATCCTGGCGCCCGGCGAGACCTTCCTGGGCAAGGTTATGGACCCCTTCACTACCACGAGCGTAGACCTGATTGGCCAGACGCAGTCGACCCAGACCGGTTTCTGGATCAAAAAATGGCTGGATGCGAGGGATATCAGCAACCAGGCCGACGGCCAGCTCGACTTTTTCATTATCCGCTATGCCGAAATATTGCTCAATTACGTGGAAGCGTTGATCGAAACGGGCAAATGGCAGGACCCCGATGTGACCCGCTACCTGAATATGATCCGCAAGCGTGCGGGAATGCCGGACGTGGACGTGAAAAGGTATAATACGCAGGAAAAGATGCGCGAGTTCGTGAGGAGGGAACGGCAGGTGGAGCTTGCATTCGAAGGCCAGCGTTTTTACGACATCCGTCGCTGGAAGATCGGCGAGAAGGTGCTGAACGGCACGGTGTACGGGGCCGTGGATCCGGCGACGGGCAAACCCGTGGTGGTGGAGCAGCGGAAATTCAATCCTGCGCGGGATTATGTTTGGCCGATCCCGCTGACCGAGCTAAATGCGAATAGCAAGATGAAGCAAAATCCCAACTGGTAGACCACAAATGGTGTGGAGCATTTGCTACGGTACGCGTCGGGGCATGAAGCTCCTGCGGTGCGAGTATATCAGTCCTGGAATTCAAGCAATGCCTTCAGGGCCTTAAAACAGGCATATGCCAGGTAAATAGGCACCAGCACCGGCAGAAAAACAGCCACTTTCAGGATATCGTCGGTCGTAAGGTTTTTCATAGGAGATTATTTGAATACAACTTATTCTACAAATAGATAAAAGTTGTACCACAAATATAGCGGGACAAAATTGAATATCCAGCAAAAAAATGGCTGCTCACCGTTAAATGAGCAGCCATTTTCCTGAAATTGATTATTACTTGTTCCACCAAAGCGGCGTAGTAATGTCGTCGTTGCCCTGCGCTTTCACGGCATTCTGGTAATTAGCCAGGTTTACGCTCTGTTCTTTGGGCGGATAATAAAGGCGCTGGGGCACACCCTCGCCGAAGAGCGGCTGGAATTTGTAGTCGGTGGTTTTTCCGTCCACGGTGCGGCTCCATACGATGTCACCAGGCTTCACAAGGAACGTCGGGTAGCCCGTACGGCGGATTTCCGCCCAGGCTTCGTCACCCTGGGTGTAAAGCGCCAGATATTTCTGGTTCAGTACATTGGCTTTGTCGGCTTTGGGAAGCGCGGCCAGGTAAGTGTTGATATCGGCCTGCGCAATACCCCATTTTTGCAGCGAAGCGGTCACGCCGTTGATATATTCCTGCTGGTCCCAGTTTTTGTATTCCGAAATGAGGAATGCCACTTCGGCATATTCTTGTAAAACTTCTCCGTAATTGGCCGCATTCACCACCGCGCCGGGAAGGCTCACGTCGGTGGCGGTCAGCAGGCCCGCCGCTGCCACGGGCAATCCGTAAGGCTGGCCCACATAATCGCCGGCCGCATTTTTGGTGGCATACACCGGCAAACGCGGATCCTGCACTTTTACGGTGCCCAGTTGGCCTTTCAACACATTGATGAGCACGTGCGAAACGGCGAAGTCCTTGCGGTTGGCTGTCACAGTGGCGCGGTAAAGCGGCGCTTCGTTGGGGGCGAGCGCCTGGTATTTGAACACGGCATTGTCGGCGTTCGAGGTAAAGACGCCTTTGGCCAATGCGTCGTCGAAATGGTTCTTCGATTCGGCCGGCTGCTGCTTGCGGATGCGCGTCGCGATGCGCAGGCGTAGCGAGTTCGCGAACTTGGCCCACAGTTCGTTCCTGCCTTTGTAGATCACGTCATAGTTGCCGAACGTGGTCCCCGACTTGTACTTGATCAGGGTGTCGCCTGCCGCTTTCAGCTCGTTCAGGATGTCGAGATAGATTTTCTGCTGGCTCGCATAAGCCGGGCTGAGGTTCTCCGGGTCTTGCTGCAATGCCTGAAATTCCGGGTCCTGGTTGCCGTATGACTGGTAAGGAACGTTCCCGAACACATCGGTCAGGTTCTGAAACGCATATGCTTTCAGGATGCGGGCAATGGCGATCTGGTTGGCGTTGCTACCGGCGTTTCCGGCGGCCGCTACATTTTTGGTAGCCGGGTCGGTGTTCAGCCTGATGATCTCGTTGAGGTTGTTCAATGCTTTGTAGGCATTGCTCCAATAGGTATCCGAGTACGACCTGGGGATGTCGTAGCGCGACTGGTCGCTGTAAATGTTCTGGCTGTAATACTGGGCAAAAAGCTGCGAACCACGCAGGGAGCTGTTCTCGTTGCGGATGTTGTCGATCACCTGTTTCTCGGCGGAAAGCAGGATCGTTGTCGTAGTCGCGTTTTCGGGACGGTTCGGGTCCTTGTTGATCTCCTCGAAGTGGCTGTCGGAGCAGGAGGCAAGCAATGTGCCGATTCCGAGTGCCAGAATACTTTTGTTATATATGGACTTTTGCATGATTTTCAGTTTGAGGTGGTTAGAACTTCACGTTTACGTTCAGGCCGTAGGTGGCTGGTACGGGAATGTTGCCGCCCTCGATACCCTGGATATTGCCGCCGCTGTTGGCGAATTCGGGATCGATGTACTTGCTGGCTGTGTAAATGTTGGCGAGGTTACGTCCGTAAACCCCGAAGTAAATCTGCTTCACGGCCTTGCTGTTCAGCGCCAGATTGTAGCCGAATGTGATCTCCCGTAGCTTCACGAACGTCGCGTCGAAGATCGTCTGCGGGGTAGGTCCGCTGTATTCGCCCCGTGACCATGCCTGCGCCGTAATGCGGGTATCGTTGGGCGTAATGTTGGTCACCTGGTAGGTGCCGTCGGCGTTGTAGGTAACAGTTCCTTTCACGCCGTCGAGCACGACGCCGGTTTCGCGTACGTTGTTAGCGGCGGTTTTGTCCAGAACGCCCGCGTACATAGCCACTTTATAGGTCTGCGAAAAGAACTTGCCGCCTACGCGCCCGTCGATAAGAAAGCCCAGGTTGAAATTCCGGTAAGTAAAACTGTTCTGGAAACCAAACAGGTATTTGGGCAGAACGCTTCCCAGCGGGGTAAGCTGTTGCGCGCGCTCATAGGTCCCGTCGGCTTTGATCACCTTCTGGCCACCTTCGGTATATACGAAATCGTTGCCCAGGATTTGCCCGTAAGGCTGGCCTTCGCGTGCGACGAGCGTCACGAGGCTGTTGGCGAGCTGGAATGTATTCACGCCCGGCGCAAGCTGGATCACCTTGTTGCGGTTTCTCGACCAGTTCAGGCTCGAATTCCATTCAAAGCCGTTCGAACGGATAGGCGTACCGGTCAGCGTGATTTCAATACCCTTGTTATTGATCTTACCCGCATTGATCACTTTCGAATCGTAACCGAATGCCGACGATACCGGGATGTTGATGATCTGGTTGCGGCTCACATTGTCGTAATAGGTAATATCGAGCCCGACGCGGTTTTTAAGTGCCTGGATGTTCAGACCGGCTTCCCAGGAGCTGGTAATTTCCGGTTTCAGCGACTGATTGTTCAGCTGTGCGGGCAGTTTGTAGGAAGGAAGGCCGTCGAACGACTGGCTTGCTTCGTAGGCGCGTTGCAGCTGGTAAGGGTCGGTATCGTTACCCACCTGGGCCCAACCAAGGCGGACTTTGGCGAAATCCAGCCAATTAATATCCTTCACGCCATTCAATTCGCTGAGAATCAAACTGGTCGTGAGCGAGGGATATGCAAAAGAATTGCGGTTGAGCGGCAGGGTGGAAGACCAGTCGTTACGCAACGTTCCGTCGAGGAACAGCAGGCTTTTCCAACCCAGCGAGAAGCTCCCGAAGATGGAGTTGATCTGCTTGCGGTAAGCATTCGAGTTGACGAGCACCGAGCTCGCGTTTTTAAGGTTATAATACTCCGGAATGATCAGCCCGCCCTGCGTTACAGCATCGCTGACCCGGCGGTGCTGGCTCATGATGTTACCCCCGGCATTCACGTTCAGCGAAATATCCCCCCAGTTTTTGGTCGCGGAAGCCAGTAATTCGTAGTTGAACTCACTGAAATTGTTGTTGTACTCCTGGTACTGCGACTGCGTCCGTGAATATACGGCAATGCGGTCCTGGTATTGGTATTGGTACACATCCGCATTCACTTTTCCGCTCACTTTCAACCAGCTGTTCACGTCGTATACCACACCCACGTTGCCGTAGAAACGGTCGCGGTTTTCTTCGAGGTAGCTTTGGTACGCCGACCAATACGGGTTATCGATGAATTTGGCTGCTTCGCCGGCAGGCGTGTCCTGATATCCGCTCCGGTTCCAGAGGATCTGGGTGCCATCTGCGCGTTTGTAGTTTTTCAGCTTTTTGTAATCCACCTGCACCTGTCCCCATTGGAATGCTTCCAGAATAATATTCCTGTTGGTAGCACCGGTCCACGGCCGGCCGGTCGACTGGTTTTTGATGTAATTGAAATTGTTGTAAAACTTGAATTTGCCCGCTTGTGTCGAACCCGAGAAATTGATCGAATTGCGCTTGAGCGAGGAGTTCGGCACGGTGCCTTTCACATTTTTATTGGTGAACGAAATCCGGTATGTCGAGTTTGCATTGCCGCCGCTCACCGCCAGGCTGTTGGTATTGGACACCCCGGTTTCGAAAAAAGTATGTACATCGTTTTTGGGATAAACCCATGGCTGCGGTTTCAGGTACTCCGCCGTATTTTCGGGATCGAGGTTATACCAGTGCAGCACGGGCGTACCGTCCAGTCTGGGCCCCCAGCTTTCGTCCACCGCATATTCTACGATATTGTAGTCGGTGCCGCCGATATTGGCTTTCTGAAACGTGCTCGAAAAACCCCCGCCATACAGTTTCTGGCGTTTGGGCAGGCGCACGATGTTTTCGAACTCCACGCCGGTGTTGAGCGTGATGTTCACCTTGCTGTTTTCCTTGCCTTTTTTGGTTGTGATCAAAATCACCCCGTTCGCCGCACGGGTACCGTAAAGCGCTGCCGCGGATGGGCCTTTCAGCACCGAAATGTTTTCGATATCGTCCGGGTTGAGGTCCTGGATCATATTACCGACGTCCTTGCCGCCGCTGCCGGCGCTTGTAGCCGCGCTGTTGAGGTCGGCATTGTCGATGGGCGTACCGTCGATCACGTACAGGGGCTGGTTATTTCCGGAAATGGAGTTGATACCGCGCAGCAGCACGCGCGAGGAACCACCCATATTACCACCCGAGGAAGTGACCTGCAAGCCGGCCACCTTGCCCGACAAGGCGCTCAGCGCATTGGTCGGCCTCGTTTGCAAAGCCTCGCCCTTTACTTCCTGCACGGCATAGCCCAGGGCACGTTTCTCACGGGAAATACCGAGCGCGGTTACTACTACTTCGTTTAGGATTTTCGCGTCCTGCTTCAATGCGACGGCGATTTTATCGCTGTTGCCCACGGCGACTTCCTGGGTAATGTAGCCGATAAACGAAACGACGAGCACCGGCGATGCCGTGCCGACGTCGATGCTGAACGCGCCGTTGGCGTCGGTCAACGTGCCGGTAGATGAGCCTTTTATGGTGACGGAAGCCCCCGGCAGCCCGCTGGCGTCGTTGGCGTCGGTGACAGTGCCGGTAATGGTCCGTTGCTGGGCGTTCGCCAGGCCGGTCGCGAGCAAAATCACAAGGATGAGGTAGATAAATCTGGTTTTCATGAATTGTATTTCGGTGAGGATTTTGTTGAATTGCTGTGCTGGAACTTTCTGTGGTTGTTTGGCTGGTTGAGATTAAAATGATTTTCTGTGAACCGGATTTTATGAAATTTAATTCCGTTAGACCGGCTTAAATGACGAAATTGTTAAGATTGTATTAATAAATATTTTGTAAATGTATTAAAAATAACTTAAAATGATTAATATCTATCGGTTTAATAGATTAAAAAAATAAAAAAACCGGAATAGGATTGTTCCAGGTTTGGCTTAGAGTCTGCAGCCGGAAGGCGGACAGAACAAATGCACCGGTTCCGCTCGTGCGGACACGGCACCGCATGCGGAAGGGACATATACGCTCGATGTGGATTCCAAAGACGCGGTGTTCGTATTTTCCTACATCGGCTTCAATACGACCGAATTGCCGGTCGGGGGAAGAGCGTCGTGGATGTGGTAATGCAGGAGAACGTTGCAACCCTGCAGGAAGCGGTAGTCACGGCGTTGGGTATCAAACGCGAGACGCGCTCGCTGGGTTATAATGTAGGCAAGGTGGAAGGCCGCGACGTTTCGAATGTGGCGAACGAAAACGTGCTTACATCGCTTTCGGGCCGTGTTTCGGGGGGTTTCCATTAACCAAACCAGCGGTGTCGGGTCGTCGATCAGCAACATCATCCGCGGTGCGGCTTCCTTAAAGAACAACCAGCCGTTGTTTGTGGTGGATGGCGTACCGCTGGCCAACAGCCTTGCCAACGTGAGCGAAAAAGGAAGCGGCAACAAAGTGGACTATGGTAATGCGATCTCGGACATTAACCCCGACGATATCGAAAGCATGTCCGTGCTGAAAGGCCCGAGCGCCGCTGCATTGTACGGCTCCCGCGCGGGTAACGGCGTCATCCTGATTACTACGAAGTCGGGCAAAAAAGGCAAGGGCCTCGGTGTTTCGTTTTCAACTTCCAATGTGTTCGAGAAGCCTTACCGCTACCTCGACTTCCATTACAAATACGCTAACGGCGAGCGGCCGTTCCAGCTGGACGAGGCTTCGGCTTACTGGGGCGGCCTGCCGCTGGATGTGGGCAACAAGGCGGTACAATGGAATTCGCCGCTGGACGCCAATGGCCAGCCGATTCCGACCGAATTGAAATCGTACAAGGACAATATGAAGAACTTCCTGCAAACAGGAATCACTTCTACCAATAACCTCACCGTATCCGGCTCGACAGACAAAGCTACTTACCGTGTTTCCTACAACAATATGAGTAACCGCGGGCTGATCCCGAATTCGGACCTTTACCGCAATTCACTGAGCTCGGCCCTGACGTTCGATATGCCCAAAAAAGTGGAGCTGAGCACGAATATCAACTTTGTGAGATCGAACTCGAACAGCCGCCCGCAGACGTCGGAACGCGATGCCAACCCGTTGCAGGCCGTTTATTATTCGCCGAGCTACGACGTGAGGGACCTCAAGAGGGTATGGAAGCCCGGCCGCGAGGAAATCGAACAATTGACGATAGCGCCAGGCGAGACCGACAATCCTTACTTCCTGGCCAAACACCTCACCAACGCCTACGTGCGCGACCGCCTGTACGGCAACCTGAGACTCGATTGGACCATCGCTCCGGGCCTGACGGCCTTCATCCGTTATTCGCACGATATGTATGACGAAGACCGGGAGACCAAAATACCATGGAGCTACAAAAGCATGGCAAAAGGAGGGTATTATCTCGAAAACGTAGGCCGTAACGAAGGGAACGCAGACTTTCTGATTACAAAAAACATCAAAGCGGGTGCATTCGACATCAATATCTCCGGAGGGGGTAACATTATGCGGCAAAAGGGCAACAGCTCGGCACTCGGCGGACGCGACCTTTCGGTGCCAGGCCTTTATAATATCTCGAGCGTTCCGGTTACGAACCGGGTCGTAACGAACGGCAGCTACAAAAAAAGCGATTTACAGTTTGTACGCATTGGGTTCTTTCGGTTTCAAAAACCAGCTTTACCTTGACTTAACCGCGCGTAACGACTGGTCGAGCACGCTGCCCGAAGCGAACCGTTCGTATTTCTACCCTTCGGCGTCGCTGAGCTGGCTGGCAAGCACGACCTTCAGCATGCCTTCCTACATTTCGCTCCTGAAACTCCGCGGAGGTTGGGCACAGGTGGGCAACGATACCGATCCTTACCAGTTGTACCCCAACCTGGGAACCGGAAACTGGGGCAACCTCGTGACGGTCAACCTCGGTGAGACGCTCCTTAACCCGACCCTGCTTCCGGAAATCGCGACTTCCACCGAAGGCGGTATCGACCTGAATATGTTCAACAACCGCCTGCGTTTCGACCTGACGTACTACGACCGCGCCAATACCAACCAGATTTTCAGCGTACCGATGGCGCCTTCGACAGGGTATACGAACAAGAACATCAACGCCGGCAAGCTCGTCAGCCGCGGCTGGGAGATCGGTAATATTTACAGCCGTGGTTTTGCCACGGTAACCGACCCCGATTCTCCTTACTACCGCTGGCCGATCATCGCTTATGACGGTGGCGGCGGGGATATGGACTGGCAACAGCTCGGTGGCCGCGAGAACAACGTGAAGGTTGGTAACTACAATCCCGATTTCATGGTGGGAGGCCAGGTAAATCTTTCCTATAAACGTTTTTCGCTCGGTTTAAGCCTCGACTGGCGTCAGGGTGGCGAATTTATGTCGTTCACTTATCGCTATGGAGAGTCTGACTGGAAGTCGCAGCGCCAGATCGACAACCTGATCCCGGGTGGGCTTTATTCGCCGGATGAACTGGTTGCATTACTGAAATCGGACCCCGAGAAATACATTATCCCGAAAAACGGAAACTTCCCGCGCGTGGGTGGCCATACAGCCGCCACCGGTGGATTCGGCGCCGATGGCGATGGTGCGTTTATCCCGGGTGTTTGGGAGGACAAGGACGGTAACTATCACGAATGGCTCGGCGGTCCCGGCACAAAATATATGCCGATTACGGCCATGTACCCATGGGGCTTCAACCAGCAGGTCACTTTCGATGCATCGTTTATAAAGCTGCGTGAAGTAACTTTGACATACAAGATCCCGACACTGTTCAATTCGATCCGCAATGCGAGCCTGTCGCTCTATACCCGGAACATCATGCTCTGGAATGCGGCCAAAATCGGCATCGATCCGGAGCGCGCTTTCTGGGCGGACCCGAACAAGGGCGGCTTCCGCCAGGGCATCGAGCGTCAGAACGTGATGCCATGGACGATCCCGTTCGGTTTCAAGCTGAATTTCGATTTCTGATCAACTACTGCAAAAATCAAAGCGATGAAGATTTTAAAATATATCCCAAGAATCGTTTTCATATTCGCCGTGCTCGCAGCGTCGTCGTGTAAGGACAACCTCACGGAAATCAATGAAAACCCCAATGGCGTCGATCCGAATAGCGCCAACCCTAATTTGCTTCTGCCGACGGTTATGACCGGCGTCGGGAATCAGTATCTGAAACTGGGTTATGGCCGCATAGCCGGCGTGATCCAGCATACCCAGGAAGATGCATGGAAAGACGGTTTCAATGACTACGACTGGTCGGAAGAGGACGACGAGTGGAGGGCGTGGTACGGCTTTCTGCGGAACAATAACCTGCTTTACAACCGCTCGGTCGAGATGGGCTACACCTTTCACGAGGCCATTGCATTGACGATGAAGGCATTCATTTTCGGAACGATCGCCGACCTTTGGGGCGATGCGCCTTATACCAATGCCTTGAAAGGCGACCAGGGCGAAATGCTGCCCGCGTTCGATAGCCAGGAGGTGATTTATAAAGGTATTATCGAAGACCTGAAAAAGGCGTCGTCGTTGTTTGCCAATGCCGATGTTTCGACCTACGCTACCGGTTACGACGTGTATTACAATGGCGACAGAGCGAAATGGCAGAAGTTTGCCAACTCGCTGCTGCTGCGCTACTACATGCGTATTTCCGCCAAACTGCCCGATATCGCGAAAGCGGGGATCGAGCAAATCTACACATCGGGCATTTACCTGAAAGACGCTGCCGAAGATGCGACCATGGACTATATCGGTTCGGCCCCCGGCGATTCGTGGCCTACCGCCGTCGCATTCGATGTAAGTGAATCGAACTGGCGGCGGAGAAGGCCCGCGGCTACGTTGCTCAATACCATGGTCGCCGGCAAAGACCCGCGCCTGAAAGTATGGTTCCAGCCCGTGCATGTGCGTTGGGTGTCGGACCCTACTCTGAAAACCGGCATGGACGAGTTCATCCGCAAGGACGGTGTGATCCAGAATGGCGTGAAATCGCTGACCGAGCAGGAGTTGCGCGCCGAGATCTCGGCCGGGCATAAGTTTACCCGTCATTTCAACCCGGCGCTGTATAAACCAACCCATGCAGATTTGTTCAATGGTCCGATCAATACGGGCGAATATGTAGGTATTCCCGCGGGCATGATCGACCCCACCTACTACAACGAAAACCCCACGACCGGGCAACAGGTACAGAACCAGCACGCTTCGCAGCTCAGCTACACCTACCAGGGATCCAAGGGCGGTTTATTGAAAGCCCGCCTGGCGTCCGCCTCCGAAACATCTTTTATCTTTGCCGAGGCGGCGTTGAAAGGATGGGCCGTGGGTGGTGCGGAAGCACATTATAATAATGGTATCAAACAATCGCTCCAAACCTGGGGCGTCGCCGACCAATATGACGCTTACCTGAAAAATGTGACTTACAAAGGCACATTGGCACAGATTATCGAGCAGAAATGGATCGCCGGCTGGACAATGTCGACCGAAGCGTGGTTCGATTATCGTCGTACGGGATTGCCGGCATTGGTACTTGGTGCGGCACCCAAATCGCGCGCGTTGCCGCTCCGGTTTATTTACAGCAACAACGAGCTGAACAATAATGGCGAAAGCGTTAAAAGTGCTATCGAGAAACTGGAAGAGACCATTTTCTCCGGCCCGCGTAAGAAAAACAGCCAATGGTCGAAACCCTGGCTGGTGCAGGGAACGGGCAAGCCATGGTAGTATGAGTTTTTGAATGCTGGCTGAAATATTTCGTCCCTGGTTTCGCCTTGTTCGCCCCGCGGTTAGAGTGGTTTGCCACATTAAATCGAATTAATTATGCCGATGTCGCGGAGTTTGGCGTAATTGCCGGGGAAAATGAATAATCCAGCACCCGTTTTTGAAAGCGGCCCTTTTCGGAGGGTCGCTTTCTTTTTTGCAAATTTGCGCGCTCAGTATTGCCCGTTTGCATGTTTCCTATCGCATATCATCCTGTTTTTAAATATCCGGTTCCCGAAGGCCATCGTTTCCCGATGGATAAATACGAGCTGCTGCCCCTGCAACTGCTCCGGGAGGGCATCGCCGAAGAATCAGACTTTTTCAGTCCGGAACCGGTCGGCCTCGCACACGTGTATGCAGTGCACGACCGCGCCTATGTGGACAGGTTCGTGGCTGGCGCGCTCACACGCCAGGAAATGCGACGGATCGGTTTTAAGCATTCGCCCGCGCTCGTGGAACGGGAGTTGCGGATCGCGCAGGGAACTGTGGAAGGAGCGCTCAAAGCACTCGGGACCGGCATTGCATTCAACATTGCGGGCGGCACGCACCACGCATCCCGCCGGATGGGCGAAGGTTTTTGTATGATCAACGACCAGGCCGTGGCGGCGCAATACCTCGTCGATCATGGAAGGGCGAAACAGGTCCTTATTGTCGACCTGGATGTGCACCAGGGCAACGGGACCGCCGATATTTTCACCGGAGAATCCAGGGTTTTCACTTTTTCGATGCATGCGGCGGGCAACTATCCGTTCAGGAAGACGAGGAGCGACCTCGATATCGCGCTTCCCGACCGCACCGGCGACAGCGGATACCTGGCGCTGCTCAGCGAGACCTTTCCAAAGCTCATCGAGAAGATAAAGCCCGATTTCATCTTCTACCAGGCTGGCGTCGATATTCTATCCTCCGATAAGCTCGGCCGCCTGGCGTGTACCATCGAAGGCTGTCGGCAGCGCGACGAGATCGTACTGCAAACCGCCCGAAAGCATAACATTCCTGTTCAATGCAGTATGGGAGGGGGCTATTCGGCACAGCTCAAAGTAATTATCGAGGCGCATGCGAATACTTACAGGGTCGCACGCGGGCTTTAACTTCCGCACGGAAAAGTATATGTTCATTTATTTACCTTTATATGTAAATTTATTACATAAAAATTAAACCTGTCAAAATGAATATATACCTGCGGAATATTTGCCTGGCTGTACTGCTTTGTACGGATGTGGCTCAGGGCCAGTCCGACGGGTTGGTTCGACAATTGTGCCGCAACGCTATTCGGCTCGATTCGACGCATCTTTCGGGAGACGAAAACGCGGGCAAAATCCGGCAGCTGATCGGCACGAACTTTAGGGTTCTGGGCATAGGGGAGCAATCGCATGGTACTTCGGAGTTTTTTACGGCCAGGACAATGTTCCTCAAAGCGCTCGGAATCGACCATACACTGACAAAAATCGGTCTGGAAGCGCCGATGGCCGAAGTGGACAAACTGAACGATTATCTGCGCGGCGGGCAGGGTGATTTAAAGGCAATTCTCCGGTCGTTCAGGCTGTACGGATATGAATGCCGGGAATTTGCGGAGCTTGTAAACGACGTCCGGCGAATAAACCAAGGGCGTAGGGAGTATCTGGTATTTTTCGGTTTCGATATGCAAAGCCCGTTTCAATCGCTGCAAAACATCCTCGGTTCGGGCGTTACCGGCGAGGCTGCGGATTCGCTGAAAAAACTGCTGCATTATTACAGTTTGCTCAACGACGAAATATACAATCACAGATTTTCCGAAGCGGATTTTGCCGATCTGAAAAAGACGAGCGAGCTGATTTTCAACCAGCTTGATGCCCGTCTGGCCGAAGATAGCGTTGTCCGGAAGAACATCGCCAATTATCGGCAATTTCTGCTACTCAACGACCCGGCTCGTGGCTACGACGGCCGCGTGCTTGCAGAAATACGGGATTCGCTAATGGCCGAAAACATACTCTCGGAAATGAAACCGGGAGAAAAAATGGTCGTTCTGGCGCATAACGCTCATTTGCAGAAAACGCCGAACATATTTTCGAAAAGCGTCGGGTTCTTTTTAGCGCGAAACCTGAAATCAGGCTATCGATGTGTTGGGTTGACGACCTCCGCTGGTTCTTACACGACTTTTAACCCGAAGGCAGGGGCAATTACGGACGGGAACGAGGTAAAGGCCGGCGACGCCACGACTTTCGAGCATTATCTTTCACAGGTAAACAGTCCCGTATTTGCATTTGAAACTTCACCATTGATGCAAAAGCCACCCGCGGCACAGCTTCCGCGCCGTTATAGGTTACTCGTGTACGGCCTGGCCCGCGAGCAGTTTTTCGAGGGAAATCTTCTCGATGATTTCGACTACGTGTTACACTTCCGGCAAACCAGCGGCAACCGGAGTTTCTACCTGAAATAGACAAGATTACTGCGTTTACCGACGGTTCAGACATCCATCCGGCTAGCCGCACATCAGTTTGGATTACCAAAAATGTGACGTTCGGTTACCCGACATCCCGGTTAAGTGGTTTATTTGTAAAAAAAAGACCATTTCCTCCCATGAAAAACACCCTGCCGCTGATCGCCGCACTACTTTTCACAATTTCGGTATCCGCCCAGCAAATCGATACGGCCGATCTCGACCGGTTGTTCGATTCGCTTACTGTCCATAACAAATCGATGGCAAGTGTGTTGCTGACTCGCAACGGCGTTAAAATCTACGAGCGGGCTATCGGTTACGCGGTTACCGACAGTACTCGTCAGATAAGAGCAACGCCCGCGACGCGCTACCGCATCGGGTCCATTACCAAGACTTTCACGGCCACCATGATCATGCAACTGGTGGAAGAACGGAAACTGACCCTGGATACGCGTCTGGCCAAATATTTCCCAGCAATCCCCAATGCGGGCGAAATAACCATCGAAATGATGCTGAGGCACCGCAGCGGGATCCACAATTTTACCGATGACGATGCATATTGGGAATCGATGACGAAGCCCGTTACCCCTGCCGGAATGCTGAACAACTTCGCAACGCACAAACCGGATTTCAAACCCGGCGAGCAAGCGATATATAGTAATACCAATTATGTGTTGCTGGGCTACATCATTGAGGACATCACCCGAAAAACCTACGGGGCAAACCTGCAAGAGCGCATTCTGTCGCGTGCAGGACTGAAAAATACCCGTTATGGAGGCGGAATCGATCCCGATAAGGGGGACGCCTATTCTTATATATTTTCCAAACGCTGGGAGAAACAGGAAGACACTGATTTGAGCCAGCCCGCGGGGGCGGGCGCCATTGTTTCGACGCCCGCCGATGTTACCACGTTCCTCTCGGCGCTTTTTGACGGCAAACTGGTTTCAAAAGAAAGTCTCCGACAAATGACCAATTTCGTGGACGGACATGGCATTGGCCTGGCGCCCATGCCTTTTTACGGGAAAAAAGGTTATGGACATACCGGCGGGCTCGATGGTTTTCAGACGGTGGCAGCGTATTATCCCGCCGATAGCCTTGCGGCTGCCGTGTTTTCCAATGGGGTGGAATATGCTTTGAACGACATTCTTATCGCCTTGCTGAGCGCTTACTATAAAATGCCCGTTATTATCCCAACGTTCGACACCGTTGCGCTGCGGCCGGAGGAACTTGACCAATACGTGGGTGTTTATTCGAGCAAGCAGTTACCCCTCAAAATGACTATTTGGCGGCACGGCGACAGGCTCCTTGCCAAGGCAACCGGACAGTCGTCCTTCCGCCTGACGCCCGTTAAAAAAGACGTGTTCCGGTTCGACGCGGCACGTGTAACCATGGAATTCCGCCCCGAAGAGAACGCCTTTACGCTGACGCAGGATGGGGAGAGTTTTCAGTTTAATAAGTGATTTTGACTTAGATAGGATAGTTTATTATGTTAGCGGTCGCCAAGCAGCTGCACCGTTTGGCATCATATCCTTTGTTGTCAAACATCCGTCCGCCCTATGTCCTCATCCAGTGAAACCACACAGAAAGCACTACGTGCCATGAGTGCTTTGCAAAATCTCGAACAGTTGTTGGAGGACATAAGGAAAAAGCCTGCAAGTAAGGAACCGCCGGAGAATTTGCCTGCCGAGATACCGGTCTCTCCGGACGGAATTCGGAAAAGGCTTGCGTTTTTGCTGAACAAGACCGGCAGCGATTTTCCTTATCTGAGCGGAGAAAAGCATTTTTCGGAGCTCTCGGCTCTGGAAGGGAACATCGAGAATTACATTGGAATGTCGCTGGTGCCAACCGGTGTGATCGGGCCGGTGTCGGTGCTCGGATCGATGGCGAAGGGCGACTTTTATGTGCCGATGGCAACGAGCGAGGGCAGTTTGCTGGCCTCGTACCATCGCGGGGCAAAGGCCTGCTATCTGGCGGGTGGAGCTACTTCGGTGTGCCTGATCGACGGTGTACAAAGGTCGCCGGTTTTCAAATTCGACAATCTCGGGAATCTGGGTACTTTTCTGGTCTGGATACTGGGCCAGATCGACAAATTCCACCGCATTACCGAGCGGACGAGCCGTTTCGCGAAGCTGATCGACATGAAATCCAACGTCGAGGGAAACCACCTTATCCTGACATTCGAATACCACACGGGTGATGCTTCGGGGCAAAACATGGTGACGATCTGTACCGACGCCATCTGCCAGCATATTATCCAAAATGCGCCAGTGCAGCCGCAATTCTGGTTTATCGAGAGTAATTTTTCCGGCGACAAGAAGGCGACTTCGCATTCTTTTGCCAATGTGCGGGGCAAGAAAGTAACGGCCGAAATAGCACTTCCGAAACGGGTTGTGCATGAGGTGCTTAAGACAACACCGGAGGCCATGGCGGATTACTGGCGGTCGTCGACGATCGGTACCATACAGAGTGGCGCCATTGGGGCACAGGGCCATTATGCCAACGGCCTGACGGCGCTCTTCATCGCCACGGGGCAGGACGTCGCCTGCGTTTCGGAGGCGTCTGTAGGTATTACACGCATGGAACTTACGGACGATGGCGGTTTATATGTTTCGGTAACGCTGCCTAACCTGATCGTCGGCACGGTAGGCGGCGGAACTTCGCTGCCTACGCAAAGAGAATGTCTGGAACTGCTGGGGTGCTATGGCGCCGGTAACACGCGGAAGTTCGCCGAAATATGCGGGGCTGTGGTGCTGGCCGGTGAAATATCGATTGCGGCAGCATTGTCGGCCGGGCAATTTTCGGCCGCACACAAGAAATTCGGCCGGAAGAAATGAAGCTGCCGGCACAGGGAAACGAATACAGCGACGCGCGGGAGAACAGTGCGCCGCTCGTCCGTCGCCTTTATATCTATCAAAAAGAGCGGTTTCCGTTATTGGGCCACGGCCTGCTGGTGGCCGCATTCAGCTTTTCGGCTATTTCCTACTCGCGGATATGCCGTGGGGGCGAAGGTTTTGTGGATGGCAAAACATTTGCAACGGGCATTTTTACCACGATATCGCTTTTCCTGCTTGTGAGGATATTCGATGAGTTCAAAGACGCGGCCGACGACGCCCGCTTCCGGCGGGAGCTTCCCGTTCCGCGCGGACTGGTCACATTCCGGGAGCTCGCTGTATCCGGAATTGTCGTCGCATCGGCGCAGATTCTGGTAAATCTGGTTTTCTTTCCCCGTATGCTGTCCATTTACGCGGTGGTGATGGGGTACCTGTTGTTGATGGGAAAGGAGTTCTTTGTGGCCGAATGGCTGAAAAAACATCAGTTTTGGTATGTAGCATCCCATATGTTCATCATACCGCTCATCGATGTCTACGCCAGCGGGCTCGACTGGCTCCTGGCAGATGCGGATGCTCCGGCAGGCCTGTTATTCTTTTTTGCGGTATCCTATATGAATGGCGTCGTGCTGGAAGTCGGCAGGAAAATCCGTGCGCCGGAAAAGGAATCCGAGGGAGTACTCACGTATACATCCATGCTCGGTATTTCGCGGGCGGTGGGGCTGTGGCTGGCAACGTTGACCGCTACGGGGTTACTGAGCATTGCGGCGTCGCTTTTTGCCGGTTACGGCGTTGCCGTTCTTGCCGTGCTGGGATCGGTGTTTCTGCTGTGCGCCTTGCCGGCTTTGCTGTTCCTGCGTTCCCCGACGGTGAAGTTTTCAAAAATGATCGAATATGCCTCTGCGTTCTGGACGATTGCCATGTATCTCACGCTTGGCGGCGGACCAATGATCTCAAAACTGTTGTTCCATTGATGCACTTCATTTCCGATACGGAATCACACAAAGCGGCGGACTTCACAGTCGGCGGCAAAGCGGGGAATCTCTTCCGGTTGAAGAACCTGGGAATGCCGGTCCCGCGGTTCGCCGTGATCCCCTGGGAATCGTTGCTTGGCCGTATGCCGGAGGCGCTTCTGATCGGCGACCATACGGCGTTACGACGTAGTATGGACGGGATCGTTATCGATTGTGACTTCATACTGGCGTTGTCGCAAGCATTGGGAGATGTGCCGTATTATGCGGTACGGTCGTCGGCCGTGGATGAGGACGGGCAGGGATTTTCGTTCGCGGGCCAGTTGGAAAGCTTCCTGTTTGTCAACCGGCAGCATTTGGCGGTCAGGATCAGAGAGGTCTGGCAGTCGGCGTTTTCGGAGAGGGTATCCGCTTACCGGCGCCATCACGGGCTTCTCCGACCGGCCGGCGTAGGGGTGGTGGTGCAGGAAATGATCGATGCGGATGTTGCCGGGGTCGCCTTCGGAGCGAATCCCGTAACGGGCAACCGGAAGGAAAAGGTGATCAATGCCGTATTCGGATTGGGGGACGGGCTGGTTTCCGGAGAGCTGGATGCCGACCAGTTTGTTCTGAGTAGCAGGGATATTCAGGCCAAAACGGTAATTAAAACACAAATGTCGGTGCAAGATGCCGTAAAGGGAACCGGTGTCGTTTTACAGCCCGTACCGCAGGCCGATCGGCACAAGCCGGCGCTTACGGACGATCAGATTTACCGCATCGGGGCAATTCTCGACCAGCTCGAAAAAGAGCTGGGGCAGCCTCAGGATATCGAGTTCGCTATCAGGAAAGGGGAAATTTACTTACTTCAAACCAGGCCGGTTACCACGCTGATTACCGCCGGCAGGCGGCCCGCTAATTATATTTTATGGGATAACAGCAATATCGTCGAATCGTACCCCGGCGTTACGACACCGCTTACTTTTTCCTTTATCAGTAAATCCTATGAAACGGCCTACAAGCTTTTCAGCGCCTATCTCGGAGTAAGCGCATCTGTCATCAAAAGGAATGAAAGAGTATTTGCCAATACGCTGGGGTTCCTTAACGGCCGGGTCTACTATAACCTTAAAAGCTGGTATCACATGCTGGCAATGCTGCCCGGTTACAGTATCAACGCCCGTTTCATGGAAAAAATGATGGGAGTGAAGGAGCAATTCGATATTCCGGCTTCTTACCGCCTGACGAAGGGTAAAGCTTGGTGGGGCATCTCAAAAATGGTCGTGCGGATGCTTTTTCGGTTTTGGGCACTTCCGCGGAAACGGCGACAGTTTATGCGGCTGGTCGAGAGTACGATCGCCGAATACAAGGCAATCCCCTTTGGAGAAAAGGACGCTGCCGCGCTCATGCATTTGTATCTCGATTTTGAACGGAAACTGCTGCTCGAATGGAAAGCCCCTCTGCTGAACGACTTTTTCGCGATGATCTGGTTCGGTATGCTGCAAAAACAATCGGAACAAATCACCGATGGCTGTAATCCGAACCTGCATAACGATCTGCTTTGCGGGAGCAACGACATTATTTCGGTACAACCGGTCCACCGCAGCATCGCGATCGCGGCGTGCATCGCTTCGATCGCCCCACTTAGGGACCTGTTTCTGACCGAAAACGAATGCGCGATCCACGAGAAGCTCGCAACGGCGACCTCGCCCGATTGGATGGCTGTAAAAACGGATATCGACCGATATATCGCCGATTTCGGCGAACGCTGTGTGGGCGAGCTGAAACTGGAAACGGTGTCCTACGCCCAGGAGCCCGCCCGTTTTATCAAAGTCCTGAAATCGTATGTGGAAACCGGCATCACCGCCGAACAGATTTCGGGCGGAAGAGAGGAGGTAATTCGCTTGCGTGCGGAAGCGGAAATGAAACAATACCTGAAAGGGAAGCCACTGAGGCGGTGGAAAATGCGGATCACCCTTCATTACGCGCGTGAGCTTGTAAGTGCACGTGAGAACCTGCGCTACGAGCGCACACGGGCGTTCGGGATCGTGCGGGAGATTTTTACGTTTATAGGAAAGCGGTTTTACACCAACGGGCTGCTGGACGAGCCACGGGATATTTTTTACCTCACCAAAGAAGAGATTTTCAGCTATATAGAAGGGACGGCGGTAACACAGGACGTCGGGGCATTGGTTGCATTGCGGAAAGCGGCGTTTCAGACATATACCCGGCTGGGAGCCCTTTCGGAGCGGTTTGCGACCTACGGCGTGCCTTACCATGGCAACGACTTTTTCAGTATGGACCGCGTAGAAACCCATGACGGCGAATTGAAGGGAATCGGATGTTCACCCGGCAGGGTTTCCGGAAAGGCGAGAGTAGTGCTGGACCCGGCTGAGGTTGCTTCGTTGAATGGCGATATTCTCGTGACTTCCAGTACCGATCCCGGATGGGTGACGCTCTTTCCCGGCGCTCTGGGCATTATCGTCGAGCGCGGCAGTCTGCTGAGCCATTCGGCGATCGTTTCCCGGGAGATGGGTAAACCATGCATTGTAGGCGTGACGGGGTTACTGAAAGTGCTGAAAACCGGGGACGAGATCGAAATGGATGGTAGTACGGGCATTATCAGGAGGGTTTCGCGATGAGAAGGGACGATCTGACGCAGCGAGTCAATTTTGAAATTATCCGGTATGCCAACTGCTGGGAGGACGCCGAAGTGTTGCTGGCCGGTCTTGAGCCGGGGCCGGGCAAGCGGGTACTCTCGATCGGATCGGCGGGAGATAACAGTTTTTCGTGTCTGGCCGGAGACCCTGAAATGGTCGTTGCCGTCGATGTGAACCGTATCCAGCTTTTTCTGATCGAACTGAAAAAGGTCTGTATCCGGAATCTCGAATGGGAGGAAGCACTGGCGTTTTTGGGATTTCACGCCGCCGGCGACCGGGAGAAATGCTTCCGGTCGCTGAAAGGCCAGTTGACCAGCGAGGCAAAAGCATATTGGGAATCGAACCTGGCGATGATCCGGGGCGGGGTTATCCACCAGGGGAAATTCGAGCGGTATTTTCAATTATTCAGTGGCAAAATCCTGCCATGGATTCACTCGAAGCGGGTTATCGACGGTCTTTTTTGCACCAAAACCGCCGGTGGAGCAAGCCCATTTTTACCATCAAAAATGGAATACCTGGCGCTGGCGGCTTCTTTTCCGTTTTTTTTTCAGCAAATATGTGATGGGCAGATACGGGCGCGATCCCGAGTTTCAGAAACAGGTTCGCGGCTCCGTTTCAAAATTCATATTCGAGAAAGCCGCCGGCCAGCTCGCCTCGGTGGCTGCACAGGATAACTTTATTTTACGGTACACGTTGACTGGCGGCTTTGACCGACTTTTGCCGCATTATCTTCAAAAAGAGAATTACGGGATGATCCGCCGCAATCTGGACAGGCTGCATTTGCAGGAAGGCTACGCTCAGGCGGCAATCGGCCGGTACGGCAGGTTTCATTGTATGAATCTGTCGGATATTTTCGAATATATGGACCCCGAACTGTTCGCAAAGACAGCCCTTAGGCTTATCGACGGCACCGAACCGGGAGGCAGGCTGGCTTACTGGAACCTGATGGTACCACGGCGGATTTCAGAAATACTACCGGAAGCCGTAACCTGTAACCAGGCCGAGGCCGCGCGGTTGACGGCGATCGATAGAGGCTTTTTTTACAAGGAATTCATCATTGACACCGTGAAATGACACCGAAAGAAATAGTCCCTCCGCTTGTTCTCGCAGCCTGCTTTTTGGCCTTGTTCGGCGTGGCCGAGCTGCTTTACCACTTTGGGAAGGTACGGGCGGAATGGACGCGTAAAATCGTTCACACCGGTACAGGACTGCTGACGTTGCTTTTTCCGCTGGTGCTCGTCAGCCATTGGCAGGTGCTGTTCCTGTGCGGCAGCTTTCTGTTGATACTGCTGGCCAGCCTGCGGTTTGGCTGGCTGCCCTCGATCAATGCTATCGACCGGCTTTCGTACGGGAGCATATTGTTCCCGGTAATCGTTTATGCACTTTTTGTAGTATTCCGGATGGCTGGAAAAGGCCTGATCGTGTTTTATCTCCCGATCCTGATCCTGGCTGTCTGCGACCCGCTGGCCGCATTGGCGGGAAAACGTTTCCCGCTCGGCAGGTACCGGATATGCGGTTGTGGCAAATCCGCATCGGGCTCGGCGGCATTTTTCATCGCGGCGGTCGCGGTGACGGTCATTGTGGTCGACATGCTCGGGATCACTCAATCGGGAAAGAGGCTCTGCCTGACGGTTCCGGTTACGGCAACCGTTTCCGAAGCATTGGGAATTAAAGGCATGGACAACCTGACGATCCCGGCGAGCGTAGCAACAATCCTCTGGCTGGTATTATGACGGGCATTATCGAAACCGGTCCCGACCGGTCTGATTTCCATTTGTTTACGGAAATGCTGAGGGACATTTATCCCGCGGACAGCATGCGGTTTAAAACGCCAGACACCGTACCGACCGATTTTCTCACAGCCTGTTATCTGCTGAAAGATGGCGAGACTATCGTCGCCAGGGCGGCCGTTTACGACAACCCGCTTATCCGATATGCCGGTCAGAGGACTTTCCTGGTCGGGAACTACGAATGTGCCGTGCGTGACGAATGTGCGCGGGAGCTTTTGGACCATATTATTTCGAATGTTAAAAAGAGGGGTGGAGAATATCTTATCGGGCCGATGAACGGCAGTACCTGGGAGAGCTACCGGTTCCTGGCCGATCAGAACAATCCATTGTTTTTCACGGAGCCATACCATCATTTGTACTATAACGACCAGTTCAAAAAGATGGGTTTTGAACCCATTGCGCGGTATTTCAGCAATATTGACTATGGTTTGGAGCCGGATAACCCCGAAATACTTGCCCGGGAAATGGATCTGAAAGCCAAAGGTATGACGATCAGGCCGATAGATCTTTCAGGTTTCGAAGCGGAAATCTCACGGATTTATGATTTCAATCTGCTCGCATTCAAAACCAACTTCCTTTATACGCCGATCGGCAGGGAAGCATTTATGAAAAAATACATGCAGGTAAAAGGGCTGATCGATCCGGAACTGACGTTGCTTGCCGAGGAGGCCGGCGGGGGATTGGTCGGCTATTTTTTCTGCATTCGCGATTTTTATAACACTGTTAATAAATCTTTGATCGTAAAAACCCTGGCGCGGCACCCGGCGCCCGAATGGAGCGGACTGGGCCATGTGATCGGTAACGTGATTTACCGCAAAGCCCTCGAACTCGGGTACACCAGCGCTATTCATTCGTTTATCTACGAGCAGGGCACTTCGACGAAGCTTTCCGCGCATTTTTCGGGAAGCAATTACAGAAACTATCTATTGTATGGCAGGCCAATCCGCTGAACATTTCAATGTGGTCGATCTTTTTCATGACGCCGCACAAGCGCATCCGGGGAAGGCCGCGATCATTTATCGGGACCAGGCGGTCTCCTTCGGCGATTTCGAAAAGGAAGTAATACGGATGGCCGCGCATCTTGCACATAAAGGTATCGGTAAAGGGGATCGTGTGCTGGTGTTTGTTCCGATGAGCACCGATCTGTACCGGGTCGTGCTGGCGCTGCTTCGGCTTGGGGCGGTGGCGGTGTTTCTGGATGAATGGGTGAGGGCAGGAAGACTGAACGAATGCTGCCGGTTGGCGCAATGCAGGGCGTTTATCGGCACCTTTAAGGGCCGGCTGCTGGCGTGGCTGCTGCCCGGATTGCGGTCTATTCCGTTGCGTTTGGGCGTGCAATACGATGCCGGCTTGCCTGTGCCGGTTTTTCCTGAAACAGGGCGGGCCGACGTCGCACTGATCACATTCACGACGGGAAGCACAGGCATTCCCAAAGCGGCCATTCGAACGCACGGCTTGCTGCACGAGCAATTCCAGGCATTGTTGCCGCTTATCGACGCGCAACAGGAGGAAGTTTGCATGCCGGTTTTGCCGATAGTTCTGCTGATCAACCTGGGCGCGGGTGTAACGTCGGTGATCGCAGGATTTAATCCGCGGAAACCCGATACCATGCAGCCGGCTACGATCGCTGCTCAGATCAGCCGGCACCGTGTCCGTACGGTCATCGCGTCGCCGTTCTTTGTTAAGCGATTGTCCCGGTATTTGCTGGATAACGGTTTGGTTTTGAATAGTATACAGAAAATACTCACCGGCGGCGCGCCGGTTTTCCCCAGCGAAGCGAAGAGCTACCGGAATGCATTCCCCAATGCCTCGATCCGTATCGTCTATGGCTCTACAGAAGCGGAGCCAATGACCGTGATCGCTGCCGACGAGCTGATAGTCGCAGATACGGGTAAGGGATTGAAAGTAGGGAAAACCGAGCCGGGTGCGATGGTCAGAATTATCGGAATCCGCGACGGCGAGATTACTGCTTCCACTCCGGGGGAGCTGGCTGTCCTGGAATTACAACAAGGGGAGATCGGCGAGATTATCGTCTCGGGAAAACATGTTCTGCGGGATTACCTCCATAATCCGCAAGCGCTCAAACGCAATAAAATTTTCATAGGCGACCAGTGCTGGCACCGGACGGGCGACAGCGGTTTCTTCGATGCAAATGGTAACCTCTTTCTGATGGGCCGCTGCACATCTTTGATCCGCACGACCGACGGGTTGTTGTCGACATTTCTTTTTGAAAACCATTTGCAGGCTATTGAAGGCGTGGAAATGGGAACCGTAATGATGTTGGATAACAAACTGGCCGCTGTCGTCGAGCTGGACCCGGCCGCTGACCCCGCCCGGGTCAGGGCGGCTGTGAGCGAACTGCCGGTGGTGCCGGACGAGGTTATTTTTGTACCCAAAATCCCCAGGGACCCGCGGCACAATTCCAAAATAGACTATACAAAACTCCGGATGCAGGTCGCTCGCGGGAAATAAAAAAGGCCGGCCCGGAATCACTCCGGACCGGCCCGTATTCGTGGGTGAATAATTGCTGAAAATCAGACCAGGTCGAACCGGTCGAGGTTCATGACCTTGTTCCACGCCGCAACAAAATCTTTGGCGAATTTCTGCCCGGCATCGGCGCTGCCATACACTTCGGCTATCGCTCTCAGTTCGGCGTGCGAGCCGAATACGAGATCCGCACGGGTGGCCGTCCATTTAGGTTGTCCGCTCGAACGATCGGTACCGAGGTACGTTTCCCTGTCCTGGCTCATCGCCTTCCACGAAGTGTTCATATCGAGCAAATTAACGAAGAAATCGTTTGTCAGCACGCCCGGACGGTTTGTGAAAACGCCGTTTTTGGAACCATCATAATTGATATTCAGTACCCGCAAACCGCCGAGCAGTACCGTCATTTCCGGCGCGGTAAGCGTCAGCAACTGCGCTTTGTCAACCAGCAATTCTTCGGTTGAAACATTGAATCGGGTGCTGCGGTAATTGCGGAAACCGTCGGCGATCGGTTCCAGGTAGCCTACCGATTCCACGTCCGTCTGCTCCTGCGATGCGTCCGTGCGGCCGGGGGTAAACGGAACGGTAATAGCATGTCCTGCGTCCTGCGCTGCCTTCTCCACACCGGCACAGCCCGCGAGCACGATCAGGTCGGCCAGTGAGATTCTCTTGCCCGTCGATTGTGTATCGTTGAATTCCTGCTGAATGCTCTCCAATGTGCGGAGTACTTTTTGCAACTGCGCCGGATTGTTCACTTTCCAGTCTTTTTGGGGCGCCAGACGGATGCGGGCGCCGTTGGCGCCGCCGCGTTTGTCGGAGCCCCGGAACGTCGAAGCCGAAGCCCATGCGGTGGCGACCAGCTCGGAAACGCTCAGGCCGGAGGCCAGGATATTCGCTTTCAGGGCGGCAACATCGTTGTCGTTGACCAGTTCATGGTCCACAGCCGGGATAGGATCTTGCCACAGGAGGACTTCTTCGGGTACATCAGGGCCGAGGTACCGGTTGCGCGGGCCCATGTCGCGGTGCGTCAGTTTGAACCACGCCCGGGCGAATGCGTCTGCAAATGCGTCGGGATTTTCGAGAAAATGTCTCGATATTTTTTCATAAACAGGATCAAAACGCAGCGAGAGGTCGGTCGTCAGCATCGTAGGACGGTGCTTTTTGGTGCTGTCGTAAGCGTCCGGTATGATTTCACCGGCATCTTTGGCTACCCACTGATGGGCGCCGCCCGGACTTTTGGTCAGTTCCCATTCGAAAGCGAACAAGTTTTCAAAAAAGTTGTTGCTCCATTTCGTGGGCGTAGTCGTCCAGATTACTTCCAGGCCGCTCGTGATGGTATCGGCGCCTTTTCCGGAGCCGAAACTGTTGCTCCAACCCAGTCCCTGATGTTCGAGGTCAGCGCCTTCGGGTTCCGGTCCCACGTGGTCGGAAGATGCCGCGCCATGTGTTTTACCGAAGCTGTGGCCGCCGGCGATCAATGCGACGGTTTCCTCGTCGTTCATTGCCATCCGGCCGAAAGTTTCCCGGATATCCTTTGCAGCGGCGATAGGGTCGGGGTTACCGTCGGGCCCCTCGGGGTTTACGTAAATAAGCCCCATATGTGCCGCTGCGAGCGGTTCTTCGAGGTGGCGGGAATGAATGTTACCATCCGCATTCTCGTCGGTGGGCAGTACGCCCTGATCGTCGGGGCCCGGCTTGCCGTGCGCATAGCGACGATCGTTGCCCAGCCAGGTAGTTTCCGAACCCCAATATACGTCCTCGTCGGCTTCCCATACATCGGCCCGGCCCCCGGCAAACCCGAATGTTTTGAAACCCATCGATTCCAGCGCGATATTACCTGCGAGGATGAGCAAATCGGCCCAGGAGAGCTTGTTACCATATTTTTGTTTGATGGGCCACAAAAGCCGGCGTGCCTTGTCGAGGCTTACGTTGTCGGGCCAGCTGTTGAGCGGTGCAAAACGCTGCTGACCTGATCCGGCGCCGCCACGGCCGTCGAATACCCGGTAAGTTCCCGCGCTGTGCCATGCCATCCGGATAAACAATGGCCCGTAATGCCCGAAGTCGGCAGGCCACCAGTCCTGCGAATCCGTCATGAGTGCGTGAAGGTCCGTTTTGACTGCTTCCAGATCGAGGCTTTTGAAAGCTTCGGCGTAGTTAAAATCTTCGCCCATCGGATTGGAGAGGGATGAATGCTGGCGCAGGATATTGAGTTTCAGTTGGTTTGGCCACCAGTCCCGGTTCCCGGTACCGCCGCCGCCTACATTGTGATTCATTGTCCCGTTGTGAAAAGGGCATTTACTGATGTCGTTAGATCCGTTTTCCATTACGATAAGTTCATGTGTTAAACCATACTTGCCTGCATCTGGTATTTGTGCAGCGGGATAAAGGTAAAATACTGAAATGTATTGTCAAAATCGATTAATTCTATAATTCAATAGTAAAAATCTATTTTAATGCATTTTCAGTATCTTGCGATCAGGTAAGCTGGTGTTAACACATGAATTATCTCGCATTGCGGGACCTTTTAGTGCCGGGCTGCGGGAGAAGCGGTGAGGTAACCCGCCGTTTCGATGTCGGTAAGCAAGCCGGGAGCGTTTGTATCCCAGCCGAGTGTTTCCCGTGTTCTGGCACTCGACGCTACGCAGTTCATGCCCGCGAAATGGGTAAACCAGCCGAAATGGGCAGTAGCTGCTTCGTCGGTTTTTCCCGTCACGGGCAGGTTCAACCCCGTGCCGATCGTTTTGGCAATTTCGCGGAACGGGATACCTTCTTCCGCTACGGCATGCAGCACTTTAAGGTCCGGACGTTTTTCGATGATCAGGCGATAAAGCACGGCCGCGTCAAAGCGGTGCACCGCCGGCCAGCGGTTGTCGCCGTCGCCAATGTAGGCCGACTCGCCTTTTTCTTTCGCGATGCCGACGATAATCGGCACAAAACCATGATCTCCCGCGCCGTGTACACTAGCCGGCAGGCGCACGATATATACGTCGACGCCCGTAGCTGCGACGGCATTGGCGGCTTCGTCCGTGACCGCCCTCGGGATAACGTCCGAGCCCGCGCTCAGCACGTCGTCCTCGGTGATCGGCCGGTCGTAATGCAAAATGCCGGTCCCGGAAGTGACCACGAGCGGTTTGCCGGAACCTGCCAGCGCCTCACCGAGCGTTTTGATGACCTGCCTGTCGGCCTCACAGTTGGCTTTGTATTGGGAAAAATCATGATTGAATGCCGTATGAATGACGGCATCGGCATTTGTCGCTCCGGCGTAGAGTACTCCGGCATCGTTTACATCCCCGCGGAGCGGCGTCGCCCCGGCTGCTTCCAATGCTCCGGCACTTTTGTCGGAGCGTACCAGACCAAGCACTTCATGGCCATTTTTTAAGAGTTCGTCGACAATCGCGGAGCCTACGAACCCCGAGGCCCCTGTTACAAATACACGCATATGGTTTCAATTTTGTTTGATGCAAAATTGAAACTGCGCGGAGGCGCGAACAAGGTCATTTGTCCATAATTCCTGCTTCGCGCCGCAGTTGCGCGTGTCGTATCCGCGTCAGGGTTTTCAGGGAAATACCCAGGTAGCCGGCGACCATCCGAAGCGGCATTCGCGAAAGGTAGTCGGGGAATGCGCGGACAAAATCGGCATACCGTTCCTCCGGCGTGCCGCTCAGAATCGTCAGGATGCGGTTCCGGCTTGAATAGATATTGCGGGAAATAAGCCTTTCGGAAAGGCTTTTAAGTTCCGGAATATTCCTCAGGAGGCTGTCGAAATCGCTTTTTTTCCAGAGCAAGACCTCGCTTCGTTCCACCGCCGCGATGTTCACCAGCGATGGTACTTGCCTGTCGTAGCTTTCAACGTCCAGCGTCCACGTATGCTGCGGCGAAAACTGAAGAATATGCTCGTTGCCGTCGGGCCTGATATGGTAGGTACGGAGCATACCTTTTATAACGAATATTTTATGGCGGCAGATTTCCCCCGCATTCAGGAGCGCTTCGTTCTTGTGCAGCCCCCGCAGGACCGCCAGGCCGCTGATGTACCTGATGGTCTCGGCGGGCAGCGTCGTTTGTTTGGCCAGATAATGTTCGAAGTCCGTATGCATAAACCAAATATATGCAAAATCTCAGCGCTCCGACTATGCCGGACGCCGACAGGTAACTGGAAAGCATGCGGCGTTTACGCAGCTTGGCGGCGGATAGGGCGTTTCGTGGTTGATATTCGGTTCCAGTAACGACGTTCGGAAAACCGTCCGGGCGGCAACTGGAAAACTTTACGCGCCGGTCGGAAACGTCCTCCCTTCCCACAGACATATTAAAAGTATTGTCCAGCCGCGCCATGTCCAGCTGGCGCATAGGGAGCATTGCTTTTATTACAAACCCGGCTGTTTCTGTGTTACCGAGCATTTTGTGCTGATCGAACATGCTACGCCCGATCCGAGTATCGACACCATTCAATTGAACCATTATTACTGCCGCTCGCTGGAAGAATACCGGTTGAAAGTCGAGAGGGGAAATGCGCAAGTGGAAAATGGACGATTTTTACTATCACGACGCCGATTCCAATGTAGTCGAGGATACCACCATTTTGGAAGTCTTGCAGAAACTAAAAAGCAGCCCGGCCAATCGAATAGCGGACAAATAACAATCCCCCGGAATATCCCGGGGGGTTGCCTGTATCGTTTTGCGGATACCGGTGATTTATTCCCGTGACGGTATCCGGCTTGTCTGGGTAGCAAGGTTGCGGTAATTGCCGGTTGTGCCGGTATGATTTCTCATATTGTTTTCGGACGCGCCACTGCCCTTTTTCATTACGGTATCGGGTTCGGTCAGGTTCTTGCGGCGTATTGCGATGGCTTCTTTGGAAAACAGCATGGACTTGTTATCCTCACGATCCGAATACCGGCCTACATAGTTGGCGTTTTCGTGGGTTGCACCGCCGGGCCTGGTACTGCCGTCGTTTTCGCTGCTTTGCTGCGCTACCTGGTCGGTCGGGTTCTGCTTGTTGGAGTTTGCGCCCTGCGCCTGGCTGGTTTGCGCTTGCTGGTCTTTCGCCTGATCGGCTTTCTGTTTTTCGTTCCTGGGCGTCGGTGTTTGTACCCCTTGGCCGGTTGCTTTGCTCGTTTTAGACTTGTCGGTTGAGCTGCTGGTGCTTTGCGCGTACGTAACCGAGCAAGCCAATGAAATTACCGTGGTTATCAAAAGCTTTCTCATAGCAATTACCTCTTATAATGGTTGATTGTCGATTTCCGAAATGTAAAAACCGTGCCAATCTGCGGCGTGACCGGCCGGTACGTCTTTTAGCGGTTTCAATCTACGGGGCGGGCTGTTCCGGCGGCGGAATCAGGGTGTGTTGCCGATGAACTTTACTTTCGGTTTCATGTCGGTGCGTAGTACGCTCTGCTGGCGGAACCGGCGCAGGTAGCACTGGGTAATGCTGTCGAGTGCGGCGCTCCTTTGCCGGGTCTTCCGGCCCAGAAATGTGACCACTTTGGTAGGTTCGGTGATCGTTTGTTTCGTTTCGGTGTCTTTCCACCGGCCATGAGCATCCCACTCCGTGTAACCCTCCGGAAAATAGGCGCTGATGACACTGTCGCTGAAATTCTTCCATTGCTGGTCGGTTACCGTTCCGCCGCCCGGAATGTCCCGGCCGAAGTACAGGTCGGTGCGCTGATAGCCTGCGCAGGACGAAAGGCCCAGAAGCGCAACCGTAGTCCAGGCACGGAGTTGTTTCAGGTTTATCATGGGTCGACGTGGGTTAGTGCGGCGGTTTGAAGGTGTCTTTCGTAAACATACATCAAGTTATGCGGCCCTGAAAGAGTTGTCGAACTAAAATGACAGCCGGTAGGCGCCGGTGTGGAATTTTCGCTTACATTTATCGGGCGGGTAGCCTGCATCCTTTTCATTAACAACTTAAACTCACTGGCCATGCAAAAAATAGTCCCACATTTATGGTTTGACAAGGAAGCCGAAGAGGCAGCGGCGTTTTATACTTCCGTATTTCCAGAATCCCGTGTCACCAGCATTACCACCATCGAAGGCTCGCCGTCCGGCGATTGCGATATGGTTGTTTTTGAGCTCTGGCACCAGAAGTTCTACGCGATCAGCGCGGGGCCGCTTTTCAAGTTCAATCCGTCCATTTCGTTTATGGTGAATTTCGATCCGTTGTTTTTCGGCGGGTCCGCGGACGCCGCGCGGGCAAAACTGGACCAGGTGTGGAGTCAACTGTCCGACGGTGGTTCGGCGTTGATGCCGCTCGATAAATATCCATTTAGCGAGCGGTACGGATGGGTGGCGGATAAATACGGCGTTTCATGGCAGTTGATCCTCACCAATCCCGACGGAGACCCTCGTCCGCCGATCATACCTTCGCTTCTGTTTGTAGGAGAGCAATGTGGCAGGGCCGAGGAGGCGATCAATTTTTACTGTTCGGTTTTTCCGGACTCTAAAATAGGAGGGATACACCACTACGCCGAGGGCATGGCCCCGGATAAGCCCGGTACGGTCATGTTCGCGGATTTTCAACTGGCCGACTCCTGGTTCGCGGCGATGGATAGCGCCCATGAACACAAGTTCGCATTCAATGAAGCCGTTTCGTTGCTTGTCAATTGCGAGGATCAGGCCGAAATGGATCGCTATACCGACAGGATGTCTGCCGTTCCCCATGCCGAGCAATGCGGGTGGATTAAAGACAAATTTGGCGTTTCATGGCAGATTTCCCCCATTGCTTTGGAAGAAATGCTTGTTAACGGTTCGCGGGAGCAGATCAACCGCGTATGCCGGGCATTGTTCCCGATGAAGAGGATCGATCTGGCCGTTTTGGAAAAGGAGTTTAACGGACAGTAGCCCGGCCGGCTCATTTCGGAAGGATCGTCAGCTGGACAACGGCGGCCTGGGAGCCGTCGCTGTTCCGGCGTTGCCAGCCAAGTGAAAGTGGAATCTGATCCGTCAGATAAACACCTATTCCGAGCGTCAGCCGGCCTTTTTGATGGCTGCCCGAAATCCAGTCGGCGAGCAGATGCAACTTTTGATACCATATACCCGCATCCAGCCCGCCCTGGAAACCCGCCACGGGTCCGCGGCTCAGGTAGCGGTGATTGCTCACGTACGGACCCGCCACGAACTTGTATTGTCCCAGCGGCCCCGTTTCGAAAAGCAGGTTGGAATAGCCATAATAAACAAATGCCGCACGATGGTGCCCCGATAAATTGGTGCCCGCAATTCCCCCGAGCCCGATGGAAATGCCGTTGGGCAGTTCGAAGTTCTTTTGCGCGTTGGCCATCAGCAGCGGCGCGTAAGGAATCGAATCGGTAAGGTCGTTGGACTCGAAATGCCTCGTTTTGAGGTTGTAATCGAGGTTGAAGACGTCCAGGCCCACTTCCCAGCCTTTTCCGAGGCCGTAGGTTATCGTGGTCGACGACTCTACTTGTTCGCTGATCTCGAACTGCTGCTGAAAACTGAGCCTGCCACGGTCGGTTATTTCCGATGAGGGCACATTGAAAACAGTTAGTTGGGCGTTCGCCACCCGGCAGCAGGCGGTCAGGAATACAATAGCCAGGATCAAACGGATAATTTTATTCATAAAGCACGGTTGGTTTGTTCAAATTGCTGGTTTACCTCTTCCAGTGTTCCGCATACAAAATGCTTTGCGCCGTCTTTGAGTATGATCAGACTAAACCGGAAATCGGCATCCGGAACGATCTCTTGCACATCCTCGCGGGCGATGCGAACCGTTTCCGACTGCCCTTCTTTTAATTGAAATTTGGCTTTTGTTTGCATGATATTGCATTGGGTTAAATAGAGCGCATCAGGGCAATACCCCGTCAATCCGGAACCAGCGGTAGCCATAAGCCGGAAGTTCGACGGAGACGCGGCCGTCGGCGACTTCCCTGTCTCCCGCCACATTCCACAGGTCGTACAGCTTTCGACCGGTTTTGATTGCGAAGCTGGCTTTCCGGGGGGCATTGGAAAAATTGTGTAGTATAATCAGCGATTTACCCTCATAGTCGTGACGGATGGCGAGAATATCTTCCGAGCCGCTTTCCACGATTGTGGGGCTGCCCAAGCCTATCTCCGGGCATGATTTACGGACCCGGGTCATCGCGGCGATCCGGCTCAGCAGCGAAGTACTGTCGCGCCATTGTGCTTCCGCGTTTACTTTTTTAAAGCCGTATTCGCCTTCGTCGATTACGGGCCTGAATGCGGAGCCCGCGGTTGTGAAGCCGGCATTTTTAGTGGAATTCCATTGCATGGGTGTGCGAACGGAGAGCCGTTCCTTGAGCCGCAGGTCGTCGCCCATTCCCAACTCTTCGCCATAACGTATCACCGGCGTGCCGGGGAGCGAGAACAGCAGGCTGTAAGCCATTTCGAGCCGGCGGCGGTCATTGCGCATCATCGGGGCCAGTCTGCGGCGGATACCGCGGTCGTAAAGCTGCATGTTGGTGTCCGGGCCCATGGCCGCATAAACGCGCTCGCGTTGCGCATCGCTCAGCCGGCCGAGGTCTATCTCGTCGTGGTTCCGTAGAAAATAGGCCCATTGAGCGCTTTCCGCGATGGTGGCGGTTTCTTGCATGGCCTGTCTGAATGGTTTCAGGTCCCCGGTGGCAAATGCGTAGAACAGGTGCTGGTTGGCGAAAAAGTTGAACATCAGCTGGATACCCTCGCCATGCTCGCCAAAATAGCTGATGTTTTCCTTCGGTTCGACATTCGCTTCGCCCAGGATCGCGGCATCGGCCTGACGCGATTGGGCGAACTGCCGGATGTCTTTCAGGAAGCCGAAATCCAGTTTGGGCTTGTCGGAACCGGTATACGGGACCTCGATGATAAACGGCACGGCATCGAGCCGGAAGCCCGAAATACCCTGATTGAGCCAATATCCGATAATGCGCTGGCTTTCCTTCATGACCTCGGGGTTCATGAAGTTGAGGTCGGGCTGAAACTTATAGAAGCGATGGTAATAATATTCGTTCGTGATGCTGTCGAGTGTCCACACGGACTTTTGAACACCGGGAAAAACCATTCCCTTGTCGGCATCGCGCGGTTTGGTGGGCGACCATACGTACCAGTCGCGGTACCGGGCATTCTTCGCGCTTCGTGCGTTCTTGAACCAGGGATGCTGGTCGGAAGTGTGATTGATCACCAGGTCCATGATAACGCGCATGCCCCTTTTTTTGACCTGATGCATGAGCTCGGCGAAGTCGCCGGCAGTTCCGAGGGCAGGCTCGATGCCGTAGTAGTCGGCCACGTCATAGCCGTCATCGGCACCGGGCGAGGGTTGGAACGGCGCCAGCCAGATCACATCGACGCCCAGCATTTTCAGGTAATCGAGCTTGCTGATCAACCCGTTGATGTCGCCCCGCCCGTCGCCGTCGCTGTCCTTGAAGGTGCCGATTTCCAGGTTGTAAATAATGCTGTTTTTGTACCAGAAATTTTCCCTGAATTGCCGGGAGGCCACCTTCTGCTGTCCGAATGCGCGGAAAGTCAGCAGTAAGAGAAGAAGGGGAATGATAGTTTTACCCATATTTCAATAGATTGATCGTGCACTATATTACCGCATTCACGCGCTCGTCGCTTCCACACTTGCCACAGTTCCGGTCATCCCTTCCGAGCGTGAGGCCGCATCGCTTGCATACGGGCACGTCGGTGGGGCGGCATACTTGCCTGATAAAGTCAGTGTCGTCCTCGGGCAGGATTCCCAGGCCCGGGCGGGCCTGGGTGTTGCGGATCATCGCAAAGGAGCCGTCCGCTTCGAAATACAGCCTTTTTACCTCGCCCAAATGCCGGATGCCGTTGCTTCTGAGCTGCGAGAATGCCTTTTCTTTGGTAATGCCGGTCACTTTCATTTTTTCGAGATTAAGCGTGCTGTCCGTAATCAGGACCGTCATGTCGCCCTGGGTGGCCGACTCGAACCGCTGGTTCCGGCTGGCGAGCGACGCCAGCATTTGTTGAATGAAAACGACCACGGCAGCGATGACAACCGCTGCGAGAATGCCGCGATCGGGTGCCTGCAATGGCACGCCGATCGCCGCCGCAAGCGACACAAGGGCGAGCATTTCGTTCCTGCTGAGCTGGGAAGCCATTCTTTTACCCATCAGGCGCATCGATACCATCAGGACAATGTAAATAATCGCAATCCGCAATACCACTTCCCAGTAAAATCCCCCCGGCACGTCGCCCAGGAACATGCGTTGCCAGTCTCCGAAATGAATGTCTTCTTTTTTCATAGGGCCGTGCTCGCGGGTTGATTGGAATTCGAGATAGTGGCCTCACCCCATTGCGTGGCGTCGCATACGGGGCAAGGCCGGTTACTGTCGGGCCCTTCGGCGACCTTGCCGCAGTTGGCGCACACGAGCGTATGTCCGGTGGGCGCCTGTCCGAAGCCGGCGATATCCGGATCGTGGGGCGGAAACAGCGGAAGGCCGGCCCGTGGCGTGGCGTGGCGGTAGACGCTGAACAGTCCGCAGGCTTCGAGGTACACGCGATCGACATCGCCGAGGTTGTAGATTTGCCTGTTGCGCAGCGCCGCGAACAGCTGCTGGCGCGAAACCTTGGTAACATGCATTTCATCCAGCTGCATTATGCCGTCCTTGACCAGCGTACTCAATTTTCCCTGACTGATGTGCTCGAAGCGCTCGCTTTTATATTCCAGCAGGTTGAGGCCACGTTGGAACAGCAGGGCGCAAAGCAGGATCAGGGTACAAAGCAACAAACCGGTTTGCGGCATTTGCATGCCCGGCGAAACAATGGCACCGAGGGTGATCATTACGGCCAACTCGGAAATGGTGAGCTGGCCGCCCATACGCTTGCCCATCATCCGCACGGTGACGAGCAGCACAACGTACATAATAATGGTTCTGAGGAATATTTCGGCCAGGAAAGCGACCGGTGTTTCCCCAAAGAGGATCCGGTACCAGTCTCCCGGTATAATGTCTTCTTTTTTCATTGTAACGGCAGGTAGGCGTATAGTTTTTAAGGTGGGACCAGGCGTGGAGCCCGCACTGGATCATTCAGATTGGCTTTCCGGCTCGTATTCCCACTTTACGATATCGTTCTCAGGAAAGAAGGATTCCTGTTCCCGCGGTATCTCGGTTTCGGAAATCTCCTGGAAACCCTGGCCTCTTTTGTAAATGCCCCTGCGCCTGATGCCTTGCAGATCCGTGAAAATTACATTCGACAGATCTGCGGGATAGTCTCTGGTATCCATAAGTATGTTTGGTTGACTGGTGTAATTTCTTAATCGTTGTCATGATCGAAATCGTCGTTGCGGTTCCTGTCCTTGCCATGCTGGCCGGCACCGCCCTTGATTTCGTCGCGCTCCTGTATTTCCCGGGATGATTCAGCGCCGTACCGGTCCACTTCGCCCTCCTGGAAATTGTCGTTGGCGTTCCTGCCGCTTTCGAGCGCCTTTTTTACGGCCTCGTCTGTGTTTTTGTCTTTCTGGTTTTGCATGATTTCCCCAATTTTTTCGATGCGCGGCGTCTACAAAATTCGTTCCGCGGCATGTCGGGACATATTTGGCTACTATGAGGCCGGGGTGATTTGGTGTGAAGCGTACCCATTCCGCGGGGAAAGCGGGGATTTTCAGCGGCCGGCGCGCAGGAGCGCTGCTGGCATGGTTTTGGGAGGTGAAAGCGCCTGAATTTTTCGGACCCGTTAATGTGGCGCTCGGCAGCGCATGCAAATATGCGAGGGATGCCGGTTCCGGGCAGGTTTGTTTACCAAAATCAGGTTAATTATGAAAATAGTGCTTCCAAGAAGACAGTTTTTACAGCAAACGGCGATGATCGTCCCGGCAATGGGTTTGATAGGGATCGGTCAGGCTGCGGCCCATTACGCGCCGGAAGAGGCCCCATTTTTTCCCCAGGACAAAAAACTGGGCGTCGCTCTGCTGGGTTTGGGAAAATACAGCGAGGAACAGCTGGCGCCGGCGCTCGAAAAAACTCAGCGATGCCGGTTGACGGGGATCATCACGGGAACGCCCGGGAAAATCGGGAAATGGAAAGACAAGTATAAAATACCGGATAAGAACATCTACAATTACCAGAACATGGATTCTATCCGGGACAATCCCGATATCGACATCGTTTACGTGGTTACGCCCAACGCGCTGCATGCGACTTACACGATCCGGGCGGCCAAAGCCGGTAAACATGTGATCTGCGAAAAACCAATGGCAACCAGTGTTGAGGATTGCGAGGCGATGATCGCCGCCTGCAAGCAGGCCGGAAAGATGCTGTCGATCGGGTACAGGCTGCATTTCGAGCCGCATCACCGCACTTTTATGGAATTCGGAAAAAAGAAAATGTACGGCGATGTCCGGAAAATTGTGGCCGAAAACAGCCAGGAAATGGAGAAAGGCGTTTGGCGGCTCGACCGTGAACGATCGGGTGGAGGGCCGCTGATGGACCTGGGTATCTATTGCGTGCAGGGCGCGCTTTACTCGGCAGGCGCCAATCCGGTCAGGGTATTGGCGAAAGAAGGACCGAAAACGGATGTGGACAAGTTTGCCGAGGTGGAGCAGTCTATCGACTTTCAACTGGAATTTCCAGGCGGCGCTGTTGCGAACTGCCGTACCGCCTATGTCGGAAGCGGCAACCGCCTGCGCGTCGAGGGTAAAACGGGATGGTACGAACTGGAACCGGCCTACGAGTACAAAGGCATTAAAGGCAAGACTTCTCAGGGGCCAATGGGGCTGGAAAACGTGAATCAGCAGGCGTTGCAAATGGACGATTTCGCCAATTGCATTCTCAACAACAAGCCGACCCGCGTGCCGGGAGAAATGGGGCTCAGGGACGTGAAGATACTTATGGCCATTTACGAAGCGGCCCGCACCGCAAAACCGGTTGACCTGAAATTATAGACGCAGAATCCACCAAAAATCGAGCGTTATGTATGTTCCCATCATCGTGGCTGCCCTGATCCTGATTATCGTTGCAGTGCTTTATTTTCGCAAAAAAGCCGAATAGGCTCTTACATCAATCCCCGGGTGGGTTGATTCGTTGTTCGGTAGCGACCTCATGGGTAGTCAGATCCACGAGGCCGGTCGCCGCCGTTTACTCGAAATACCGCCGCGTTTTTCCGTTAACTCGAAAAAAGATAAAAGCTGCATAATAGGTTGATTATGAACCTATATTTGGCCTGTGAAAGCTTCTTTGGAGAGCGCTTCCCGATCCCGCATACTGATTAATCAGTATTGGGCACCTAACCCGGCGTACGGAACTTGCGGTCGTATTTTCAACAAAAACAAAACGAAATGAATCCAAACAAAGCATTGTGGGAAAAAGGTGATTTCACACGTCTGGCCGAAACCATGCGCCGGAGCGGTGCCGAACTGGTGGCCGGATTGGGAATCGAAAAAGGAATGGATGTGCTCGATCTCGGCTGCGGGGACGGTACTACCGCAATCCCGGCAGCGAAGCTCGGTGCCAATGTGCAGGGCGTCGATATCGCCCGGAACCTCGTGGAGGCGGGAAACCGCCGTGCGAAAGAGGAAGGGCTGACCAATATTTCTTTCCGTGAAGGCGATGCAGTCGATCTGAACGACATTCCCGACGGATCGTTCGATCTCGTCGTAAGCGTATTCGGAGCAATGTTCGCGCCGAAACCGTTCGACGTAGCGAGGGAAATGTTCCGCGTGACGCGCCCGGGCGGGAAGATCATAATGGGCAACTGGATTCCCGGTGACCCTACGCTGGTGGCGCAGATCCTGCGCGTGAGCTCGGCATACACCCCCGCACCGCCGGAAGGGTTTATCAGCCCTATGTTATGGGGTGTTGAAAAGGAGGTAACGGAACGCTTTGCGGCGGCAGGGGCACAGAAAAATAACATCTCGTTCAGCCGGGAAACATTCACATTCGAGGCGCCCATTCCGCCGGCCGCCTTCCTCGAAAGATTCAGGAAGTTCTACGGCCCCACGATGAATGCGTTCGAAGCCGCCGCGAAGGATGGTAGGGAAGCCGAGCTGCAACAGGAGCTCGAAGTCCTTTTCGAGAGCCAGAACAGGAGCGGCGACAAAAACACGACCTCCATTCCTGCCACTTTTCTGAAGGTGACGGTCGTCAGGTAACCGAACGCTTCCCCAATTGCGTGAATACATCGGTGGTTGCAGAATTTCGAGTTTAAAGTCGGTATATCATGGGGACTCTTCCTGGCAGCGGGTGCGCTCATGATCGCCATCGCCTTGCTGACGGTCAGTTTGCAGAGCTTCCGCGCCGCATTAACCGACCCTGTAAAGAGTTTGCGAAGCGAGTAACAGCCCGCACATATCCGCTTGAAAAATAGTATTACAAAAGCAAACAAAAGTAGCGGAACCCAGATTTGCTAGAAGGTAATTTTGTCAAATACTCGTGTTGCAAAACCTTCTAAGCTAATAATTATGCAAAAGAAAATTTTATTAAATCTTTCTCTTTGTAGGTACGCTCTTTGGTTGTTGTTACTGGTACTGCCGGGCAATGCGGATGTCATTGCCCAGCAGTCCAGAAAAATATCCGGAAAGGTGACGGACGAAAAAAACGAGCCGCTGCCGGGGGTCAATGTGCAACTGAAAGGTACCACCACCGGCTCGAGTACCGATGTGGACGGAAGTTATTCCATTAATGTTACTTCCGACGACGCCCGGCTGATCTTTTCCTTTATCGGTTATAAAAGTCAGGAAGTGGCCGCAGGTAAGGGATCGGTGGTGGATGTGAAACTGGTCGCGGATATTTCCGTGCTGGACGAGGTGGTAGTGGTGGGGTACGGAACGCAGTCGCGGGAAACGGTGACGACCTCCATCGCCAAACTGGACACACGTGTAATGCAAAACGTTACCTATGCGAACCCGGCGTCCGCGTTGCAGGGAACGGTTCCCGGCCTGCGCGTACAGAGCACATCGGGGCAGCCGGGCGAGCGCCCGCGCGTGATCCTGCGCGGGGGAACGTCCATCAACAACCCGAACGGCTCCACACCATTATATGTGGTCGATGGGGTGATCCGGAGCGATATGGACCATATCAACCCTGCAGATATCGAGTCGATACAGGTGTTGAAAGATGCGGCTTCTACTTCCATTTATGGTTCGCGGGCTTCCAATGGGGTGATAATAGTGGAAACCAAATCGGGCAAAAGCGGCCGGATGCAGGTATCCTATAATTACAACCTGACCAGTTCCAAAGTCGGAAAACTTTACGAACTGGCCGACGCGAAGGATTTTATCAAATTTATGCGCCTCGGAATCGCGGCGAGCGGCGTGAAGGCGCCAAGCACGCTGGCCTTTCTTACCCAGGCCAATGCCGGCGGCACAGGCAACGACCTGACGAATAAAACCGCTTTCACCACCATGTACCTCAACGCGGACAACGAGCACCTGCTTGGTCTACCCGCCGACCAGTGGGGAGCGAGATGGGAAACCGCACCCGACCCGCTCGATCCGGGCAAGACATTGATATTCAAAGGCACCGATTTTCAGAAAACCATTTTCAGGAGAGCCTATACCCACGACCATAACCTGTCCGTATCGGGCGGCTCGGAGAAGATCAGATATTCGATGGGCCTGGGGTACCTCAATGCACAGGGTATTTCCATCAATACGGATTACCAGCGCGTGACGCTCAATATGAACGGCGATATGCAGGTTACCAAAAACCTCAATTTTTTCAGCCGGCTCAACTATGCCAATGTGAACGATAACCAGGTGCCCGATGTGGGAGTGGTTTTCAAAAACAATATCAACACCGCCCAAACATCGAAATACCAGTTCGAGGATGGTTCGCTCGCGCCGGGGCGCCTTTTTACCAACGGTAACCCGGCCTATTACATCAGTCGCTACGACGCGAAACGCCGCCGCGATAACTATATGTTTGTCGTGGGCGGAAAATGGGAGATCGTTCCCGGGCTGACGTTCCGTCCGCAGGTATCGCTGATCAACAACAACTTCGCGCGCCGGAGCTTCCTGAAATCGTACCTCGACGGCCCGCTCGTGCTGAACCAGAACCGGGAGGCGACGTTCGCCGAAACGAACCTCGTCCAGCGGCAGGCCGATGCGGTTTTTAACTATGTCAAATCCATTGCTAATCTGCACCATTTCGAGGGCACTGTGGGGTATTCGTACTTCAAGGCCATGAACCGCGACGTTACCGCCGTCGGCCGTAATGCGGCTACCGACATTATCCCCACGCTGAACGCCTCGGCAACGCCGTGGAGCGTCACCGGCTCGGAATCGGAGCAGCTTTTGTATGGCTATTTCGGCAGGATTAACTACAATTTCGACCAGAAATACCTCCTGAGCGTGAATGCCCGCTACGACGGCGCCTCGAACCTCGGCGCGGAGTACAAATGGGGCTTTTTCCCCGGCGTATCGCTGGGCTGGAACCTCCATCGGGAAAATTTCTGGAAAGGCATGCCGCAGGCGGTCAACAGCCTGAAACTACGCGGAAGTTATGGCGTGAACGGGAACATCAGCGGCCTGGGCAATTACCAGGCGCAGGGAGCCTATGACGTGGGAAACCGCTATTTCGGCGATGCGGCGATCTATAATTCGGCGCTCGCTAACCCTGCGCTGCAATGGGAACGTTCCAAAACACTTAATTTCGGGTTCGATCTCGGCTTGTTCAATAACCGCGTTTCCGGCATATTCGATAGCTATCGCCGTGTGACCGATAACCTGCTCACCGACCTTGCATTGCCCCGTACCACCGGTTTTACCAGCATTCTCACTAACCTCGGAAGCCTGGAAAACAAGGGACTCGAATTTGAGCTGAATGCATCGGTCCTATCCCCGCAATCGGCATTCCAGTGGACTACTTCGCTGAATGCGAGTTATGTAAAGATCAAAATCCTTGAACTGCCCGATAACGGCATCGAAAACAACCGCATCGGCGGTGTAAACATCTGGGATCCGAATGCCGGCGCCTACGCCTGGAAAGGCGGCTTGCAGGAAGGCGGGAGGATAGGGGATATGTTCGCCTACAAACAGCTCGGCATTTACTCCACGGACGAGGAAGCCGCTGCCGGCCCGAAAGACATGCTTGTGGTAGGTACCGATAAAACCAAGCACGGCGGCGACGTGAACTGGCTCGATTCGGACGGGAACGGCATTATCGACGACAAGGACCGTATTTACATGGGCAATCCGTACCCGACCTGGACGGGCGGTTTTACCAACCGGTTGAACTATAAGGGATTCGGGCTGACGATCCGGATGGATTATACCTTGGGCCACATGATCTACAACGAGACCAGAGCCCGCGTGCTCGGCAATTTCTCTGGCCAGAACGCCATTTCCAAAGCGGTGACGCGTTCGTGGCAGAAGCAGGGCGACATCACCGATATTCCGCGCTACTACTGGGCCGATCAGAACCAGCAGTCGAACCTGTACCGTGGAAACTCGCATTACTATGAAAAAGGCGATTTCCTTTGCCTGCGCGAGATTTCATTGGCCTATAACTTCCCGCAGTCGATGCTGGGCAAGCTGAAAATCGCCTCGTTACGACTGCATGCGACGGCCAACAACCTGAAATACTTCACCAGGTTCACCGGCCTGAACCCCGAGGAAGGCGGTACCGACAATGGCCGCTATCCGATGCCCCGCAACTTTATATTCGGCGTACAGATCACCCCTGCATTTTAAGAAAACCCCACAATCCAAACCGGCATTGTATATGAAACCCATCACGCGAAAACTGATAGGCTCCCTGATGGCCGTCACGATGTTTTCGGCATGTACCGACGATCTGACGCTGAAACCGATCAGCCAGATCACCAACACGTCGTTCTGGAAATCGCCCGAGGAGGCGCGCGGCGCGCTCAATGGCATGTATGTGCGCATGCGCACGCAGGCGGCCACCAACTTTTTCATCTGGGGCGAGGCCAGGAGCGAAATCTGGGTCCAGAATTTCGGGTTCGACCCTTCCATTAATTTCTACGCGTTCACTAATGCCCTCAGCCGCGTGAATCCGGGCCCCGACTGGACGGCCATGTATTCGGTTGTCCACGACGCGAACCTGATTCTGAAATATGTGCCTTCGATCCAGTTTGCCTCGGAGGCTGACCGGAGCGAAATCCTTGCCCAGGCCTACGCCATGCGCGCATTCATGTATTTCACGATGACGAAGACCTGGGGCGATCTGATCCTCATCGATCAGCCGACGGAGGGCTTCGATCCTTCGACGATCTACAAGGAGCGGAAACCGCAAACGGAGGTTTTCGCCATGATAAAAAAGGACATCGAAAGCGCACTGGCCCTTTTCCCGACCAACAACATTCCTACCGGCCGCGTAAGGTGGTCGAAACCGGCCTTGAACGCCCTGAAAGCGGATGTTTTCCTTTGGACGGCCAAAAAGCTGAATGGCGGTGCGGCGGATTTCAATACGGCATTGGCCGCCATTGCCGAAGTGGAGAAGAGCGACGTGCAGCTCCTGGGCGATTTCAGCCAGGTTTTCGCTTTTACCAACAAGGGAAATAAAGAGGTAATCCTGGCGGTGCGGTTTGCGGAAGGGGAATCGGCCGGGCGCTCCGTGTATGGCGGTGTGACGGCACTCGCCGCTCCGACGGCACCTTTTACACCGCAAAGCGTAATCGACAAGCTCATGCCTTATTCGGGCAAGGACGGCTATTGGCAGATGTCGCGGGAGGTAACCAGGCAGTTCAGCGACGACGATGCCCGCAAGAATGCCACGTTTATCGAAGTAAACCAGACAAAAGACGGCGTAACGAGCTTTATGTATAATGCCGACCAGAAGTGGCCCGGCCTCATTACGGGCGGTGTACGCGTGATGTACGATGACCTGATCCTTTACCGCTACGCCGATATTATCCTTATGAAAGCCGAGGCGCAGAACGGGCTCGGGCAAGATCCGTCGGAGGCCGTCAATATGATCCGGAAACGGGCCTATGGGGCCAAATTCGCTGCCCATGCGTTCGTGAACGGGTCGAAAGCGGCCAACGACGATGCTATTTTACAGGAGCGGCTTTTCGAACTCGCGCATGAAGGCAAGCGCTGGTGGGACCTGGTGAGGTTTGGAAAAGCGCTGGAAAAAGTGCCCTCGCTGAAAGGCAAGACAGAGAACGATTTGCTATTCCCGCTGGGCGAGACGATATTAAGTCTGGAACCTTATGTTAAACAAAACCCGGGTTATTGATGCTGAAAGTTCAATTAAAAACAACAGGTTCGTTACTTGCAGTAGTCCTTTTCGGTGGTTTCAAAGGCCCGGGCGGAAAGCAGCCGATCGCATTGGGCGACCGTCGCGAAATCTTCGCCGATCGATACCTGATCGGCGAAATGAAAGGCGCCAGGTTCGTTATGCATGCGCCCCGCGACGAGGGGCCGGTCATGCGTTTCGATCAGCCCTGGGAAAGCGATGCGCCCGCTTACATCACGATCCTTAAAGACGGCGACACCTACCGTGCCTATTACCGCGGCGGCCACATCCGTGCCGGTGGAAAAAAGGAAGACAACACCTGCTACGCCGAATCGAAGGACGGTATCAACTGGCAGAAGCCCTCACTCGGGCTTGTGGAAGCCAATGGCTCCAAAGCCAACAACATTATTCTTGAAGAGGCGCCGTTCACCCATAATTTCAGCCCTTTCATTGACAAAAACCCGAAAGCAAGGCCCGAAGAGAAATTCAAGGCTTTCGGGGGGCACTAACAAAACCGGCCTGGTACCCTTCGCTTCCGCGGATGGCATCCATTGGAAAAAAATGCAGGAAAAAAGCGTCGTCAACGACGGGCTGCTCGATTCACAGAATGTGTCGTTCTGGTCGGAAAGCGAGCAAATGTACGTGTGCTATTTCCGCTCCTGGACCGGCGGCGGTGACAGGGGTTACCGGTCGGTGAGCCGTGTCACTTCCCCCGATTTCATTCATTGGTCGAAGCCCGTCGAAATGACTTATGGCAGCCGGCCCTATGAGCACATTTACACCCAGCAAACGAGCCCGTATTTCCGCGCGCCGCATATCTATGTGGCCATCGGCTCGCGTTTTGTGCCGCACCGGCAAATTGCCACTCGGGACCAGCTGAATGAACTGAAAGTGGATCCCGAACAGCATAAGGGGCTCTCGGAACCCTTCCTGATGACTTCGCGCGGAGGGAATGTGTACGACCGTACTTTTATGGAGGCTTTTATCCGCCCGGCAATGGGACTCAACCATTGGTCGGCCCGGACCAACTACCCCTCGCTGAACATCGTGCCGGTCGGTAACCGGGAGATGTCGTTGTATGTAAACCAGGATTATGCGCAACCTACCGGCCATCTGCGCCGGTATTCGATGCGGCTCGACGGTTTCAGCAGCCTCAACGCGCCCTACGACGGAGGAGCGGTTAAAACGAAGATATTTACGTTTACGGGTAAGGCGTTGGAAATCAATTATTCCACTTCGGCCATCGGGGAAATACGCATTGCCGTGCAGGATGAAAACGGCAAGGATCTGCCGGGATATTCGCTGCTCGATTCGGAAGAGCTGGTCGGCAATGAGATCGCCCGGACTGTGGCATGGAACGGGAAGACCGATATTTCGGCCCTGGCAGGCAAGCCGGTGCAACTGCACATTTATCTCAAAGATGCCGATCTGTATTCCGTTCGCTTCAAATAGTGTGGATTTAATTGATTTTTGAAATGATGAAATGCTTTAAAATAGCCTTTTTACTAACCCTGCCGATACTTATGGCGGCGGTTGGAAATACCCGGCTGGAAATCGACCCCGCATCCGTTGTAATTGGCCGCCAGGAATGGACGTCCGAAAACCTGGCTGTGACGAAGTTCCGGAACGGCGACCCGATTATGGAAGCCAACACCTACGAGGCATGGGAAAAAGCATGTATCGAAGGCCGGCCCGCGTGGTGTTATTACGGCCAGAATGCGGTCAAGGCGAAGGGCCTGGGCAAGTTGTACAACTTCTGGGCGGTTATGGACAAACGCAAGCTCGCTCCGGAAGGCTGGCACGTGCCGTCGGATGCCGAATGGCAACAGTTGGCAGATGAGCTGGGCGGGGCCGAAGCGGCTGGAATGCGCCTGAAAGCCGTAAAAGGATGGAAAAACGGAGGTAACGGAAATAACCAAAGCTATTTCAATGCCCTTCCCGGCGGGTACCGCAGCCATGAAGGCCCTGCCTATTACGGCGGGCCGTTTTTCGAAGCCGGCACGGCAGGCTACTGGTGGAGCACGACGCGCTACCTGGTCGACAATAGCTATTGTCGTACGCTTTCGTTTCGGGATAACCGGCTGGAAAAGAAGAGTTTTGTGATGACCGCCGGATTATCCGTGCGACTGGTGAAGGATTGAATTTGTACTAAAAAACAACCCCTATGACCCCTAAACCGCAACTTTTACCGTTGGTGACCGGCATACTCTTCTGTTCGTTTTGCCAGGCCCAGCAGCCGTTGGAACTGGGCAGCAGGAGAGAAATATTTGTCGATCATTACCTGATCGACCGCTTGCAAAATGTAACCCTGCAATTGCATCATCCGCGTAACGAAGGCCCGGTCCTGCAATTCGACAAGCCCTGGGAAGGCAATTTCAGTGGCTATTGCACCATTATCCGGGACGGCGAGCTGCTCAGGGCCTATTACCGGGGCGTGCGCAACGCCGGTGCCGACGGTAACGACTCGGAGGTGACCTGCTATGCCGAATCGAAGGACGGCACGCATTGGGTGAAGCCGGACCTGGGCATCAACAAGGTCGACGGCTCGGAAAAGAATAACACGATTCTGGCGGGCGAGCCGCCTGTCACGCATAATTTCAGCCCCTTCCTGGATAAAAATCCGAAAGCGAAACCGGAAGAGCGCTTCAAGGCGCTGGGCGGGACGAAAAAGAGCGGTTTAGTGGCCTACGCTTCGCCGGATGGTATTCACTGGAAGAAAATGGCCTCCGGAAGCGTGTTCACAAAAGGATTATTCGATTCGCAGAATGTCTCGTTCTGGTCCGAAAACGAAGGGAAATATGTTTGCTATTTCCGCACATGGACGGGCGACGGCTTCAATGGTTACCGTTCGGTAAGCCGCACGACTTCCGACGATTTTATCCATTGGTCGGAACCTACGCCGATGACCTTCGGCGATACACCGCCGGAACATTTGTACACCCAGCAAACAAGCCCCTATTACCGCGCGCCGCACATTTACCTGGCAATCGGGGCCCGGTTTATGCCCAACCGGCAGGTGGTTTCGGACGACGATGCCAAACGCCTGAACGTTAACCCCAAATATTACAACGACTGCTCCGACGCCATTCTGATGTCGAGCCGGGGCGGGGCGGTTTACGACCGGACTTTCATGGAGTCGTTCATCCGGCCCGGAATAGGCCTCGCCAACTGGGTTTCGCGCTCGAATTATCCTGCCCTGAACGTGGTACAAACAAGCGACACCGAAATGTCGGTTTTCGTGAACGAGGAATATGCCCAGCCTACGGCGCATTTGAAGCGCTATTCGATGCGTATCGACGGATTCGCCTCGCTCGCGGCGCCTTACAAGGGAGGCGAGGTACTCACGAAGCCATTTACTTTTGAAGGCAGGGAGCTGGAAATCAACTACTCGACCTCGGCAGCCGGCGAACTGAAAATAGAATTGCAGGATGCCTCCGGCAATCCTATTCCGGGTTTTACATTGGAGGAATGCCCCGCCATTATCGGTAACGAGATCAGCCGCGTGGTGCGGTGGAAGGGGGGAGCGGACGTTTCCCGGCTGTCGTCCAGGCCGGTCCGCATGCGGATAACGATCAGGGACGGCGATTTGTATTCGCTGAAATTCAACTAGCGGCTGTTGTCCGGTATTTTGAAAGATAATATCACTTAATCCCAAAAAAGTAGAGGAACGCCCATTTGCCGGAAGATAATTTTGTAAAGGCCCCGTTCTACTTAACCCAATGTGATTGCATGGCAACAGGCACGACTGATCCTAAATCCCGACTGTTTTCCTACGCCTGGCTGGTTGTAGCAATGCTTTGCGTCGTCGGCGGGCTCAATTATCTCGACCGCATGATGATCACCACCATGCGGTCGTCGATTATTGCGGCCATTCCCATGAGCGAGGCGCAGTTTGGGTTGCTGACTTCGGTATTTCTGTGGATTTATGGCTTGCTTAGTCCGGTGGCGGGGTACCTGGCCGACCGTTTCAACCGAAGCCGGGTTATCGTAGGCAGCCTGTTCGTATGGTCGCTGGTAACCTGGCTCACGTCCCGGGCTACCACATTCGAGGAACTCCTCGTCACCCGGGCACTGATGGGCATCAGCGAAGCCTGTTACATCCCCGCCGCATTGGCCCTGATCGTCGATTATCACCGCGGGCGCACGCGTTCCCGGGCGACGGGCATTCACATGGCGGGTGTGTATATCGGGCAAAGCCTGGGCTTCGTCGGCGGCTGGCTGGCCGAAAGCCGCACCTGGAATTTCGCATTCGTTGTTTTTGGCGTGATCGGCGTGGTTTACGCGCTGATACTTGCATTTTCGTTGAAAGACGCCCCCGTCCGGCAACGCGAAACGGCCCGGCGTGAAGAGGTGACTGGCTTCGCCGATGCGGTCCGTAACCTTTTCAGGCAGCCCGCCTATCTTATCGCGCTGGCAGCCTGGGGACTGCTCGGGGTTGTTAGCTGGATGATCAACGGCTGGCTTCCGACTTATTACAAAGAGCATTTTAACCTGAGCCAGACGCAGGCGGGGGATTTACGCTACCAGCTATTTTTTCATTCCGATGCTCGTCGGTGTGCTTTCCGGCGGCGCTATCGCCGATTTTTGGGATAAAACCAATAAACGGGCACGGATACTGTTGCCGGCGTTGGGGCTTGTGGTCGCCACACCCGCGGTTTTCATTGCCAGCAATACAGGTATATTGTGGGTCGCTGTGGCCGCTTTCATGATTTATGCGTTTGCCCGGCCGTTCCTGGACGCCAATATGATGCCCATCCTCTGCATGGTAGCCGACCAGCGCTACCTCGCGACGGGTTACGGCATTCTGAACCTTTTCAGCTGCGTGGTAGGAGGCATCGGCATTTATGCGGGCGGGGCCCTGCGCGATGCCGACGTGAACCTGAGCGCGATGTTCCAGGTGGCTGCGCTGACGATGCTCTTTTGCGCCTGGCTTCTTTTCCGAATCAAACCTAAAAATCTGCCCGAACCGGTTACCACGCTGGAACCGGCGGACCAGCCATAATACCTTGTTATTCCCGAACCTTTATGAAATGATGAAAAAAATCTGCGTTGGTATTCTCATTGCGCTGGCATCGGGTATTGCACACCCGGGGGCCGCCGACGGGCTGAAAGCGGCAGGCCGGACATTCGCCGTTACGCCCAGACCAGGCACTCCCGCCGGTCATACCAAAACCGGCAACAAAATCGAAGTGGTGCACGGGGATCTGAAAACGACGATCATCCTGCTCGAAGAAGGCCCGGACCGCCTCTGTTTCCTTACTTCCGCATTAACTGTCGAGAGCGGCCTCGTACATAACGCCTGTGTGAACATCCTGTCGCAGGTTTTCAGGATTCCGCCGGAGGCGGTGGTTACGGCCTCGTCGCATAACCATACCATTCCTTGGATGCATGTGGACAGCGCTGCGGTTCCCGAAACAGGCAGTCCGCAGATGCTGAATTATGAATTGGGACAGGATTTTTTGAAAAAACTGCGGAAAGCCGCTGTGCAAATGGCCGGAAGTCTCGAACCGGTGACGGTGGAATGGGGCATGGCCGAGGAAAACCGCATTACTTACAACCGCCGCGGCAGACGGCCCAATGGCAAAACCTATTTTATGCGCGAGGAAGACCGCATGCTGGTTGGCGAAGGTTACCGTGGCCTGATCGACCCCGAGGCTATGGTGGTGGTGTTTAAAAACCGGTCCGACAGGCCTGTTGCCGCATTCTCGTTCTTTACCGGACATCCCGTAGCGGCCTACAATCCCGAAAAAATGATGAGTTACGGACAATTTCCTCAGGTGGCTTCGGAGATTTTGTCGGAATACCTCGGCGGTGCGCCGGTGGCTTTCGTGCAGGGCTGCGGGGGCGATATCAATGCCAAACATATGCTCACAGGCACCATCGCACAGGCACGTCTGCTGGGCGAACAGCTGGGCGAAACCTTCGTGATTGCCGCCAAATCCTTGCGGAAATCGAAACGTTCGGGACTGGAATGGAGCCGCGAGCCGGTGTATATCCCGCTGGCGCCGTTACCGGACGAGGCGAGCCTGCGAAGGGACCTCGAGTCGATAGACGATTTTGTAAAGAGGGGCGATGCCGGCGATGAAAATACCTACGAATGCGTGGGTATGAATTTTCCGAAGGCCCTCACTCCACCTTACCGTGCCCGGCTGGTGCAGTCGGTGCGGCCGTGGTATGTGTGGGCACTGGACCAGCATAAAACCCGCAACCTCAGGAACGTCCCCACAGAGCTGCCGATCAGCATCGTCGTAGCCCGTTTCGGCGATGTGGGATTTGTCGGGTTGCCTTACGAACCTTTCGTAAAAACAGGGTTGAAAATCAAGCAGGAAGCGGCATTGCCTTGCGTGCTTACCGGTGGCTACACCGACGGCTCGTACGGCTACATTCCCGACGCCACCGCTTGCGACGACCCGGCTACTTCCGTTACCGCGGCAACGTACCGCCTTATAAGGCCCCGGGCGGCGATGCCTGCTCGGTGGTGGCTATTAACAAACTCGCCCAGTTTGCCCGGTGACCGCCGTCGAAACCGACGTGAAGGATTCCACAAAGATTTAAGGTCCGGATTTACCGTGGGGCCACAAAATGCTAATGAGATGCAAAACGTCCCGGAAATGAGAAATTGCCGGATCGGCCCTGATGCGGGAATCGAGCCGAATGTAATGCTGGGTTATCGATACCCGGGCTGGCGCAAGCCGCTGGTAATCGGCGCCGGGGTGCGCGTGCACAGCGGAACGGTCATTTATGCTGATACCGTTATAGGCGACCATTTCACATGCGGGCATAATGTGCTCATACGCGCGGAATGCGAAATTGGCGACAGGGTAGTGATCCTCCATGGTACGACGCTGGAAGGAAGGCTGCGGATCGGGAAGGGCGTGAAGATCATGGCGCACGTCTACATCCCGAGCCGTACGGTCATCGGTAATATGGTATTTGTTGGTCCGGGTGTCAATTTTCTGAATGCCATGATGCCGATGCGCGGGCCGGAAGTGACCGGTGCGATCATCGGTAACCATGCGGTGATCGGCGGGGGCGTCACGATCGGGCCCGGAGTGACCATCGGCGATAACGTTTTCGTAGGGGCCGGAGCGGTGGTAATGAGCGATATCCCGCCGGATTCCCTGGCTTATGGCGTTCCCGCCTCATATCGTCCGCTCCCGGAGAAGTTCGGTAAAGGGAATGATCCGAGGCAAATCTTCGAAGGCGCCGATCTGTGGGACAACCGCCCGGGCGATGGCTCGTGGCAGGAGGAGGATTGGCCGGGTAAGCGACTTTTTTAGAGGATTGTTCGAATTACAACAGACGACAGATGAGGTATATCTTAAAAAAAGAACTGTTTGCTACATTAATGCTCGCCTCGCAAATGGCGATGGCCGGCATGCCCGCCGACAGCGTACCGGGCATTCGAAAGGTGCGTGATGTGGTTATTTACGAAGACAAGCAATTTTACTCCACATTTCCTTCGGTAGTAAAGAAAAAAGACGGAGAAATCCTTGTCGCATTCCGGCGTGCGCCGGAGCGACGGCAATTCGGCGAGAAATCGAGCAGTCACGTCGATCCCAACAGCTACCTTGTGACGGTAACGTCCAGGGATGGCGTCAACTGGTCGAAGGAGCCCGGTTTGCTGTACGCACATGCCTGGGGTGGGTCGCAGGACCCGTGTTTGCTGCAATTGCGCGACGGCACGCTGCTCTGCGCGAGCTACGGCTGGGCATTCCTGCGCCCCGATGGTATGGAAAAACTGAGACAGCCGTATTTTGAAACCGGCGGAGCAGTTTTCCTTGGCGGCTACCTGCTCCGTTCGACCGACGGCGCCAAAACGTGGAAAGGGCCCGTTTATCCGCCGCATATCGAGCCTGAAATCAATCTGGACGTTTTTGGAAAACCGGTTGCGGCTTATAACCGCGGAGCGATGTACGAAGGAAAGAACGGACGTATTTTCTGGGTAGTTGCGGCAAGCGAGTCCAATAAACCGAAAAGAACCTCCAATCATCTGCTTGTGTCGGACGATAAAGGCCTTACCTGGAAATATTCGTCCGTGGTGGCCTCCGACGAGAAAGCGTCATTCAACGAAACTTCGGTTTACGAGACACCGAAGGGCGACCTGGTGGCCTTCCTGCGCACCGCCGACCTGGATGATCAGGCTTGCATCGCACGCTCTGCCGATGGGGGCAAAACGTTTGGGAAATGGGAAAAAATGGGCTTCCAGGGCCATCCGTTGCAAGCCATGCGCCTGCCAGACAAGCGCGTATTGCTGGTTTACGGTTACCGGCACAAACCATTCGGGATTCGGGCACGTGTGCTGAACGCCGAATGCACCGACTTCGCGACTGCAAAGGAAATCGTACTGAGGGAAGATGGGGGTGGTTACGACATCGGCTACCCGTGGGCCGTTCAGTTGAACGACAAGCAGGTGCTGGTAACCTATTACTTCAACATCGATAATGGTACAAGGCATATTGCAGGAACGATTCTCGAAATTGGCAAGTGATTGATTTCTAAATTAATAATCAAATGAAAGAGCTGTTTGACCTGACCGGGAAGCGGATCTGGGTTTTCGGTGGGGCCGGTTATCTGGGCCAGCCGGTCGTAACGGCATTACACGGGCTCGGCGCTGAGGTTTTGTGCGTGGACCTGGATGATCGGGCGGGTACTTTTGCCGGACAGGCGGGGCTCGAAGGAAAAGTGGCAACCGCCGGTGCGGATGTGGCCGATATCTCCGCCTGTGAAGGTCTGGTGCGGGAATGGATCGCGAAAACGGGCGCGCCGCACGGGCTGGTAAACCTGACCGCATTTACTACGGCGAAGGCTATGGACGCATTGACCGAATCCGATTTCGACCGCGTCAATCATGGCAACCTGACTGCCACATGGGCGCTTGCACGACAGGTAGGCGATGCGATGGCCGCGGCGGGAAGGGGTAGTATGGTGTTGTTTTCGAGCATGTACGGGTCGGTATCGCCTTATCCCGAGATTTATGAACAGCCCATGCACCGCAATCCGGTCGAGTATGGCGTCGGCAAGGCCGGTATCATCCAAATGACACGCTACCTGGCCGTTCATTACGGTAAATCGCAGGTTCGCTGCAACTGCATTTCGCCCGGACCGTTCCCTAACCCGAAGGTACAGGAAGAACACCCTGGTTTTATCGCCCGGCTCTCCGCCAAATCACCGCTGGGCCGTATTGGCCGCGCACCCGAAATCGCCGGGGCGGTGGCATTCCTGCTTTCCGGTGCTTCGACTTATATTACCGGGCATAACCTTGCGGTAGACGGCGGCTGGACGAGCTGGTAATGCGAAAAAACATGCGCTTCGGTATCATCTTCCTGGTTATGGTTATTTCAAACAACGTTGTCGCGCAGGAACCGGTAAAACCCGAAGCCTGCGTAGCGCTGCTGCGCAAAGTGCTGAACGAACAGGCCGAATGGGTAAAAGTTCACGCAGCGGAATACCTGCTTTGGGCCGGTTATCCCGACGGTGTGAAGCAGGTGTTCCTGAATGAGGAAAAGTACCATGGAACGGAGCCGCCATACCGGGTCGGTATCTGGCGGGTGTTGTTTCAATGTGCTGATAGCGAGTATGAAAGGGTGGTTTGGTTAAACCGGATCAAGGCGGCTTTTCTCGATGAAAACGGCCCGGACCGTATTCATGCGGCTGAAACGCTGGCTAAACTCCGCACTTCGGTGCAAGCCGAAGCGCCCGGTGTTACGATGCGGGCGCTCGGGGGCAGTCAACCGGCCCTGGCGATCTATACTCTGTGGAGCACCGCATTCGACCCGGCGCTGCGGCCCGATGTGGTGAAGAATGAATTGATAGAAAATTTAACACCGTTATCGGGTTCGGATTGGACAAAAAAGTCGATCTCTGCCTACGCGCTCCGACAGTTTGGAGACCTGAATGCGGCACAATGGGAACGGCTGGCCGAAGCCGCGTCGAGGGAGCCGGAAACTTCGCCTGCCCGAGTATTCCTGCTGAGCGCAGCATGGCTGACGGCGTCAAATGCAGCCGGGGCGGCCGTTTCGGCGATCAGGTCGTCCGTTTTGAAATACCATTCAGCCAAAACAAAAGCAGAACGCTCCGAAATGGCCATGGCATTAGCCGCTAAGGGAAACAGGGATGATCTGCCCTTGTTGGCAGGGATGTTTGAAAACAGAGACCCGTTAGGCGATACCGTAGCTGATTACGATGTAATGGCTGCGGCGGCCTATGCGATTTTGAAAATTGAACAACGCTAATATTCAATTTGTTTGGCTTGGACCATTGATCAGCACGGATTGCAGGGCGCTGCTACCCATGATTTCTTCCTGTTTATAGTGCCGGCTATCACATCTTTATAGCCTTTGTAATACTGCGCTTCTCCCTTAATTACTTCGCGGATGAGGTCGTTGGAACATTCACTGTGCCGCTCCTCGGCAAACCTGGAAGCGGAACCGTCATGAACGTGCGATTTGATACTATCTTAAAGTAACGGATTTGCAGCGCATTCGCAAATGTGAAAGATAGTATCAGAATCAACCATAAAAGTAATAGCGGACCAATTGGCGAGCCGCTACTTTTGGGTTACATTACATCCGATTAATATTAATCCGAACATCCATTGAAAATGCGTGCGAGCCGGGTACTGCGCAAATTGCGGGCAGGCGAAACTGTCAGTTGCTTCAAAATGAATCTTTCCGAACCAAGGGTGGCCGAAATTGCTGGATTAAGCGGTTTCGACTGCGTTTGGGCCGATCAGGAGCATATCGGGCTCGACTGGTCGACGTTGGCGGCGTGTGTGTGGGCCTCGAAATCGCAGGATACGGACCTGCTCGTTCGCGTGCCGCGCGGGAGTTACAGCGATTATGTGCGACCCCTGGAAATGGACGCCACGGGCATTATGGTACCGCATATCATGGGTCTCGAGGATGCCCGTAAAGTCGTTGAGATGACCAGGTTCCATCCCGTCGGCCGCCGGCCGATAGATGGCGGTAATGCCGACGGCGCCTATACCGCGATGGATTTCAATGCTTACCTCGACGAAGCCAACCGGGAACGGTTCGTTATTTTCCAGATCGAAGACCCCGAACCGCTCGAAGACCTTGAAGCGATTGCCGCATTGGATGGTTACGATATGCTTTTCTTTGGTCCCGGTGATTTCAGCCAGGGCATCGGCGCGCCGGGCCGGTGGGACCATCCCAAGTTGCTCGAAACGCGTAGGCGCGTCGCGGAGGTGGCGCGTAAATACGGCAAGTTTGCGGGAACGGTAGGCGGCCCGGGCAATCTCGGCGACCTGGTTGCGATGGGCTACCAGTTCGTGAGCGTGGGCGCGGACGTAGTGGGACTTACGAGGTATTGCCAGGAATTGGCAAATGCCTTCGGTTCGTCGGCCGCCGCGCGATCTTCTTCCTATCTCGAAAACCAGAACGCCGAATGAGACGCAAGGCATTGGGACGGACGGGTCTGGAGGTCTCGGAAATCGCCTTCGGCGGTGTGGAAATCGGTGTTCCGTATGGCATAGGCGTTCGCAGTCACGCGGATATGCTTTCGGAGCGCGAGGCGATCGCATTGTTGCACGAGGCGCTGGAAAAAGGCATCAACTTCTATGACACGGCGAGGTTATACGGTAAGAGCGAAACCATTATGGGCAAGGCCTTTGCCTCGAAACGGAAGGATATCGTGCTGGCGACCAAATGCAGGCACTTCCGCGATTCAAGCGGCGCCCTTCCGCCGGATCATGCACTCAAAAATTTTATTCAAAACTCACTAAAAGAAAGCCTCCACGAGCTGCAAACGGACTTTGTGGATATTTACATGCTGCATTATGCCGATTTGGAAATACTTGGAAACGAGGCGATTGCCGATGCTTTTCAGGATTTGAAAAAACAGGGCGTTATCCGTGCGACGGGCGTTTCGACATATCTGGCTTCGGAAACCGCCTCAGCTATCGCCAGAGGGCATTGGGATGTGATCCAGCTGCCGTTCAACCTGATGGACCAGCGGCATGCGGCCTGTTTCGGGGATGCCGGCAAAAGCGGGGTGGGCATTGTGGCGCGGTCGGTGCTGATGAAGGGTTTGCTGAGCGATCGTGGAAAGGGCCTGCATCCGGCTTTGGCGGATGTAGAGCGGCATATTGCCGGCTACCATTCGTTATTGGGCGGTTCGTTTTCCGACTTGCCTACGCTTGCCACCCGTTTCGCGCTGTCGTTCGAAGGTATCGCCTCGGTGCTGGTAGGGATCGACAAGCCGGAATACCTGTACCAGGCGCTGGCGACCGCAGGCGGCCCGGACATGGACCACCAGACCTTGCAAACCGCCAGCCGCATGGCCTACCCCAACCCCGAGTTCCTGGACCTGCCGCATTGGGACAGGGAGGGGTGGCTTAGGTAGCCTATAAGCTTTAAGCTGTATGCTTAGGTAGATTTTATTCGGAGAATTTTTATTGTGGACAGTTTTAACCGTGAGCATAAGTTTAGAGCCTATTGCTTAAAGCTTATTGCCTAAAGCCCAACTATGAACATTGGCATCATCGGCATGAGCGCCGGCAATGCGCATCCTTACTCCTGGTCGGCGATTATCAATGGGGTATTTGACGGGGAGGAAATTGCCCGGGTAGGGTATCCGGCGGTGACGGCTTATCTCGAAGCTAACCGCGATACGCTGGGTATTCGCGGGGCGCGGGTCACGCATGTGTGGGCGCAGGAGGCGGAAATCGCTGAAAGCATCGCGAAGAGCGCGGGCATCGAAAACGTGAGCGAGAGCCTGGCGGAGATGGCCGGCGAGGTCGATGCGGTGATCCTGGCGCGCGACGACCCTGAAAACCACCGCGAAATGGCGCGGCCATTTCTCGAAGCCGGTGTGCCGGTTTTTATCGATAAACCCCTGGCTTATTCCCGCGAGGACCTTGCCTGGTTCGCGGAGCAGCACCGCGCCGGGAAGTTCCTGATGTCGTGTTCGTCCATGCGTTACGCAAACGAATGCCGCATTGCGCGGCAGGAGATCCGGTCTTTCGGCAGGCTGGAACTGGTGACGGCGGTAGGAAAGAAAGACTGGAAAAAGTACGGTGTGCATTTACTGGAAGGCGTTTTCGCCATTCTCGGCGATCCCATACCGCATTCGGTGCGACATATCGGCGGACCCGACAGGGAGATTATTCAGTTAAGGATACAGGACGGGCCTGACATTATGCTGCATTTATTTATGAACATAACAGGCACCTTCCAGATTTCGCTTTTCGGAGAAAACAGCTGGAAACTGATCGATATCCGCAATTCCTACTCGATGTTCCGCGACACTATCATCGAGTTTGTCCGCTCGCTGGAAGAGGGCAGGCCGCGCCTGGATTTCGAGAAAACCGAGCGGATCATGCAGGTGATTATCGGAGCGAAGGAAAGTCTGGAGCGAGATGGACAGGAGGTTTTTGTGGGGCTATAAGCTTTAAGCTTTAAGCATTAGGCTTTAAGCGATTCCGGGGCCGTTCAAGATCGTCCAAGAATTAAATTACTATAAAACTTACAGCTTACAGCCTACGGCTTACAGCTTACAGCTAATTCCAATGAACGTCAAACAACTACTAAGCCTTAAAAACAAAGTTGTACTTGTTACGGGCGGTTCGGGAAATTATGGGAAGTGCATTGTGGAGGGGCTCGGGGAGGCCGATGCCACGGTGATTACGACGTCCAGGGAGCTGGCATCGGCGGAGAAAACGGCGGCGGTGTTCCGTGGGCGCGGGCTGGATGTGCACGCGATGGAGGCGGATCAGGGCGTGCATGAATCGGTGATGGCGTTGAAAGCCGGCGTTATGGAGAAATTCGGAAGGCTGGATTGCTTCGTGAACAACGCGGTGTCGCGGCCGATGAGGGGTTACCATGCGCCGCTGAGCCAGTTTGAGGAATCGATGCAGGTGAATGCGACCGGAATGGTCGACATCCTGAGGGAAATGACGGATTTGATTGTTCGGAGCGGAGGCGGAAGCGTAATCAGTATTGCCTCGATGATGGGCATGTTCGGTCCCGATTTATCCAACTATGAAGGCATCGCAGGTATGGGCGATCTGCCGCCCGACTACTTTTTTCATAACGCCGGACTCATCAATCTTACGCGCTACATGGCGCAGATGAATGCCGGAAAAAACGTGCGGTTCAACTGCATCAGTCCCGGCGGGCTGTTCAACAACCAGCCGGAAGCGTTTTTAAGCAACTACTGCAAAAAAAGTCCCGCTTCGTCGGATGGCGAATCAGGACGATATCAAAGGACTGGTGGTACTGCTGGCGTCCGATGCGGGGGCCTACATCAATGGCGAAAATATCCTCATGGACGGCGGTCTGAACGCCTGAAAGCGGGTAAAAAATAGTATCAGTAATCCAGCGAAAAGTAGGAGAACGCGAAGAGGGGTGATATGTACTTTTGTGAAGATGATATTTTATAGAATTATATTTTGTTTTCATGAAAAAAATAGCTCATCCTGATCGTGATCCCGACTTCGCAACCGGCGCCTATTCCGACGGCGTGGTGGTGGATGGCTTCCTGTTTGTCAGCGGCCAGGCTTCGGTCGATTTCAAAACGTCGCAGTTCATTCTCGGCACGATCGAAGAGGAGACCGCACGCACACTGGACAACATCGCGGCGATTATCCGTGCAGCCGGAGGAACCATAGAAAATGTGGTCAAATGCACGGCACACCTGGCTGATATCGATGACTTCGACCGCTACAATGCGGTTTACGCCTCCTATTTTCCGGGCATCAAGCCGGCCCGCACGACGGTCCAGTCGGTGCTGGCCGAAAATATCAAAGTCGAAATAGACTGCATCGTCAAACTGCCCGCCTGATCCATCGCTATGAACGAACCGTCGAAATTGGCTCCGGTGGGCGTGGTGGGGCTGGGGCTGATGGGTAGCAGCATTGTCGCGGCGTTGCTTGCGGCGGGGCACCCGGTCAAAGCCATCGCGCCCATCGCGCCGGAAGCCGGGGAAGCGCCGGAGCGGATTGCGGCCCAGCTGCGGCAATGCGTCGGAGCAGGGCTGATCGGTTCGGTACAACCTTGCCTGGACGCTCTGACCGTTTCGGAGGATTATTCGGTTCTGAGCGACTGCGTTCTCGTGATCGAATGCGTGATCGAAAAGCCTGAGATAAAATCTGCTGTGTATCAAAAAATTACCGGTTCGGTCGGCCGCGACTGCGTTATCGGCAGCAACACTTCGGCGATACCGATCAGCGAGCTTCCAGAAGTATGTGGAGCACCCCGCACGGTTCCTCGGTATTCATTGGGCCGAGCCGGCATTCATGACCCGCTTTCTGGAAATTACCTGCGGCGGACAAACCGATCCCCGGTTCGCGGAGCAGGTTTTTGAAATGGCGCACCATTGGGGCAAGGAGCCTACATTGCTGAAAAAAGACATCCGGGGCTTCATTACCAACCGCCTGATGTACGCCGTTTACCGGGAAATATTTCACCAGCTCGAAGCCGGAAATGCCACCCGTGAGGAAATCGATAAGGCCTTCCGTTACGATGCGGGTTCGTGGATGACGCTCATGGGTATTTTCCGGCGCCTGGATTACATGGGGCTGAATGATTATGAAAAAATACTCGCCCGGATTTTCCCGCAACTCGACAACAGTACCGACGTCCCGGCGGTCATGCAGCGTATGGTACGGGAAGGTGCGCGGGGTGTTCACAACAATCTCGGACTTTATCCCTACGAAAATGGGGAAGGCCGCCGGTGGGACGAAGCATTTGCCCGGTTCAACCAGGAGATCCGTGACCTGGCGGAAGAATACTCAGCCGAAAAAGTTAAAGCCTATTTGCAATGAAAACCTACCAGAAATCCGCCGAATTGCTTGAAAGGGCCAAAAAAAGTGCTCGCCAGCGGCGTTTCTTCCGAATTCAGGAAATACAACCACCCGCACGCACTCTTTTATACGCACGGGCGCGGGAGCCTTATATACGATGTCGATGGTAACGAGTACCTCGATTTTACGCTCAGCCAGGGGCCCCTCATTCTCGGACATTCCCATCCCGAGGTGCTACGGGCCGTAGAGGAATATTCCCGGGCGGGACAGCTCTTCGCCGGTCAGCATATCCGCGAAGTGGAACTCGCCGAAAAGCTGAACCTGCTGATCCCCTCGGCGGAGATGATGCGGTTCTGCCTGGACGGGTCCGAGGCTGTACAAACCGCTTTTCGCGTGGCGCGCGCCCGGACCGGTAAAAGCAAGTTCTTGCGTTTCGAGGGGCATTACCACGGCTGGATGGACAACGTCTGCTGGGGCGTCAGTACGCCGTCGGCGGAGGCGTTGGGCAGCCGCGAGCAGCCTAATGTCTTTCCCTGGACAGAGGGGTTGCCGGAAGGTGTGGAGCACGAGTTCATTATTTTACCCTGGAACGACCTGGCGCTGGTTGAGCGGACCGTCGCCCGGCGGGGCCACGAAATTGCGGCCGTCATCACGGAGCCGGTGATGTGCAATAACGGATGCATCGAACCAGGACCCGGCTTCCTGCAGGGATTAAGGGATATTTGTTCCCGGAATAATATCGCATTGATTTTCGACGAGGTCATTACCGGTTTCCGGTTGTCGCTTGGGGGCGCGCAGGAGTATTTTGGCGTCACACCCGATCTCTCGGTTTTCGCCAAGGCCATAGCCAGCGGCTACGCTATCAGCGCCATTGTGGGTAAGTATGAGTGGATGCGGCTGATCGAGCAGGCGAAAGTGATCCACGCGGGCACAATGAATGCCGGTAACCCGACGGTCGCCGCGGCATTGGCTACGATTTCGGTGCTGGAAAACGACCGGCCTCACGAACGAATGTTCCGGCTGGGGAGAAAGCTCATGGCCGGTTTGCGGAAAGCCGCAGCCGAAAGCGGGCACCCCATGCTCGCAGAAGGGCCGGGACCGATGTTTGCGACAAGTTTCACCACCCTCGAAAAAACCAGCGATTATCGCGACACGCTGACTGCCGACAAAGCCAAACTTGGCAGATTCATCGCCGCCATGCACGAGGAAGGCGTGCGGGTAATCGGGCGGGGGCTTTGGTACATCAGCGCTGTACACACCGACGAAGATATCGAAACGGCGATCGCCGCCGCCGGAAAAGCATTGAAACAAATCTGAAAACCGGGCCGCGGGCCTGTCAGCCGATGAAAGAAAGCAGCCATGAACCGGCGCTCCTGCTGGGGACACATCCCATTGCGGACAGTATCGCAAGCTGCCTGAACGGGGCCGGGTTTCGGGTACTGACGGAGTTGAAAGGAGAGCGGTTACAAGAGGCCGGCCTGGTGATCCTGGTAACCGAAGAAAACGAAGCCGTTAAAACGGACTGGATTCGGGCGATCGAAGGAGCGGTGCCCGGCGAAACGCTGATCTGCGTGAATACGGAGTCCATCGGCCTGGACGTGTTGCAGGAAAACGCCTTGTATCCCGAACGCATCATAGGTCTGAACTGGACGGAACCTGCCGATACGACGTTTTTTCTCGAAATCATCGCCAACGACATAACCGGTACTTCCCGGGCCGCCTGGCTCGAAGAACTCGCGAGGCGGCATTGGAACAAAGACCCTTACGTGATACGCGGGAACACGGGCATACGTATGCGTCTCCTGGGCGCGCTCATACGCGAGGCCTTTTTTCTGGTGCAGAATGGCTATGCCAATGCAGAGGACATCGACCGCGCCTGCCGGAACGATGCCGGGTACTATCTCCCTTTTGCGGGAAACCTGCGTTATATGGACCTGATGGGCACCTATGCCTACGGAATGGTAATGAAAGACCTGAACCGCGAACTGGCAACCGATGCCGTATTACCGGCTTTTTTCAGTGAAATGATGGAAAAGGGTAAGTGGGGAATGGCGGAGGGAGAGGGATTTTATAGTTACCGGCCCGGTGAAGCGGACAAATGGAAAGCGCTGCTGGGCAAATTCAGCCTCGAAATCCGCGACCTGATCGGCAGATACAACCAACCCGAAGAAGTAGCCTTACAACTTAAAAACGGATCGAATTGACGATGGGCCGATGGATATTCGACGCTCACCTCGACCTGGCGATGAACGCGATCGAGTGGAACCGGGACCTTACGCGCCCGCTGGACGAAATCCGGCAGCGGGAAATGCACATGACGGATAAAAACGACCGCGGAAAGGGCACCGTTTGTCTGCCCGAACTGCGAAAAGGCAATGTAGCCATCGTCGTGGCGACGCAGTTGGCCCGGTACACACCCTTCGGCAGCGCGCTGGCAGGCTGGCATTCGCCGCAACAGGCATGGGCGATGACGCAGGCGCAACTGGCCTGGTACCGCGAAATGGAGGCGTTAGGCGAAATGGCGCAGATTACCGATCTTACCGGCCTGGAAGCCCATTTAAAACTTTGGGACAAACCTTTAACAGAAGGCGAGAAACGGCCTGTTGGCTATATTCTGAGCCTGGAAGGCGCCGACTCGCTGGTGGATGTATCGTACCTGCACCGTGCTTACGCGTACGGTCTGCGGGCCGTCGGGCTTTCGCATTTCGGGCCGGGGCGGTATGCGCCGGGGACCAAAACCCGGGGGCCGGTAACGCCGTCGGGTTTTGAGCTTATGCGCGAAATGTCGAAGCTCGGCATGATCCTCGACACCACCCATTTAACGGACGAGGGCTTTGACCAGGTGATGGATTTTTATGAGGGGCCGGTCTGGTCGAGTCACCATAATGTGCGTAAAATTGTGCCCAACCAGCGGCAATTGACCGACGAGCAGATTAAACGGCTGATCGGCCGCGGCGCGGTGATCGGGGGGAATGCTCGATTGCTGGGCAATGGATATCCGGTTTATCGATATGGTTTCCGATCCGTGGCAGCTGGATATCCGGCTGGCCAATCTGATCGACCACTGGGACCATATTTGCCAGATTGCCGGGAACAGCCGGCACGTGGCTATCGGGAGCGACCTCGACGGCATTTTCGGAACCGAGCAGTCGCCCTGGGACCTTAACTCCATCGCCGATCTGCAAAAATTCGAAAGCATGCTGGCCGACCGGGGGTACAAGGACGAGGACATCGATAACATATTGAATCAAAACTGGCTTCGTTTTCTGAGAAATGCCTGGAAATGAGTTAGAAATCCTGTTTTAGTTAAACCAAATGAACTTCGTAACCCCATTCCTGGCCGGCGCCGCCGAGGTTAAAACCACGCCACCTCTCGGCACGCGCATCAATGGCGATTTTATAACACATTACGCAACGCACATTCATGACGATCTTTTTGCGAAAGCGCTGGTCATGAAAAGCGGAGAAGAGACGGTCGCGCTCGTGATCGTCGATATTTGTGTAATGCCGAAGGAATTTGTAGACGGTGTAAAAACGCTGATCGCTTCCCGCACGGGCATTGCCCATTCCCATGTGCTTATAGCGAGCACGCATACGCACGCGGCGGGCTCCGTGGCGGATGTACATTTGGGCAGCCTCGATCCCGCTTACGAGAAAATGCTGCCCGGGCGTATTGCGGAGGCTGTTCAGGCGGCCTTGCAGCAACTTCGCCCTGCCCGGGTCGCGTTCGGCTCGGTGGCGGCGCCGGAGCACCTGCGATGCAGGCGTTACACGATGAAGCCCGGCTACATGCCCCTGAACCCGGTAACCGGCGGGACCGATCAGGTAAAGACCAATCCGTTCGGCGTGGAGGCATATATCGACCATAGCGTGGCTCCCACCGATCCCGAGCTGGGTTTTCTGGCTGTTCAGGGGCTTGACGGCCGGTGGATCGGCATTTTGGGAAATTATTCGCTGCATTATGTGGGAGATTGGGAAAACGGTAACATCTCCGCGGATTATTTTGGTTGCTTTTCCCACCGTTTGCGCGAGCGGCTGAATGCCGGCGGGGAGTTCGTTGGAATGATGAGCAACGGTACCAGCGGAGACGTCAATATTTGGGATTTCGTGGATGGGGGGCGTTACCCGCAGGCACAGTTTGAAAAAAGCAAGTTCATCGGCCACGACCTGGCCGACCGGCTGGTGGATAGCCTCGGCAGCCTGGAATGGCAGCCCGAACCCGTATTGGAGGCAATATTCGAATCCATACCCTGCGAAATCGTAAAACCGTCGGCACAAGAACTGGAAAATGCCGCCCGGATGATAGCGGGGGCGCGTTTTGAAACCATTGACTGCGACGACGAAGGTTTGAAGCGGATTTATGCACGAGAACAGCTGTTGCTGGCCGAAATGCCGGCTATCCGCGAATGCCCGGCGCAGGCGATCAGGATCGGAAGCGGGATTATAGGTGGCTTAGCGGGCGAATTTTTCTCCGAAACCGGACTCTACCTGAAAACACAGGCCGGTACCGGCAGCTATTTTACCATTACGATGGCCAACGGGAATGCCGGCTACGTGCCGCCCCGGCATGAAATGGAACGCGGCGGCTATGAAACCTGGCGTTGCCGGTACAGTTGTATGGCGCCGGGAACGGAGGCGAAAATCCGCGAGAAGCTGCTGGCAATGATCCGGACGCTGCGAGCCTGATACTATATTTCACAATGCCTCCCCGGCCGTTACCGGATGATAAGCGTCTTCCGGTAATCGCTGGGCGTCATATTTTTGAGTTTCTTGAACTGGCGGTTGAAATTGGCCAGATTGTTGAACCCGCATTCGTAGGCGACTTCGACGACATTGCGGTCGTGCTGGGAAAGCAGCTTGCAGGCGTGCCCGATGCGCACGGTGGTGAGGTATTCCACAAAAGTGACGCGGAACTGTTCCTTGAAAAAGTTACAAAAAGCGGTGACGCCCATATTGCCGACGGACGCGATTTCGGCGAGGCTGATGTCCTTGTCGAAATTCTGCATAATGTAACCCGTGATTTTTTTAAAGCGATCCGACGAGCCGAAATGGAAATTCTGGACGAAGCGCGGGCTGGCCAAAAGGTCGAATTCGGTGGTGCCTGACATGATATCGAAGATCAGCATCAGCGACGATAACCTTTGCAGGCCATTCTGTGCGGGCATTTGGCGGATCAGCGCATTGATTTTGTCCCTCGTTTCCCCTCGCAAAGCCATACCGCGGTCGGCCAGTTTGAGCACTTTTTTAAAATCATCGATTTCCGGAATATTCATAAAATCCTCTCCCAGGAAATCGTCCGTGAAGTGGATCACCAGGGCATCGGCTTTTTCCGGTGCGCGGCGCTCGAGGTAGATCGGATCGTTGACCCACACATGCGGCAGCAACGAACCCATAAACACAAGGTCGTTTTCCTCGAAGTATCCGATATGGTCGCCCACCATCCGCCTGCCCGTGCTTTTGTTGACCATAACGAATTCGTAGTGAGCATGATAATGCCACGGTGCAGGGAAGAAATCGCCCGTTTCGCGAAATACAATGAAGGACTTGTCGACGTCCTGTGGCAAATGGAATTCAACAGCTTTCATAAGGTGGGTTTTGGATTGTATTGTAAACTAATACAATTTTTCAAAACCTGCTATTTTGTGAAAGATAGTATCATGATTGAGCAGGAAAGTAGCACTGCCTCAATGATTTTTGGGGTTTGAAAAATTGTATTACAAACCGCTATAAAAGTAATAGCAATGCGGCGGCGGGAATTTTACTTTTGAATACCAAAAATACAGTTCCAAATATGGCAACCATTATAAAAGCGGGCAAAAGCGCCGCCGAGCAGCATGAGGCCGACGAAAAGGTGAAAGCAGTCGTGGCCGGGGTTATCAGGGATATCGAAGCCAACGGCGACGCCGCCGTCCGAAAATATTCCGGGCAGTTCGACAACTGGTCGCCCGGTTCGTTCAAGCTGAGCGAAGAGCAGATCGGCGAAATTATAGCGACGGTCCCGCGGGAGGTGATCGACGACATTGCCTTCGCGCAACGGCAAATCCGTTTTTTTGCCCAACAGCAGCGCGAGTCGATCCGCGACATCGAGGTCGAGACTATTCCCGGTGTCATTTTGGGGCACAGGAACATCCCTGTCGCCAGTGCAGGCTGCTACATTCCTGGTGGGCGCTACCCGATGGTCGCGTCGGCACATATGAGCGTTCTTACCGCCAAAATAGCAGGTGTAAAGCGGGTAATCGCCTGTACGCCGCCTATCAAGGGGCAAATCCCCGCTGCGACTGTCGCCGCGATGCATATGGCGGGTGCGGACGAGATTTACCTGCTCGGCGGCATGCAGGCTATGGCTGCCATGGCGTTGGGAACGGAAACGATCCCTGCCGTGGACATGATCGTCGGACCGGGCAACGCTTACGTGGCAGAGGCCAAGCGACAACTTTACGGCCGCGTGGGGATCGATTTGTTTGCCGGACCGACGGAAATCCTGGTCATCGCCGATGAAACCGCCGACGCCGAAATGGTCGCCTGCGATCTTCTGGGCCAGGCCGAGCACGGGCCAACGTCTCCGGGCGTGCTGATCACCACTTCCGAAAAACTCGCCCGGAAAACGCTGGCCGAAATAGAGCGGCAACTGGAAACCCTGCCCACTGCCGACATAGCGGGCGTAGCATGGCGGGACAATGGTGCGGTAATCCTGGTTGCTGACGAAGCGGAGGCACTTGCGGAGGCCGACAGGCTCGCTTACGAGCATGTGGAGGTGCTCACCCGCAATCCCGACTATTTTCTTGAAAATATGACCAATTACGGGGCGCTTTTCCTGGGGCCGGAAACGAACGTGGCGTACGGGGATAAGGTGATCGGTACAAATCATACGCTCCCGACCCGCCAGGCGGCCAGGTATACCGGCGGACTGTGGGTCGGAAAGTTTCTGAAAAACTGCACTTACCAGCGTTGTACGCCGGAAGCGAGCGTGGTCATCGGGGAATATGGCATGCGTTTGTGCGAAATCGAGGGATTTATGGGGCACAAGGAGCAGGCCGCATTGCGCGTAAGACGTTACAAAAATGCGGCTACTCCGCAATTTTGATATTTTTGATCTTCATGGGCAGCCACACCTGCATCGGGCTCCGTTCGCGGTTGGCCCAGGTGTAGTAGGGGATGGCCGTTACCGTTTGCGGCTCCGTTCTGATATTTAAACCGTCCGGTGCGGCTTTGACAACTTGCAGGTTGGCCTGAATCGTGACGACCGGTTCGTTGAGTACCCGGCCTGTTCCTGTAGTAAACGAGGCATTTGCCGGAACGAGCAGGTTCCACACCTCCCCGGCGTTGTCGACGCCCTCCACACAATACACGATCGGCCCGCGTTGGAGTGCGATGCGGTCTTCATCGGCCTTGACCTCCTTGCGCGCCCTGATTTGCCGGACGTCCATCGGCAGCCGCACTTCGATCTCGTCGCCGTTCTGCCAGGTGCGGTCGATCACCGCGTAACCTTTATCCATTTCATAATTAACCGGTTTTCCGTTCAGCAGGATCTCCACTTTTCCATTGCCGGCGGCCGCGAAATTGTACAACCCGCCGGGTACGGGCGTGTCCGTGGCCCAGCCCGGAATGCGGAGATTCAATGCATACTTTACTTTTTGCGCCGGCGTAACCCTGATTCTGACGTTGCCCTCCCACGGATAATTCGTCTCCATTTTCAGCGGCACCGTGGTTTTCCCGATCCGGAAATCGGTATTGCTTCCGATAAACAGGTTTACCCATATCCGGCTTTCTGATTTTCCGTAAATATAATCGCCCACGGAAGCCACCAGCCGGGCGACGTTCGAAGGGCAGCAGGCCGTTCCAAACCACGCGCTCCGGGCATTGTTGCCGGCCGACGATAGCGGGTTACCATAGAAAAAGCGGTCGCCGCCAAGGCTCAGGCCGTCCAATGCGCCGTTGTAAAGACTTCTTTCCAGAACATCGATGTATTTGGCGTCGCCGGTGAGCGAGTTCATGCGCTGGTTCCAGAAAACCATACCTACCGAGGCACAGGTTTCGCTGTAAGCCGCGCCATTGGGCAGGTCGTAGTCGTCGGTGAAGCCTTCGTTATGGCCCGATGAGCCGATTCCGCCGGTAAGGTACATGTTGCGGTACACCACATCTTCCCAAACGGCCGTCATGGCGTTCAGATAGCCAGGGTCTCTGGTCACGGAGGCGACGTCGGCCGCGCCTGTGTACTGGTACATCGCGCGCACGGCGTGACCAGTGATTTCTTTCTGTTGTTTGACCGGCACATCGTCCTGGCAGTATTTGGGATCTTTCCATTCGTCCCAGATCTTGCCTTTGCCGTGGCCATGCCCGCGCTGTTCGAGAAACCAGTCGGCGAGTTTCAGGTAACGGTCTTCCCGCGTGAGATGGTAGAGTTTCATCAATGCCAGTTCGATTTCCTGGTGTCCTGATACCCACGGGCGGTTGGCGACGCGGAAAGTGGAATCGATATGGTCGGCGAAGCGGATCGCGACGTCGAGTAACTTCCGTTTGCTGGTTGTGTTGTAATAGGCGACGGCCGCTTCGATCAAATGTCCTGCACAGTAATCCTCATGCTTTTCCATGTCGGTCCAGCGTAGTTTGAGGTCGGTCAACGTGTAATAGGTGTTCAGGTACCCGTCCGGAAGCTGGGCAGCGGCGATTTTGTCGATCCATTCGTCGGCTTTACGTTCCAGTTCGGCGTCGGGGCGGTTTTTGAGCGAGTAAGCCATGGCTTCGATAGCCTTATACACATCGCTGTCGTCGTAGTAGATGCCTTCGTGTTTTTCGCCCTGCCTGCGGCCCGCTTTTTCGAAGTTCCGGATACGGCCCGACTTCTCCTCTGTCTGGATAATACAGGCATTCAACGTCGCGGTAGCGACTTTCTCCTGTTTGGGTTTCCAGAAATGATCGGTAATGGTCACTTCCGAGAAATGCACGGGCTGGACGCGCTGCTGTGCTTCGGCCGGGAATACCTGAATGCACCATGCGACGGTCGCGCCAAGGTATATTTTAATGGTATGCTGCATATGAGATTCTGTTTAATCAAAAATCCTGCTTTTTACGGATAACCGGGAATTGCGAAATGCGAAGGTTGGTACAACCGTAGGGGATGAGCACGATATCCTCCTCCTTGTCTTCGGTTTCGAGCTGATAAGTAACGCTGTACGGGACCGGGCCGGCCATTTCGTTGTACAGTCCCCACGACGGAATGCGCCGGGCCCTCGTTTTGATCCGCGAAGGTGCGTTTTCGGGGTTCCACGGATAATGGGAAAACGGTTTGACGACCTCCCATTTATATTGCTCTTCCAGCTTGCTGTCGGGCGTGAGGATCAGTCCGTAATTCCATGGGGTCGTCGGGCGAATCTCCGTATAACTGGCGCCGTAGTCGACAGGGTCTTTGTCGTTCTTCACCAGTTTCGACGTTTCCCCGATTTTCAATGCATACGTAAGCGGCCCGCGTTCCACGGAAATTGAATTTTCCGCCCACGTGCTTTTGAAAATGTGCATTGGAAGCGTCAGCTCCACGATGTCGCCTTTCTCCCATTCGCGGGTTAATTTCACAATCTGGTTGCCTTCCGGTTCCAGCCAGCGCTTTCCGTTTACCTTTATCGCACCTTTTTTACACCAGGCCGGAATCCGCAGATGGAAAGGGAATACGGCTTTGGCGGTTGGATTCACGGTAAATCTGATGGTCTCTTCAAAAGGATAGGAAGTCTCCTCCTTTACAGCTACCCGGACACCGCCCGGCAGGTCGATATTCGCTTCGCTCGCCGAATAGGCCAATGCGGCAATGCCCTTGTCGGCCGTGGCGTACCAGAGGTTTTGTACAAATTTCGGCCAGCCCTGGTGCATGTTGGAAGTGCAGCAGGGATAGCCGGTAAGCAACCCCATGCAGAGGTCGGTGCCGCCGTGGTTTACGTCGAAATTGCGCTGGTGCCGTGTCATCATCACCTGGTTGGCCTGCTGGAAGTATTGGCGCGTCATGAAATCGTCGGAAGCCTGCGTCGGCAATGCATTGAAAGCTACTTTTTCGAGCATGTCGGCATAACCCGCGTCGCCGGTGATTTCGAGAATACTTTCCAGGGAGAACATCATCTCTACGGCGGAGCACAGTTCGGAGCCTTGCGTAGGGTCGTTGCCGTGCAGCGCCTCGTCGCCGCCGTACAGCCCGTGCGCCATGCCGTTGAATTTGCGGATGTCCGCGAAACCCTTTTTTGTGGCATCGAGATACTTCTGTTCCGGGTGATGCTGGAAATAAATCAGCGGCGCTTTGATCCCCTGGGCCAGGTTTACGCAATGGATGCTGCCCGTGGTCGAGAGCAGGTCGGTGTTGAGAAAGGCATGGGTGTAATCGAAAGTCTGCCGATGGATTAGGTCGCCCAGATCTAACAAAAACTCCTCGCCGGTAATGTTGTAGAGCCAGTAAACGACCATCAGGTTGTCGGCCCCCCCGGTACTTTGCCCAGAACGTCCAGTTATCCAGCGGTTTCGAGGGCAGTTCCCGCAACTGGTATTTGAAGTAGTTGGTCATCAGCGCGATCACTCTTTGATCGCCCGTAGCCGAATAGTACTGTTTCAGGATTTTGAGCATGACCATTTTGGGCCACCAATCGCGGCTGTTATCGCGCTGGACGCCCGGTTCATGGCCATAATCTTTCGAAGGACCGAAATAGCCATCTGGTTGCTGACTGGCGATGGCCCATTCTATCCAGGGTTTCGTTTTGGCGATGAGTTCCCGGTCGTCGAGGATGTAGGCGAGGGGAAGAAGGCCGTCGATCCAGTAGGGGCCACGTTCCCACTGGTCGCCGTCTCCGCCGAGCCATCCATTGCGTTTCCCCATCACGAGCGGGTAAAGCTCGTCGAGTTTGCCGGTGGCGCCGTTTTTCTGGCGAATGAGCATTTCTTTAAGCCAGCCGTGGGGTTTGATGGTGCCCAAAGGCAGCTCGCTGTAAGGGTTGGAGCGCAGCGGGGCTTTGGCCGGGGTGTAACCGGCTTCTCTCTGGGCGGTGGCTTGCAGGGTGATCAGCAGGGCTGCGAAGAACAGGCGTTTTTTCATTGCGGTGGTTGCGTGTGGTCAGGTTTGGTCAGGTGTTGTCAGGTTTGATCGGGTGTTGTTGGAGGGGATCAGGGGGGTGTTTTGGGCTCGTAAATCTTTGGAGGTGGCTAATGCGATGACGCGGCCCTGATCTCCTACGGCGTTATAGAAATGGTATACGACGCCGTTCCATTTGATAACCCAGGGCTTGTGGGCGTAAGTTTTATCGTAGGGCTCGGTGGGGGAAATGAGGTCGGGACCGGTCCAGTCGGTCCAGTTCACGAGGTCGTACGAGCAGGCGAAGCGTTCGAATGCGCCCGGTTTCCAGAATGCCCCGAAATAGAACATCACATAAACAGCTCCGATCCCGGCGATCTGGGCGTCGCCGCAAATGCCGGTATTCCGGGTGATCAATGGCTTGTCGCCGAAGCGTTTCCAATGCTTCATGTCGTCGGAAACAGCCATGGCGATACTTTCGAAACCCTGGCCTTTCGCGTCGCCCTTTTCACCCTTGGCATTGTAATACATCACAAACGGATGGCCGGTTTTGCGAACTTTGTCGCGGATGACCAGACTTTTGTAAATGGTTTTATCGTCATACCAGCGGGCATCTTTATCTGCGGCGGACAGTACCGGTCCGGGCAGGCGCGTTACTTCGCCCGCTTTGGTCAGATCCGTGCTCGCGGCGACGCCAATGCCGAGCCGGCCCGCTTCGTAGCCTTTTTTCTGAGCCGCCGAGATATGAGAGCCAGTATTTGTTTTCAAACCTTTCGGCCTCGTAACTGCCTCCCCATTGCGTATCTACCAATGCTACATAGCCGGCTTTCTGCGTAGCATCCCAGGTGTCCTCGGTGAATGACATGATCCTGCCGAGCTGCGTCCATAGCAACAGGTCGTCGCTTTTGGCGAGCCAGGTTTCGTAACCCTTACCATCGAAAACGATGTAGGTCATGTACCAGACGCCGTCCTTGCGGAACACCGTCGGGCTGTCGACCATCCTGCCGCTGTCGGGCTGGGGGATTACTACGCCGTATTTGTAGGGTGTCTTGATTTCCTCGAATATTTCCTGCATTACCTTTTGGGAAACTTCGGTGTTGCCGGTACTCTGCGCAAAGCCGAAGCCCGCGGTGGTCAGCAAGACACATGCCGTCAGCACTCGTTTCATATTGCTAGTTGTAGTCGGGGTTTTGTTTGAGTTCGGGGTTTGAATTGATGGCGATCTGCGGGATAGGGAATACCGCCCTGAAATCGCCGTTGGGCTTGTGCGACAGCCAGCTTTTGGTTGTATACACTCCGAAGCGGATCATATCGCGGCGGCGGAAGCCCTCCCAGGCAAATTCCCAGCCCAGCTCGTCGAGCATCCTGCCGTACTGTACCGCCGCCGTGTTGCCGGGATCGACCACTTTGTAATTTTCGACATAACCATAATGGTAAGTGCTGCCCTCCTGCAAATCGGCTCCGGTAACCGTTGCTTTGGCGGGTTCGGCGAATGCCCGTGCGCGCACCTGCGACACCACCATGGCGGCATCGTTTGCCTTGCCTGTGCGCAGAAGGCATTCGGCTTTCATCATTAGTACCTGTGCGTAACGGAAAACCGGGAAGTCGTTACCCAAACTGCCCTGGGCCTGCACTTTTACTTCGAATTTATTCATCCGGTAACCTTCCGCCTCGCCGGTATAGAGGCCGTCGGGGAGTGCGTTGGTGAGTACCACATCCTTGCCCGCCTGGTCGTACGATCCTTTCAAGGGCGTGATACCGTCGGCAGCAAACTGCGGGCCGGTCATCCACGTGGCCTTTAACCGTTGATCGTCGGCGTCATAAGTATCGATAAACTGCGGAATGCCTTTTGCCGAGCCCGCACCCCAGGGTGTGGCCAGCATATTGACCTTCGCTTTCAGCGCCGCGTGCCATGAGAACATGTGCGCGCTGAACCCCCCGGCCAGGTTTTCTTCAAAAGGAATGGCAAACACGATCTCCGCGGAATTTTGGTTTTCAGTCACAAAAGGCGCGGAGAGGCTTGTTTCTAACCGGTATTTGCCGGAAGCGATCACCTCGTTGCATTGGGCGAGGCATTCCTCCCAGCGGGTTTCGCCTGCGTATACGCTCGCGTTCAGGTATACGTTCGCGAGCAGCGTTTTGGCCGCCCATTTGTTGAAACGCCCGTACATCAGCGTGTTGCGCTCTTCGCTCAATGCAGGGATGGATTCCGTGAGTTCTTTTACGACGAACTGGTAAATTTCCTTTCTGCCGGTTTTCCCGGGAAGGCCCTCGGACCGCGTGGTGATAAGCGGCACGTCGCCGAAATTGTCACAAAGCATCCAGTAAAAGAATGCCCGCACCGTCCGCATTTCGGAGATCAGAGCTTCCCTCGTGATACCCGCAGGGACCGTGATTTTATCGTTCTGCAACTGGTCGATCACCCGGTTGGCATTGATCACACCGGAATAGAACGTGTTCCACATGCTGTTGATCTGCGGGTTTTCCGAATTCCAGGTGTGCAGGTGCATGCGTTTGTAAATGCCGCCGTCGTCCCAGCCCGAAGCGTTGGCAGGCATCACAATGCCGTCGGCGGTGGATTCCTGCGCCATGTACCAATGCGTGTGGGAGATCAGGTTGCGCATGTTCGCATAGGCGATGCTCATTGCCTGGTAAGCATTGGAATAGTTGTAGGTGTCTTCCGTCACCTCTGAGTAAATTTTTTCGGTGAGGTCGTTGTTGCAGGAACTCGCGCCGATGGTCAGGAGCAGAGCCGTTCCTATGTATGTTTTCAATGGTTTCATCGGGATTGACATTTGGAATGGAACAAGTACTAGAATGTGAGCGTGGCGCCTGCCGTGAAACTGGTAGTGGCCGGGTAGCGGTTCTTGTCGTCGACGCCCGGCGCGAGGCCGCTTATACCGACTTCCGGATCGATGCCCTTGTAGCCGGTGATAGTGTAGAGGTTGGCTACGGCCAGGTAAATGCGCGCATGACGGAGGTATTTGTTTTTCAACCGGAGATTGTACCCCGCCGTAATGTTGTCGATTTTCCAGTAATTGCCGTTTTCGATGTAATAGCTCACATAGTTCAGCGACTGGTCGTCGGCGAGCGGGCGTTTGCCGTAAACCGGGTCGTAGGCGTTGGCCCGCAGGTTACCTCGGGTAAGCATTACCGGCGCGCTCCAGAACATTTCGGTCATATTCAGGATCTGGAAGCCGAACGCGCCGCGCATGGTGATGTTCAGATCGAAATTTTTGTAAGCCAACGTATTGTTCCAGTTGAGGTAGCGTTTCGGCAGGCCATTGCCGATCACCTGTTTGTCGTCCGCCTGCTGCTGCGCAATGGGTTTCGGCTCGCCGTTTTTGCCCTCGATGATCCAGTGGCCGGTTTCGTCGATGTCGATGGTTTTGAAACCCCAGAAATTGCCGAGAGGCTGGCCTACCTGGACGCGGTGGGTGGTTTGCTGGATAGGCTCCCCCGTATTGCCGGTATCGAAATAGCCGCTTGCCAATGCAAACTTTTCGTTCGAAAGGGAAAGGATCTTGTTGGCATTCGTCGAGAAATTGACGGAGGTGGTCCACCTGAAAGCCGCCGTTTGCAGTGGAATCGCATTTACCTGTATTTCAACTCCCTTGTTTTCCATCGAAGCCGCATTGGCCGTGATGGTGCTGTACAGGTAAGGCGGGGTCGGCACCGGGAAATTGGCGATCAGGTCGCGGGTGGTGCGGCGGTACAAATCGACCGAGCCCGAAAGGCGCTCGTTCAGAAAGCCATAGTCGATACCCACGTTCACTTCCTCCTTGCGTTCCCAGCGGAGGTCGGGGTTTGCGTTGTTGGATGGGTTGATAGCCTGCACCCACTCGCCGTCGATGAGCACATTGGTATTGAAATTGATCTTGTTCAAGGAAATATAGGAACTGCCGGGTTCGGTACCGGTTACACCGTAACCTGCCCTGAGTTTGAGGTTCGAAACGGCGCGGGAGTTTTCCAGAAATGCCTCTTTTTTCAAATTCCAGCCTACCGAAAACGCCGGGAAGCTGCCCCATTTGTGATTGGCCCCGAAGCGCGACGAACCTTCATGCCGCAAACTGGCCATCAACAGGTATTTGTTCATGAAGCTGTAATTGACCCTGAAAAAATAGCTGATCAGCTTGTTCTCCGATTGGAGCGAATACTCCGGCGCTTGTCCCCGGCGCAGCGCGAGCCCCGCGCCGATATTGTTGTAGGAAAAATTGTCGGTCGGGAAATCCCAGTTCTGCATCCAGTATTCCTCCGTGTTGTAGCGCCGCCAGGTATGGCCGGCCAGGATCACGAAATTGTGGTCCCGAATGGATTTGTTATAGTTGGCAGTGAATTCGAACAGGTCGTCCTGTGAGCGCGTGGTCCCGCGCGAAGCGAAGCCATTGCGCCCGTTTCGGCTGGTGGAATAGTGGTTTTTGGTTTCATAGTAGCCCCGGGTGCCGTTGAACATGTCCCTTGCAAACAATGCCTTGACTTCCAGCCCTTCTACCGGCGTCAGCGAAATGGTGCCGTACGTCCGGAGGTTGTTGTTCCGGTTCTGTCCGTGCGACTCCTCGATGAGGGCCACCGGATTCATATAGTCGGTTTTGTCGGTGCGCTCCGTCCATTTTCCGTTGGCGTCTTTCAACGGCTCGGTCGGATTGAATGTCAGCGCGTTGCGATAGACCAGCCCGGAGTAGGGACCTCCGTCGACCGAGAAGTATTTCTGCTGGTAACCGCTCAGGTTCGCATTGATTTTCAGCAAGCCATTGAACATCGAATGATTGACTTCGATACGGGGAAATACGGTGGCATTGTCGGATTTTTTCATAATCCCGTTCAACCGGCGGTATTCCATACTGACGATGTAGTTGGTTGTCCGGGAGCCGCCCCGGAGGCTGACATTGTGGACCTGCGACAATGGTTTCCGGGTGACCGCTTCAAGCCAGTCGGTGTTGTGGCCGTAATCGATTGCGCCGGGTTTGCCCTGTGCCGCCAGGGCGCGGTATTGGTCTACATTCATGAAATCGAGCTTGCGGGTAAGTCTTTGCGTGGTGAAGTAGGAGTTTACTTCCAACGTTGCCGGCGTTTCGCCTTTTACTTTTCTGGTGGTGATGAGGATTACCCCGTTTGTCCCGCGGGTTCCGTAAATAGCGGCGGCGGAGCCGTCTTTCAGCACGTCGATGGACTCGATGTCCTCGGGCGCAACGGTGTTCAACGCGCCCGGAACACCGTCGATCAGCACGAGCGGTTCGGAACTTGCGTTGATGGTCGCATTGCCTCTTAGCGAAATCTGCGCAATGGCAGTGGGGTCGCCACTGGGCGTGATCACACTCAAACCGGCGACTTTGCCCCGGATAAGCTGGGCTGCATCCTGGACTGGGCCTTTTACAAAATCCTCCGCCTTGACGCTCGCGATAGCGCTTGTAATCTGCTCGCGCCTTTGCGTACCGTAGCCCACCACGACCACCTCTTCCAGGCTTTTCAGGTCGGGCAGCAGAGTAATATCGATGGTCGAGCGCTTACCGACGGCCACTTCCTGATTTTGATAACCCACATAGGAGAATACGAGTGTGATTTCCGCTTGCGGGTCGTCGCCGATGGAAATGCTGTATTTGCCGTTCGCATCGGTGGTGCTTCCGCGCGTGGTGCCTTTGATGAGCACGCTCACTCCGGGCAGTACTTCTTCGCCATCGCCTTTCACCACGCCGCTGATCGTCCTGTCCGCAATTGGGTCGGCAGTTTCGGCGCTAAGCGTATGGCGGGTGCCGGAGTTGAAAAGCGCGGGCTGCGTTGCCGGCGGAGCTTCTTCGGGCGTGCCGGGCTGCGTTTGTTGCATGGTTGATTTGGGTTCGCCGACCGTCGTAAGGATAAGATAGGTCTGTTTGCTGACCTTTTTATAGCGGAGGCCGGAAGGCGCTAGGACACTGTTCAGCTTATGCTCGACGGTTTGCCCCGACTGCACCTGCGCCGGTGCGACAAAGATGCCTTCCAGCAGCTTTTCCTCGAACAGGATATCCACTTTATATTGCTTCCTGACCTGCATAAGCGCATCTCTCAGGCTAAGCCTGGAAATCGGCACAGAGGTACGTTTCGGGCGGTTTTGGGCCATTAACTGGGCTTTCAGCGGCGCCACGTCCAGCAGGCAGCCTGCCATCAGGATGACCAGCATTTTAAAGTGTAATAGTTTCGTCATGGTTTATAATGGATTAAGGATAATACGGATGGTTGACATCGAGGATGAAGGTTTCGGGGCCGTCGTCGTCCGCCGCCGACCGGGTGACCCGTGCATTCAGGACGTCGGACAGGACTTTCAGGACATTGGCGGGATCACTCGCATTGAATGTGCCGCCGATGGTTCGTCTGGCGAGGGTCGAGTCGGCCACCACCACATTTACGCCGAAGTATTCGCTGATCTGATATGCGATTTCGGAGACGGGAGTATTTTCGAACATAAACCTGCGTTGTTTCCAGGCCTGGTACGCCGACAGGCTCTGGCTGCGGCGCAGGGTCAGTTTTCCCTGTGCCGACATTGTGGCGATGTCGCCGGGTTTCATCAGGACGGGCCTTGGTTCGGCTTCATGGAGCGAGCGCAACTGTACGCTTCCCTGGCTCAAAACCACCTTTGAGCCGCGCTCCCGGCTGTAAACAATAAACTCCGTGCCCAATACCCGCACTTCCAGCTGATCGGGCGTGCGGACGATGAATTTGCTGTGATTGACGGTGTGTTTCACCGCGAAATCGGCTTCTCCCCGCAACTTCACTTCGCGTGTGCCCCCGCCGAAACCGAACCGCGGGACGCTGAGGACGGAGTTGGCATTCAGTGTAACGCGGCTGCTATCGGGCAATACGATCGTCCTGATCTCCCCATAGCCCGTCTCGTATTGTTTATAAAGCCAGAAATCGGAAAGAAGGTATGCACCGAGGATCAGCGCCACGGAAGCCGCCGCCCATTTGAACACAAAAAGCCGCCCGGCGGGCGCACCGGGGAATGACCTTCGCGGAGCTGGTTCCGGTACCGGAAAACCGGCGCCGTCTTGAACGGTATGCAATGAACGTTGGTAGGCCAGTTCCACATCGGGCGTAAACTGCGGATTTTCTGTTTCCCATTCGTCCAGCCATTGAAAATACAGTTCGCGGTTGGCGGGGTTTTCCAGCCACTCGCGGATCAGAATATTCTGCATCCGGGTAGTTTTTCCTTCGAAGAAGTTCTGGATCACCTGTTTGGAAAGTATTGATTTTTTCATGTTCATGGAAGTTCTGTATGACATATATTGATGGCCGTGGGCCCTCAAATGAATAGGAGTAAAATCTGGATAAGCGAGAGCAGCCCGTGGTCTTGCAATGCTTTCCGCAGGACTGCCAGTCCCTTGGTAATATGTCCTTCCACTGTCTTAACGGAGATTCCCAGTTCCTCGGCGATGGCGGCGTTGCGTTTTCCCTCGAACCGGCTCATCAGGAATACTTTCTGATTTTGACGAGATAGCGAGCGGATCACTTGCTCGATTTTGAGCACCAGTTCCTGAAACTGCAATTCCTGCTGGGGCGAGCTCTCGGGAGTGGCCAGATGCAGGTCTTCCAGTTCTCCGGTAACCGCCTCTTTCCCGAAGTTCCGTCGCATATAATGGAATGCCGCATGCCTGACCGTCGTGAACAGGTAAGCCCTGAATGACGTCGTTACAGAGGTATGGAGCTGTTTGGACCAGAACTGACTGAAAACTTCCACCACAATGTCCTCGGCGACATCCCGCGCATACACAAAACGCACGGCATGGCTGCAAAGCTGCTTGTAATAGCGTTTGAAAAGCAACTCGTATCCCCGCACCGGATCTGTGTCAAATGCTTGCTTGATAAACAGTTCCGAATCGACAAAATCCGTCTGTATTTTCTTGACGTCCGGGAATTCGGGATACGGACCGCCTGTGTCGTTTGTGCCTGTTTTGCTCTCTAAGGTATACTTGTGATTCATGCGGACGTTGAAAATAGGTTATTCACAAGAGTATGTTCTACCGGGCATACCCTCGCCTGTTTGTGAAATTTTTATGTTTTTTTGTGACTATCGGGGATGTATTGTTCAGAAAGCCATAGTCCGGGTGCGTACATGCGATGTCCGGATACGGACACCCGTTCGGGCTGCCGGGAACCGAAATTTTGTGCTCGGGGCTAAAAACGCGTTAGCCATAGCACAGGCCTGCTTTTTTAGCATGAAGAGCTACCGCCGACCGGCTATTCCCGAACTTCTAAATTCCTCGAGCCATGCTACACAATTACCTGAAAATCGCCTTTCGTCAATTGGCCAGGAACCGGGCCTATTCGTTTATCAATATCGGCGGCTTAGCTGCCGGAATGGCCGTTGCCATGCTCATCGGTTTGTGGGTTTACGACGAACTGTCGTTCAATACCTATCACGACAACTACGACCGCATTGCACAGGTACGTACGCGCGAGTTCGGCGAGCATGGGGTAGGGATCAATTCCTCACTGCAGTACCCGCTGATGACCGAGCTCAAAGCCCACTATTCGGCATATTTCAAACATATTGTGAGTGTTTCATGGGATGTCGATATGGTACTTTCCGCGGGTCAGACCAGGATTTCCCGGCCGGGGCTGTTTATGGACCCCGGCGGGCCGGAGATGCTTACGCTCGGAATGGTGTACGGCACCCGCGCCGGTCTGAGCGATCCGCATTCGGTGCTGCTTTCCCGATCGACGGCCCTGGCACTGTTCGGGGATGCCGATCCCGTGAACCGCGTGATGCGGCTCAACAACAAACTCGATGTGACTGTAACCGGGGTGTATGAAGATCTCCCCGAGAACACCCAGTTCAGCCGGGTCAAATTCGTGGCTCCGTTCGCGCTCTGGGAGCTCGATAACCCCTGGATCCGGGAACGGGCCATGACCGACTGGCGAAACCACTTCATGAAAGTGTACGTCGAACTTCGTCCGGATGTGGACCTGGCGCGGGTTTCGGCGGATATTAAAAATGCGGAAATGAAAAATCTCGCCGACTTTCCCGAAGTGGCCAAAAACAGGCCCGAGGTCTTTCTATTACCTATGCGCGACTGGCATCTGCGTAATTTTAAAAGGGGAGAGCCCGATACAGCCCCAATGCAAATGGTATGGCTGATCAGCATCATCGGCGCGTTCGTGCTGTTGCTTGCCTGTATTAATTTCATGAACCTTTCCACTGCCCGTTCGGAAAAGCGCGCGAAGGAGGTCGGCATCCGCAAGTCGATCGGGTCCGTGAAGGCGCAACTGGTCAGCCAGTTTTTCAGCGAATCGTTCCTCGTGGTGGGCTTTGCATTCGTGCTTGCGGTCTGGTTCACTTCGCTCGCTTTGCCGTGGTTCAATCAGATCGCCGCCAAGCAGATGGTTATACCCTGGGCGAATGCATGGTTTTGGGCCATCAGTCTGGCGTTTATTATGGTAACGGGCATCCTGGCAGGCGGATACCCGGCATTATACCTGTCGTCGTTCCAGCCTGTAAAGGTGTTGAAAGGCACATTCCGGGCGGGGCGTTTTGCGTCCTTACCGCGGAAAGTACTGGTAGTGGTGCAATTTACAGTTTCGGTTACCCTGGTAATCGGTACGATCGTCGTCTTCCGACAAATACAATTTGCCAAAAACAGGCCCGCCGGATACACGAGGGAAGGACTTTTGATGATCGAAATGAAATCGGCCGACTTCTACGGCAAACATGAGATACTTAAAAACGAGCTCCGCCGGAGCGGGGCGGTTACCGATATCGCCGAATCGATGGGAAAAGTGACGGAGGTGTGGTCGGGTAACGACGGCTTCGAGTGGCGTGGAAAGAATCCCGCCGCCAATAAGAGTTTCGGAACGTTGATGGTTACCTCCGAATACGGACGTACGGTCGGCTGGCAGTTTGTACAGGGAAGGGATTTTTCCGAAAACCTCTCTTCCGATTCCTCGGGTATGGTCATCAACGAAGCAGCCGCACGTTACATGGGCCTGCGTAAGCCGGTCGGAGAACCCGTGAGCTGGAAATTCCAGGACCGGCCTGTAATGCATTACCGCATTCTGGGGGTCATCCGGGACGTGGTAATGGAATCGCCTTATGAACCTACGCTCCCGACCATTTTCATGATCAAAGCACACGGAGGCCCGAACTGGATGCATATCCGCATTAACCCGAAGATGAGCATCGGCGAAGCGCTGCCCCGGATCGAGGCCGTATTCAAAAGGCTGGTCCCGCTGGCACCATTCGAATACAAATTTGCCGACCAGGACTACGCATTGAAGTTTGCCGCCGAGGAGCGTGTCGGTAAGCTGGCCTATTTCTTCGCGGTGCTGGCGATCGGTATCTCCTGCCTCGGGCTTTTCGGATTATCCTCGTTTGTCGCCGAGCAGCGCACACGGGAAATCGGTGTAAGGAAGGTGCTCGGCGCCTCGGTTGCAAGTGTCTGGCGGCTCCTGTCGAACGAATTTATCTTGCTCGTTACGATAGCGTTCGGTATCGCCACGCCGCTTGCCTATTATTTGCTGAATACCTGGCTTCAAAAATATACTTATCGGATCGAGCCTTCGTGGTGGGTTTTCGCGGCGACGGGCGTCGGGGCGATGGCGATCACGCTGGGTACGGTGAGTTTCCAGAGCATCCGGGCGGCGCTCGTCAGCCCGGTCGTTTCGCTGCGAACGGAGTAGAGGACCGGGCCGCGGATGCGCAACGCCGGCCGGGGCACCTGCGTTGCGCGAGAGGGCGAAAAGCGAAGGGTAAGCGTAAAAATTGTGGCGATCAGAATCCGAGGGTTTCCGTGTTTGGATATGAACCGGAACGCAAATATCTTTGCAGCTAAGATATTTAGCTTTTGAGATATAATGAAAGAGGAACTGGTAACGCGGGTACGGAGGCTCAGCCAAAGGTACGCATACGACTCCATTCGAATGCACGAGGCCGTCGGCCGCAGGGCGGGACTTTCGGGTACCGATCATAAATACCTTGGGTTTTTAATACAAAAAGGACAAATGTCGGCCGGCGAGCTTGCCGGTCTGACTGGCCTCACTACCGGCGCGGTTACGGGTTTGATCGACCGTTTTGAAAAGAAAGGCCTGGTTAAGAGGCGTTTCGCGGAGGAGGACAGACGAAAAGTGCTTGTCGAGCCGGACACGGAGAAGATCATGGCCTTGCTGGAACCTCTCTACCGGGAGTTTCGAAGGCAGTCGGAAGCCCTGATCGCCTCGTTTTCGGAGGAAGAAATGCGGGTTATCGAGACCTATTTCCTGAAAGCGATCGATCTGATGAATGAGACAACCGCAACGCTCAACAAACAATAACCGCAGCATGGACAAGTATGTAATCGATCTTCGGGAGATCGGCAAGGAAATGCTGCCCGAGGCCGGAGGAAAAGGCGCGAACCTAGGCGAATTATGCCGCATCGAAGGGATACATGTACCGGCGGGATTCTGTGTTTCCACGGAGGCTTTTCAAACAATAATGCGGGAAGCGCGGGTACAGGCGGAACTCGATCGGCTGTCGGCTCTGACCGCCGAAAACAGCGACGAGATCGCCGAACTGGGCGCTAAAATCCGCCGGACCATCGAGGCGACGCCTGTTCCGGATGCGATCCGCGACGGAATCGCTCACCAACTCGCCGGTTCCGGCCCCGATGCGGCCTATGCCGTGCGTTCCAGTGCAACGGCGGAGGATTTGCCGGGTGCATCATTCGCCGGGCAGCAGGACAGCTATCTGAATGTCGTCGGAACAGAGGCCGTTTTGAAGCATGTCGCCAAATGCTGGGCTTCGTTATTTACCGACCGTGCCATCATTTACCGGATACGGAACGGTTTCGATCATCGCAAGGTCCGGCTGGCGGTGGTGGTCCAGCGGATGGTTTTCCCCGAATCGGCAGGGATACTGTTCACGGCCGACCCCGTTACCGGGAACAGGAAGGTAGTGTCTATCGACGCCGGTTTCGGCCTCGGAGAGGCGTTGGTATCCGGCCTGGTGAACGCCGACAGCTACAAGGTTCGCGACGGCAGGATAGCAGAAAGGCAAATTTCCACCCAGAAGGTGGCGGTTTATGCAGCAGCGGACGGCGGTACCCGGATAGAAGAGGTCGAAGCCGGGCGGCAAACCAGGCAGGTGCTGACGGACATGCAGATTCTGGCGCTTGAAAGGGCAGGCAGGCGCATCGAGGCGCATTTTGGCTCTCCGCAGGATATCGAATGGTGCATCGCCAACGATGTCATATACATAGTCCAGAGCCGGCCGATCACAACTTTGTTTCCGGTTCCCGAGGCGGGCGACGACCAAAACCATGTGTACATTTCCGTAGGCCACCAGCAGATGATGACCGACGCAATGAAACCGCTCGGCTTGTCGATATGGCAACTGACGGCCACCAGGCCCATGAGCATTGCCGGTGGAAGGCTGTTTGTAGATATTGCGCCCGAACTCGCATCGCCCGCGCGCCAGAGCATGATGATGAACGCCATGGCGAAATCCGATCCCCTTATGCATGGCGCATTGACGAGCCTCCTCGAACGGGACGATTTCATCCGGTTGAATGAAGAGGAACCACCGGCGGGCGCCGGTAAGGAAGTCCCGCGGCCTATCGATTTCGATACGCTTATCGGGTACGACCCCGCTGTGGTCACCGAGCTGATTGAAAACAGCAGGGCGTCCATCGCAGCACTGAAACAAAACATCCGCTCAAAGTCGGGGCCGGAGTTGATGGATTGTATCCTGGCGGAGATCGGGCAATTGCGGAAAGATTTATCGAACCCCAAAACGCTCGGGGTGATCATGACGGCTATGAACGCCGCATTCTGGCTGAACGACAGGATGGACGAATGGCTGGGTGAAAAGAATGTCGCGGATGTGCTTTCGCAATCGGTCCCGAACAATGTTACGTCCGAAATGGGCCTCGATCTGCTGGACGTCGCCGATGCGATCCGTCCCTATCCGGAGGTAATAGACTACTTGCAAAATGTGAAAGAGGAGCTGTGCCTGGATGATTTGACACATTTGCATGGAGGCGAGGTCACGCGGGGAGCTATCGCAGGCTTTCTTGAAAAATACGGTATGCGGTGTGCGGGCGAAATCGACATCACAAAAAGCCGGTGGACCGAAAAGCCCGCGACGCTCGTACCGGTGATTCTGGGCAATATCAAAAACCTGCCCCCCGGCACCAGCAAACAAAAATTCGAACATGGAAAGCGGGAAGCGTCGAACAAGGAGGGGGAGTTGCTGGACCGTTTGAGGCATTTGCCCGACGGTGACTGGAAAGCCGCAGAGACAAAGCGGATGATCGATCTGCTCCGAAACCTTGCCGGCTATCGAGAATACCCCAAGTACGACATCGTCAGCCGTTATTTCATATACAAACAGGCGCTGCTGGAAGAAGCCGCCCGATTGGAACAAAAAGGCGTGCTCCGGGACCGGGAAGATATTTATTATCTTACTTTCGGAGAGCTCCGCGAACTGGTAGAGACACAAGAAGCCCGCGATACATTGATCGCCGAACGAAAAGCACTGCAACAGATTTATGAACGGCTATCGCCTCCTCGTGTGATAACTTCCGAGGGCGAAATCGTTACCGGCAAATACAGTCGCGAAAACCTCCCTGCCGGCGCTATCGCGGGACTGCCCGTTTCATCCGGTGTGACCGAAGGCCGGGCACGCGTGATTGTGGATATGAAAGACGCGGACCTGGAAGAGGGGGATATATTGGTTACCACGTTTACAGATCCCAGCTGGACGCCGTTGTTCGTGTCGGCCAGGGGCCTGGTTACGGAAGTGGGCGGGTTGATGACGCATGGCGCTGTAATCGCCAGGGAATACGGCTTGCCGGCCGTCGTAGGAGTGGAAAACGCCACCCGCCTGATCAGGGACGGGCAGCGTATCCGGGTAAACGGAACGGAAGGATTCGTCGAGATTTTGCAGGACTAGTTTTTAAGCCATGCCTCGTTCAATTTCCGTTTGGAGTCGTCGCCGAAACGGAAGCCGTCACCGTCTTTATAATTGAGTTTGACCGTGCCTTTCAGTTCCATGTCCTGGCCGTTTCTGTTGACCTTGACGGTGACCGGGCTGTCTTCGTCGAGGTCGTAACCGAGGTAAACGACCGACATCAGGTTTTTCGGGTCCACCGGAATGCCGTTGAATTCGAGCAGGACGTCGTCATCCTGAATGCCCAGGTTATTGTAAAACGCGTTCTTGTTATCGGCTACATTCGCGAGCACGTGGGTGCGGGAAGCATCGGGTTTAATGTAAATGACTTCCTCGCGCAGGAAGACGATCGGCTCGGCGAACGGGACTATCTGTTTTTTCAGGCCCACCTTGGCGAGGAAGTTTTCATAAGGGATCGGTTCGCCCTGCACCACGTGTTTTTCGAGAAATGCCCCGGCTGCCGAGCCGGCGATGCGGGTAATCACCGGGATCAGTTCGGCGTCGTCGAAGGGTTTTTCCGGACCGAACTGCTTTGATAACTCTCCCATTAGCCATAGCAGTCCCCGTTCCCCGTTAGTCTGTTCGCGGATCACGATATCGAGGCACATTGCAATGAGCGCTCCCTTTTCATACACATTAGGATATTGGGATTTCAGCTTGGGGTCCAGGATATTACTGCTCATTTCGGTGAAGGACAGGCTATCGGAGAAGGCCTGCGATTGTTCCATTTTCTTCGCCATCAGGTCATAGAAGGCGTCGGCCTCGATCAGGTCCTGGTTTACCTGAAACAGATTGGAAAAGTATTCGGTAACACCCTCATAAAACCACAGGTGGCGGCTCATTTTAGGTGCGTTGAAATCGAAATAATGGATTTCCTTCGAATGCACTTTCAGCGGCGCAATGGTGTGGAAGAACTCGTGGCTGATCACGTGGATCAGGTCCTTGCTTTTCATCGGCTCCCTGAAAACGGCCGTGGTGGATGCGTTGTGTTCCAGCGCGCCTATGCCTTTCGCGTCGTCGGCCGCGCCGGACGAGATGTAAGTAAGCACCGCATATTTCGGTGTGTCGTTGATTTTCCCGAGAAATTTTTTCTGTGCACGCATCATTTTCTCGAGATCGGGCCGTAATGCTGAAGCGTGAACATTGCCACGGCGGGAATAGATGCCCAATAACACCTCCATGCCGTCCACTTTGAATGCCGAAGTATCGGGAGCCGCGTACATGACCGGGTTGTCGATCACGTCGGGGTAGCGCGGCAGTGTGTACACATCTTTGCGGTTGTCGTTGTCGCTGTCAACCAGCGCGGTGGTGCCATAGAGCGTTTCCGGATGCGAAACGGCGATCCGGTAGGGCGTCTCGGTTTGTCCCGAAAAATAACCCACGAATCCGGCCATGTTAAGCAAAAAGTGTTTTCCTGCGTCGATATCGGTGCCCGCGGGAGAAAAAATGGTTTTACTTTTTTCGGCGAAAGGGTCGCTTTCTTCCTCTGTGTCGAAGGTGTCGCTCACCAGGTACGAAATGCGGGCGAGTTTCTTCCCGGGCGAGATGGCCACAGTATTGGAATCGGTGCGCGTCACGCGCAATGGTTTTCCTTTTCTGTCAAATGCCTGAATATCACGCACATACCGGCCGTAGTCGGCAATGGCGTAGGTGCCGGGGATGATTTTCGGGAATTGATAGTTAGCTACCTCGCCAGTCTGAGCCGGAGGCCTGACCGTCACGCGTACTCGGTCGGCGGTGACATTGACGAGGTCGATATCCACTTCTACCGGTTGGTTGGCGTTCGATACCCGCCCCGGCTTGCTTCCGGCGCAGGAGTACAGCAATGCGGTAAGCAGCAAGCCGGGCAAAAAATGTGATTTCATATTCAGTTTAACAGCGTTCAGTGAAACCGGTATCCGATTCCGAGATTAAGATAAATGTTGTGCAGGCCGAAGCCGATGCTTTTAAAATGCCGTTCCATGAGTGGTGTCAGTGCATAACTGAGATTGGCCGAGGCGTATAGTCGCGAAGCAAAATGGCAGTCGGCCCCGATTTCAGCACCTGCATCGATCCGGCGCACATTGCCCGAAAAATCGTAGGAAGCGACATCGATATCCTCCCGTTCGCCGACGGGTGTTTCGTTGCGCAGGTATCCGTCGCGCGCGCTGCCCGTGAAGCGCTTGCTTACCGACAGCGATACGAATCCCCCCGCTTTCAACACAAAACGGCCCGCCGGTTGGTAAGTTAAATGGAGGGGGACAGTGAGGTAACGGTTTCTGACTTTCGTTTCCACATCTCCCGTAAAATAGCCCGTTACGCTGTCATGGTCCCCATTGCTGCCTTCGTTGAAAGTGGTGTAATAGCCCTTGACCCGTGCCTCCGTGGTCATTCCCTTTTGTTCGAACCGGATTGCCGCGGCCACGCCGAATTTCCGGGAAAACCGGTAGCCCAGGCCAGCTTCAAGGCTCGGCAGGAAACCGGGATCGTAGGATTCTATTTTGCGAATCGAGGCCGGCATACCGATGGGCGTAGCCCCGCCCACGGCCACACCCGCACGGGCATGGAACGTCAGCTTGTCGTCAGTCTGGGCCGCCGACCCGGCTGGTAAAGCCAGTAGAGACGCCAGCGCAAGGATATAGGGGAGTTTTATCAGCATAATGGAATGTACTATTGCGTTACGACCTTCACGTTGTCGACGTACAGCTTGCTGCCGGTCGCCCCTTCGAACACCGCGCCATTCTTGCTCGACGTAAAAACAACCGCGATTTTGTATGCGAATGCGGCCAGGTCCGCTTGGTTAATTTCCGATTTGTAGTTAAATGCGAGGTCGAAGGCATGATAGCCCGGGCCGGGGGTGGGGGCGCCGGATGCGAGTTGCGCGATGGCAACCACGCTCGGATCGGTAAGCACATTGGCGCCGTTCAGATGCGGTTTGTCGGCAGATGCCTTGAAGAATACCGCGTAAATATCGCAAAGGTCCTGCCGCTCGGGGACGACGGGTTTGCCCGTTTTGTCCGTAACAGGCCCGCCGGATGTGTATTTGTAAGAGCCGGTGAGCCGTAACGGTTTCTTATTGAATGGAATGCCGAAAATAGTTGCTTCCAGCGGCGCCGTCAGGGCCTTTGACGCATCAAAACTACCGAGAAACAGGTTGCCGGGTGCAATAGGCATTCCCACCAGCGCTCCGAGCGAGCCGGTAGATTTGGTTTCGAGGTAGGCAGCGTACTGCCCCTGGGTGGCCTCGGTGGTACGCTGGGTAGGGTATGCTTCGGGCTTTTTCTCGGGTGCGATCAGCGAATAACCGCTATTGCCAGACGCCCATATGTTCTGGTGCTCGCCATCGACCAATTCATAGGGTGTATAATAATTGCCATCGGGGTTAACAGCCCAGTTTTCGAAAGGAAAATTATCGGGAGCCGTATTTTGCAGCAAGCTAATGCGGTATTCTTTTTTCCAATGGCCGTCTTCGGACGTCACCACGTAAGTGACCGGTTTGGAGAAGTCCTGCGGGGTGCCCGAAGCGGGTTGGATCGTGGCGCCTTCCGTCAGGGTAAATTGTGGCGAAACTGCCTTGATATCGAGTTTGGCGAAATTAACGAAGGCGGTAATGCTGGTATTGGTAATGGAAGGGGGAGAGATCAGTACGGAATCGGGTAACGTCATCGCAAGGATATCGGCCTCCATGTTTTCCGCTTCCGGTTTGATGCACCCGTACAAGGCCAGCATTGCGCCCACAAAAGCCGGTAGTATTACATTCTTCATATGCAATACTAAGCAATTTTTCCGCTTATCTGAACTGCGATAGCACACCGGTTACAAAGTCCGACGGATTTTCAGAGTGTGCGCCCGCGTCGGTTTGCCCGGAAATTCCGTCTGCTGGTCCAGGCGTCCCGGCAGTTTTGCGGATGGTGGAAAGGAATTGTTTACTTTTGACGATCACCGGCAGTCGTTCCGTATTTTAACCCCATCATATATTTCAAACAATGAAAACCATTTCCGTTCCCGCGCGCGAGCAGGTTGGCCCGCAATCACAGGAAATTTTCGATACGATCTCCCAAAGAATAGGTAGGGTCCCCAATCTGTACGCGACGATGGGCTATTCGTCCCATGCACTGAAAGCGATGCTCGATTTTGAGGACACTCTTACCCACAGCGTGTTCTCCGCCAGGGAAAGGGAGGCTGTTTATCTCACGGTGTCGCAGGTGAATGGCTGCGAATATTGCCTGGCCGCGCACAGTATTCTCGCGAGAAAAAGGGGGTATTCCAATGAAGAAATTATAAACTTCCGCAAAGGATTTGCCACAGATCCCAGGCTGAATACCGCCATTCAACTCGCCAAAGCCATCGTAGAAAACAAAGGGAAAGCCGATGAAGCGGTCAGGGACGCGTTTTTCGACGCCGGTTACGACGAGGCAGCCCTGATGGAGCTTGCCGCATTGGCGACCTTGCGCACTTTTACGAACTATGCCTACGCGCTGACGAAGATTCCGCTTGATTTCCCCGCAGTCGAAGAGATCTGATTCCTACGATCTTTAGGGAAACCGGCCGCCTGCGACTTTACGGGCCGGTAAACTGCGGACGAACCAGCGGTCGGCTGCTTTTTCGATGTCGTCGCGACCGGCGTCATCGCCTGCGGCCCAGGCAATGATGCCGTCGGGACGTATCAGCAGGGCATCGGTGGCGGGCCGGTCTTTCGCATTGGCCGAAATGTACCCGATCTGCCCGTCATATTCGTCCGCCAGTGTGCGTAGGGAAGTATTTCCGTCAAAATCAAGGAGTATAGCCCGGCCGTCGTGCATAAACTCACCGATTCTTTTCCCGTCTTGAAACTCGAAATCGGGAACGCTGCGGCCGGTGAGCGGATGGCTGCCGCCGAGCTCGTAGCGGTTGGAAATCCCCCACAACCTTCCGGCAACGTAAGTGGCGCCATCGGTGGTATCCAGCAAGTCGCTTACGACCGTGCGTAACGCACGTGCGTGCGGGTCGGGCGTCATGATCGCAACCTGCGCCCGCGACCAGTCCAGAACCTGTGCGCCAACGGGGTGCCTTTCGATGGTGTAGCTATCCAAAAGGCCCGCCGGGGCCTTGCCCCGGATCGTTGCGGCGAGCTTCCAGCCGAGGTTCATGGCATCGCCCAAGCCGAGGTTGAGTCCCTGGCCGCCAAGCGGCGAATGGATATGCGCCGCATCGCCTGCCAGAAGGACGCGCCCGTTGCGGTAGGTAGTGGCCTGGCGCGCGCGGTCGGTCCAGGTGACCGCAAGATGCAGCGCCGTTACCGTGACGTCGGTGCCGGATATGCGGCGCAGTACTTCCTGTATATGTGCGGCTGTTACCGGCGCTTTTGAATGGTGAAAAGCGCCGTTGTCAAAATCCTGCATGATTATATAACCCGGTTGCGATTGCAGGTACATGCCTGCGGGCGTTATATTTCGGCCTGGCCTCAGTTTTTCGGGGTCGGCAACCTCAATTCGGGTCGAATAGCCGGTAAATGTCGGTTCGGTCCCCTCAAATTCGAAGCCGCCTGCTTTCCGGACCACGCTGCGCGCGCCATCGCAGCCCACAAGCCATCGGCAGGCAAACGATTGCCCGTCCGAATGCACTGTCACGCTGTCCCGAGATTGTTCGAGGCCGGTAATTGCAAGCCCGCGTCTGATTTCCACACCAAGACTCGCTGCGCGGCGGGCCAGTATCGTTTCCAGCTCCTCCATTTCCGAAAGCAGATGTGTGCCGGCGGGGCCGGGCAGCCGGAGCGTCCAGCGGGAGGTATCTATGTTTTCTTCATAAATGGTAATACCGGCAAAGTGGCCCGCCTGGGCCGGACCTGGCTTTCCGTTGCCTGCGTGCGGACTTTTGATGCGTTTATGTATTTCCAGCCCATTCAGCAGACCGCGGCGGTACAATGCGTCGATGCTTGGCGCCGAAAGGCCGCGTATCCCGAACGGGAGCCGCTTCAAGGGCGAATGCGGGCTTTCATTTTTTTCAAGAATCAAAACGGAACATTGGGCCAGGGCCAGTTCACAGGCGAGCAACAGGCCCACAGGACCCGCACCGGAGATGATTACGTCGTGCATAAAACTTTTTGTGTCGTACTCGTAATGAAATGATCAGGACACAAAATTCCGGAATGCGCTTGCCTCAGGCTTGTACAAATGCGACAAAATCCTGGTTCAAGGCGAGTCTTGCTTTCCGGGCGTTTCGTGCGAATGCCGCGGGAGTGGTGCCGGTATAACGCTTGAATTCCCTGCTCAAATGAGATTGATCGGCATAACCCAGCTCATACGCCAGGGCGGCGATGCCGGAATCGGGATCGTGCCATAAACGGTTTCGTACCTGCTCGAAACGCATCAGTGCCGAGACGTCTTTTACCGTATGACCGGACGATTGCTTGAAATTCCTTTCCAGTGTGCGTACCGTCGCGTGGGCTGCGGCCGCTACCCGGCTGACAGGCAAGGTGCCGTTTGTCTGCCGCATTGCGGTCCCCGCTTTGGACAGCATGCCGTCGACAGTAACCCGGGAACGCAGGTCCGTAAAGTACTGCTCCACTTGTGACACCGCCTCGTGGATTTTACCTGTGCCGACTAATTTTTCGAGGTTGGAATGCAGGCGGGCGACGGGATGCTCGAAAACACGGACGCCATCTTTGCCGGCGGGTAGGCCGAGCAGATCGAACACAGCCCACGGAAAGCATCTGATGCCTATGATTTCCAGCCGGTTTCTCGAAGAAAATACCGCAGGCCGGTCGAGCAGTCCCACCATAAAGGGGGAAGGCAACGGGTATAGGTTTGTATCGGAAGAAATATGCAGTTCGCTTCCGAAGTGAAAGATGATCTCGGCATAGCCATCGGGGATTACCCGGAAGGCCGTCTGCGCCTTTCCGAGGTCGCGATCGTCGTACCAAAAGCATTTAATGGCGTCCTGTAAGGCTTCCGGCGGTTCAAATTCCTGGTGCTGCATTGGGAAAGGTAGTATCTTTCGGGTGAATTTGCCTATTTTTAGTTGCCGGCTCTTTCAAGGGCACGGGCGTAAACAAATCCAACAATGAGAAAAGCAATTTACATCTTTTTTGCGGGGGCGGCAGCCATTGTGGCGCCGTTCCGATCCGAAGCGCAGCAATCCCCGGTTGAAACCAAGAAGGCTAATTCGGAGTATAAGCCGGCCTTCAATGGACAAACACGCATAGGAAGCGTTTCCACCAAGTCTGCCTACGAGGGCAAAGTCATCACTTCCGCATTGGAAAGGCCATGGGGTATTACCTCGCTTCCGGACGGCCGGTTCCTTGTGACGGAGAAAGGCGGTACAATGCGCATCGTCTCGACGACCGGCACTGTGGGTAAAGCGATTAGCGGTGTGCCAAAAGTAAACAGTGATGGCCAGGGCGGTTTGCTCGGGCTTTGTATCGATCCGGACTTCCCGAAAAACAGGATGGTTTACTGGGCTTTTTCCGAACCGCTTTCCGAGGGAAATATAACATCGGTCGCCAAAGGCAAACTGTCGGCTGACGAGGCCCGGCTGGAAAATGTGACGGTCATTTACCGTGCTACGCCCGCTTACAAAGGCAACCTGCATTACGGAGGAAGGGTGATTTTTTCAAAGGACGGTAATTTGTTTTTGTCGACGGGCGAGCGGTCCGACCTCGTTACCCGGCCGCAGGCGCAGGATATCAATTCGGGTTTAGGTAAAATAATCCGCATTACCCGCGACGGAAAACCGGCGGCGGGGAACCCCTTTGCGGGAAAGCCCAATGCGCGCCCGGAACTGTATTCGTACGGCCACCGGAATGTACAGGGGATTGCCATCAACCCGGTTACCGGCGAATTGTGGGAGACGGAATTTGGTCCGAGGGGCGGCGACGAGCTGAACCGCATCGTACCCGGCAAAAACTACGGATGGCCTACCATTACGTACGGGATCGAGTACAGCGGCGATAAGATCGGCGCGGCTATTCAGCAAAAGGAGGGACTGGAGCAGCCGGTTTATTACTGGGACCCTGTCATTTCGCCGAGCGGTATCACGTTTTACAGCGGAAAACAGATTCCCGAATGGAAAAATAACCTGTTCATTTCTTCGCTTAGCGGCATGCATGTGTGCCGCCTGGTGATTGAGGGCAACAAAGTTACCGGCGAAGAACGGCTCCTCTCCGGCGAGAACCAGCGTTTCCGCGACATTACCGAAGGCAAGGACGGCGCGCTTTACGCCGTAACCGATCAGGGAAGGTTGTACCGGATAGGTAAAAAGTAAAAAGGCAGGCCCCGGAATCGTTCTGATTCCAGGGCCCGCACTCAAAATGACACCTTATTTAAACCAGGGCAACTGCTGTGCGCTGATCCACTTTACATCGTAATCCGCACTGAAAAAGAGATACCGATTGTCCGGCGTGAGGTACGAACAATATTCGTAGGTATCCGTATTGAACTTACTCCCCATGTTTTCAGCCTGTGCCCAGGTGCCGTTTGCATTACGGACGGAATAATACAGATCGCCGCTGCCGAACGAGTCTGCACGGTCGACAGACGTGAAAATCAGGTATTTTTCGTCCTGCGAAACCATCGGGTCGTGTTCCATTTTATCGGAGTTGACGGCCTGCCCCAGGTTTTCAGGCGTGGTGTATTTCCCATTCGCGTAATGGCTTACATAAATGTCGTGTGAACCCAACGTGCCATTTCGGTTGCTGGCAAAATACAGATTACCATTGGCAGAAAGCGACACATAATATTCGGTGCTATCGGAATTGACGGCCAGGAGGTTTTCAGGGCTGGTCCAGGAACCGTCGGCCCGTGGACGAACCCGCCAGATATCGTAGTCGGGAATGCTATCCGCAAGGTCGCGCGGCCGGTTCGAAATGTAGTAGAGAGTTCCGTCGGCTGTGATAAAAGGATCGGCCTGAGAGTATTGCGGCTCATTGAATGGCGCTGGCGCAGGTTGGGTCCAGGTTCCATTCTGTTCTTCCGTCACATAGATTATCCATTTCCCTTTGCCCGACCGCGAAAAGTAAAACCGCTTGCCGTCGGGGGAGAAAGCCGAATTGAAATCCAGAGAATCGTCGCTGACAACGCCGGGAAGGAAACGCATGGCGACGGAGTCGGGCATGGGAGCGGGGTAGCCGATCGGGCGCTGACCTTCCCTTCCGCAACCACCCAGTACCATGGTTACGGCGATCATGAGAATGCCGGTGACGGCGCTGCCTGAAAACATAGGTGTCACCATTTAAATACTGTAAAAGAAACGCCGTAATTCCGCCGCGAAAATGTCGGGTACTTCCAGTGCCGCGAAGTGCCCGCCTTCGGTCATCATCCGGAAGCTGACCACGTTGACGAAGCGTTCGGCCCATTCTTTCGGGAATTGCGCTTCCCTCGGGAATACGGCCACACCGGCTGGAACATTGGATTTCTGCAACGGCCGGGCCCCGCTCCATTGCGCAATGGCGTCGGCTTTGTACATCCTCACCGACGTCGCGATGGTTTGGGTAACCCAGTAGATCATCACGTTGGTGAGCAAGGCATCGCGCCCGCCAAATGCCGCTTCCAGGATTTCGGGAGATGCGCCTGCGTTGCCGAAGCTGACCATCCACGCCGCCAGTCCGGCAGGCGAATCGTTGAGCCCGTAGGCCAGCGATTGCGGCTTGGTGGCTTGCACCATTGCATAAGCCCCTTCACTGTACCACCATTGCTGCACAAACTGCGCGAATTGTTTCTCGGCTTCGGTCATGGTGGCGGGGTCTTCCTGGCCCATGGGATAGCCCACATCGGTAAAGTGTACGCCGGCCACGACATCGGGATATTTCGATGCCAATGCTTTGGTTACGCCCATCCCCACGTCCCCTCCTGCTGCGTAGAATTGTCTGTAACCCAGGTTCCCGGTCATCAGTACTTTCCACAAATCGGCTACTGCTTCGCTGGTAATGGCTGTTTTCTCGGAAAACCCGAAGCCCGGGATAGACGGGATCACAAGGTCGAAGCTCTGGTCACCTTCGGTGAGGAGCGGGATAATTTTGTGGAACCGGTAATAGCTGTCGGGCCAGCCGTGCGTCAGTATGAGTGGTTTGGAATTCCCGCCTTTTCCTTTAATGTATTGAAAATGGACTTTTACGCCATTCACATCGGCGATGTATTGCGGGTATTTGTTGAGTTCGGCTTCCTGTTTTCGCCAGTCGTAATCTATGAGCCAGTAGGCGACGAGGTCTTTCAGGTAGGATTCGCTGGTGCCGAAATGCCAGCCGGACCCTTCCGCTTCACCGGGCCATCGGGTGTTCTGCAAACGGTTTTTTAAATCATTCAACACTTCTTCCGAAACAGCTACTTTGAATGCTTCTGCGTTTTTCATGGTTGATGTTTTCGTTTTGTGAATACGGAACGGTTTTGCCCTGAGAGAGCGGAATTGTAAGAGAATGCCGGATTTGTTCATGGCGCTCCCTTATTTTTTGTTTAACAAAGGTATCGCCCCGGACCGGCGCGCTGTTAGGAAGGATGTCGGGAAAGATGGTAAAAAATTCCGAAGATTTCGCTACCCTTTCCGATATTCGGTAGGCGTGGTGTTTGTCAGCTTTTTGAACGATTTTGTGAAATGGGAGGCGTCCTCGAAGCCCAGCCAATAGCATATCTCCTGGACGGAGAAGTTTGTTTGTCTCAACAGGCTTTTCGCTTCCATCATTACATACTCGTCGATGAATGTTTTAGCGGGTTTGCCGAGCTCGGCCTGCAATACTTCGCTGAGGTATTTCGGCGTGATATTCAATGCCATGGCGTAGAAAGCCACCTCTTTGTGTTCGGGGAAATGCTCCGCTACCAGCCGCCTGAACACCCGCGCTATTTTTCCTCCATTGGAGATTTTTCCATTGCCGGCGGCGGCGTCAGGATCGGCATGAAAGGATTGCGTCAGCATCAGCAGCGAATGAACAATGCCCGGTACCGCGTCCTTGTCACCTTTCAGTTCTTTCAATAAATTGAACAGCGACGCGATTTTTGCGAGCTGGTCGTCGGTCAATGCGATCACATGTTTGCCGCCGTGAAAAAAGAAGGAAAGCGATTGCAAAAAGGCATTACCCTGCATTCCTTCGAACAAGGCTTCGGTAAAATAGACCGTGTCGTGTTCCGCCGTGTAGTTGCCGGTCCACTGGCAAACCATGCCAGGCCCGACGGTCGTAAGGCACCCGGCAGTCACCAGGTAGTCGGTACTGCCGATCCTGAACACATCGCCCCCGCCCGAATAGGTAACGCCCAGTCCGTAGGCGAACGTCCTGAAGGGAAAGTTGACGTGGGCATTTTTATAGGTATGCCGGTCGGCCAGAAAAAACGGAACCTGCAGACTGTGGGAATTCTGGTGTTTGAGGAATTCGTAGAGGTTGAAGGACTTCAGGTTGAATTTCTTCTGCATGCCGGTTTGGTACGGACAATGGGTTGAATGGCGTTTTACATTTCGGGGCCTCCGGCTATGCGATCGCTCTTTTTGAGCGCGGCCCAGTTGATTTCTGAAATCAACGTCCCCGCAAATATAAGCGAACCACCGACGAGAAGCCGCCAGGAAAGTGTCTCTCCCAGGATAATAACCGACGCTACGGCGGCAAAAATTGGCTCGAACAGGTAAATGATGGCCACTTTTTCCGCTGAAATGTATCGCTGTGCAACGTTGGACACCGTATACACGTAAGCGGTTGAAAACAATGCGCAATAAATTACGCCGATCCAGAACGACCGCCTTTCGGGAAGCCATTCGGCCGAGCTGTCGGCCATGGCAATACAAAACATGATCAGCGTGCAAGTCGCGAACATGGGAACGATCGTGTGCACTATATTGCCCGACGCCGAGAATTTTTCGACGCGGATCAGGTAAAAGGCGAACCCGAATGTAGCGATGACGGTGTACATATCGCCGACGCCGACCGTGAAATCGGACCTGACCGACACGATGAACAATCCCGCCAGCGCGACCGCCGCCGCAAGCCAGGTGTTCATCTCGACCTGTTTTTTGTAAATGAGAAGTTTCAGCACGGGGATCAGAATAACGCCGGTACCCGCTACGAAGGCGCATTGCGACGCCGGTGCGTATTTGATTCCCAGCGTCGAGAAATTGATGCTGGCCGTCAGCAGGATCGCCAGCATTATACCCTGTACGATGCTGGTAGGGCCGGTATTTTTCAGTTGCCGATAAAAAGCGACGGACAGGACGAGCGTCGCCAGCAAAAAACGGTAGAGCAGGAAGGTCGATTGCGACAGACCGCCTACGGCCATTTTGGTAACGGAAAAAGAAATGCCCCAGAATGCCGTGCCGAGTATCAGCAGGGCCGTAAGTAAAAGCTTTTTATTCATTGGACTGATCGCTGCTTCAAAGGTTTCTTCATCAGGATGTCGGTTTGCACGTCGTTCCCCAGTTTGAAACGATGCTGGCCAAATTTCGAGAAACCGTTTTTCTCATAAAAACGAAGCGCCCGCACATTCTTTTCCCAAACACCCAGCCAGACATAGTCCAGGGCTTTTTGACCGGCGATCTCAATTGCCTGTTCGTAAAGCAGTTGTCCGACTTTTTTCCCCTGGTACTCCTGCAATACATAAATACGTTCGATCTCCAGCGCATTGTGATCCTGTATTTCCGTCTGCGAGGAGCCGAAGTTGATTTTCAGGTAGCCTACTACGCGGTTTTCGTGCGACGCGAAGTAAAATTCGGAACCCGCACGACCGAGCTCCCGGGCGAGTTTTTCGCTGGAAAAGCTCTCGTTCAGGTAATGCTGCATGTCGCTTTCGCTGTTATGCTGCGCGAATGTCTCAAAAAAGGTTTGCCTCGCTATTTGCCGAAGTGCTTCCAGCTCATGCGGCGATACGCTTGAAATGTGAAATTTATTCATGTTTTTTGTCTTGGTTTTCAGTTCGTTACAATCGGTTGGGCCCAAACGTGGGTGGTCCAGGTGCTTCCGACAGGTCCAAAATTAGAAAGGTTATCGAATGATCCGCCCCGGAACGGGGAATGATCCGCCGGGGAGTGGGAAATATGCGGCTGGGGACTGGTGATTTTGACTGAGTGGTGCCGTAGCAATGAAAAGGTGAAAAAGTCGGTGGTGTGTTGTCTTTATAACAACACTTGCGACGACCGGTTAATAAGTTTTCTCCCGGATATTTGAAAGTTGAAATAAATTGAGACGATGAACACCAGCTTCTCTAAACCCTCGATAGCATGCCTACTTTCAAAACTTCTTTTACCGGAATACGGAGCTCGCGGCGCATTATCAAAATTGGGACGCAGGAACGAGTCATTGGCTTTCCGCTGTCGACATTGCAAGGGAAATGGATTGGCAATCGGGGTTGCTGATTGCCTACCGGGGAATAGGTCTTCATTACCAGCGGAAGGGCGCTTTCCTGGAAGCGGCCTATTACTTTCAGAAAGGACTTCTCATCGCCGAAAAAACTAACGACCGCAATTATCGGATAGAAACTTATAAGTCTTTGGGAGCAGCATACAGCGCTGCCGGCGATTTCAAAAGGAGTATGGATGCGTTGAAAGCGGCGGAGAAAATTGCGATCAGGTTTGGCAAGGAAGCCTATATTTCCGTAGCGAACGAAATTGGAAATACACACTTTTCAGCCAAAGAGTTTCTGCTTGCAAAAGGGAGGTACCTGCAATGTATCCGGCTGAATGTCCCGATAGATTCGGCCCGGCAGTGTTGGTTCCTGATCAACCTGGCGGGCACTTACCAGGCATTACACTTGTACGACCTCGCCATCGGTACTTACTCGGAACTATTCCGCTATGACAAATACCTCACCCGGGAGGACAGAATCGTTTCCATGGCCAATTTCGGCCGGCTCTACAATTCGCTCGGCAACCCGAATAAAGCTCTTCGGCTGGCTCAAACGGCAGAGCGATATGTGCAGGGAAAAGAAGGCCATTACACGCTGCAGCTGCTCTACCGTACCCTGGCCGAGGCGTTGAAAGCAAAAGGCGAATGGAGGAAAGCCTACGAAGCGCAGGCAAGGTCTTACCAGTATCGCGACAGTATGCTGTCGCAGGACCAGAGACAGCGGCTGGAGGCGGTAAAGGTCGGTTACGAGAGCGAAAAACGGCGTGCCGACCTTGAAATAGTCAGGGAGGAAATGAACCTGCAGCGGGAACAGAATACGCTTTTGTGGGCGGGCACCATTGTGTGTGCATTGATGGGAAGCGTGGTGCTGTTTTTTTATATCCAGGTTAGAAAAAAACGTGCGCAGATTGAGCGGCAAAAAAATGAAATATCTGTTCTGAACGGTTTCCTTGAAGAGCGGATCGAACAGCGAACGGCAGAACTGCAGAGAGCCAACCTTGAACTTGCATATAAAAACAAGGATATTCAGGAAGCGCTGCTGACGGGCCAGACGCTGGAAAGACAACGGGTCGCCGCCGAATTGCACGATAACCTCGGTGGAACGCTGACGGCCATTCAATGGTACCTCGATGCCATGGCGATACGGAGCGAGCCGGGGAGGGGCGGGAACAATTACGTCGAGCTAAACGGCATGGTCAGCAGGGCATACTCGGAGGTGCGTTTGCTGGCACACCATATGATGCCGGAAGTTCTGCAAAAGGAAGGTCTCGAAAACGCTCTGCAACAACTTTCGGTACCGATTAACCAGTCGGACCGGTTAAAATTATCGCTGAAAATCGATGAAGTAAGTCAAAACCTTTCTACGAAGCAAAGGTTTGAACTTTACAGTATTGCCCTTGAACTGTGCACGAACGTACTCAAACACTCGCATGCGACACATGCCTTGCTGGAACTCTATCGATTTGAAAATGAGGTCATTTTAAGGGTTTCGGACAATGGCATCGGCATCACGAGCGAGAATCGCGCTAAAAGGAATGGGTTTCAGGAACATCATGGTGCGGGTCGAATCGATTGCGGGGAAATTCACGGTTCACTCGGTTCCGAACGAAGGAAGCAATTTCCTGGTTACGGTACCTATGCAGGATCAGTTACCGGTATTGGCGGCAAGTTCCGGTCGTGAAGAAGCAGGAAGCTGAAACCAAGCAAACCGGGCGCCTTCATCTACCTGAACCCGAATGCGAAAAACGAGTTTTTCAGCGTGGAAAGGTTCGACCCGGTACTTGGCGGCAAGGTGGTGATTTACTGGATTTCCGACTTCTCTCCCTTCTCTTCCGACAATGCAAACCCTCTGTTCCGTGAATTGCGGAAAGGAGAGAAGATATCGGTACACAATTGCGTATTCGTCCGGAGCAACAAATTGCAATGCTTTTTCGGGTCGAAGCCACGTTCGAAGACGAAGTTTTCGGTGACTGTGAAAGTCGTGGGCGGCAAGGTGGTGGAAGAGCAGGTAAAAAGCGAAGAGGAAAATAATTCCTCGTTCAGGACATACGGATATTATTTGTCCGATTTCAGCGCGGAAGTCCGGGAGAACGGCGAATATTCCTTTACGATCACCGCCAATGCGGACTCGACCGTGAAAGAGAAAGATTACAGTGACAACCGTTATGTCACACGAGGACAAAAATTTTAGTGTTCCGATCAGGCAAATCACCCTATTTTGCATGATTAATTTGTAATAATGCACAAATACGAGCGGATTACAGCAACCCTCCCTTCAAACAAATTCCTGCTATTGCCGCAATTCCGATGATGTACGGTTCCTGCAATTTTTTCACATAAACCAGCGCCAGCACGGTAACAAGGGCAATTGCAGCCGAAGGGACATCCACGATGGACCGGCTGGCGATCACGAATACCGAGCCCACGAGCGCGCCGATCACAGCGGCGGTAATGCCGTCCACGAATGCCTTGATGCTTTCGTTTTTTGCGATCCTTTTAAAATAGGGAGCGGGAAGGACGGTGAATATGAAGCAAGGAAGAAAAACGCCCAGCGCGGCGACGGTAGCGCCGGGGAAGCCGGAAACGAGGAAGCCTATGAAACCTACGGTAATCACGACCGGCCCGGGGGTAATCATAGCAACGGCAACCGAATCAAGGAATTGCTGCTCGTCGAGCCAACGCAGCTCGTTGACGATACCCGCGTGCAAAAAGGGAATAATCGCAAGCCCGCTGCCGAAAACGAAGGCGCCGGCTTCCGTGAAAAATAATGCGATGCGGATCAATTTGTCGCCGTCGGTTTGCCAGAAGCCTGTTCCTGCAAGCAGGATCGCGGATACGGAATGCGCATTGCGGCGAAGCCCGCGGGGCGGCGCCTGGATAACCATATACACGAGTCCGAGGATAATGAAAAGCCATACTTCTTCGCGTTGGGTGACGGCCGTTACCACGGCCATGAGCAGAAAGAAGAGCCATAGCAGCCAGCGGTCTTTGATAGCACCCGGTTCGAGCTTGCTGACGGATTTGACCGTCAGCTTATAGCAGCTCACGGCGATAATGCCGATCACCGCCGAGCCGACGCCGTAAAAGACGGATTGCATCCACGGCAGCCCGCCAAACAGCTGGTAGGCGATCCCGAGCAGCACAACCATGACAAACGATGGCAATACGAAGCTCAGGCCGGTGAGCGTAGCCCCCCCAGATGCCGTAATGCACATACCCGAGGTAAATGCCGAGTTGCGCGGCGAGCGGGCCGGGGGCGAGCTGGGCGAGTGCCAACCCTTCGCGGTATTCGTCCTCGCTGATCCACTGGCGCTGCTCCACCAGGTCGCGGTGCATATAGCCGATCAGGGCCACGGGGCCGCCGAAGCCGAAGGTGCCCAGTTTGAGAAAATACCGGGTAAGGTCGCCCAGGGTGTACCGCGGGGCGTGGTTTTCGGGAAAAGGTTGTCTCATGGAAGCGTTCATTTATACCATCCGCATCGCAATGTTAGGCAGCCGGTTCTTCAAAAAATAGAACGGAATTGACGGTTTTGTACGGAGTTTACTTTTGTACGGATTTTCTCCCAAACATCCCGGCAATGGAATGACGATTTGCACCGGAACCTCTCCCGCTCACCGGATCAGATAGGCATTTACGCTCTTCCTGACCTCTTCCAATGTCCGGGTCGGTCGGGCGTAAATGGCGGGAACGGGCTGCCGTGCGAACGTCTGCAAGTACAGCACCCAGGCGTCACGCCACCATATCGCTTCCCGGTATTGCTTGGCAAGCCGGGTTTTGACATTGGCAAAAATCTCAGGGTCTATCGACGGCTGCACCCGGGTCCATTGTCGCTGCATCCATAATACCGAGTCTGCACCGGTGTAGAACCTGTTGCATAGTTCCTCCCACAGGTTTCTGCCGGTGCCCAGCTTTTGTGTCCAAGGCACATGGTGAAACCAGAGCAGATAGGGGAGCGGGCAGGTCCGGGGATCTTGCCACACCTCGCGCGCCCGACCGCTGTATTGCTGCAATGCATTGCTGCCGCTGGCGGTACGGTCGAACCCGAGACCGAGTGAGTCGGCCCGGTGGTAATATACGGCCGTCCAGTCGGGGCGGGAACTGCGGTTTTGCCAGGGTTCCGGCGCGTAATGGCTGCCCGTCCATGGGCGCGAGAGGCCGAGGGGCGTGTTATAGCCGACATAAATCTCACGTGACCGCTGCATGATCTCCGAAACGGTCGCTACGTCCTCTGCCCGATGCGTCAGTGTAAGTCGTATCCATTCTTCTGCGATCGTTTCGGGGCTCAGTGTGTGGTTCCAGGCCAATCGCCCGAATGCGTACCAGTTGGCCTGCGCCATCGGGTGGCCCGTCCAGTTGCGGTCGGAACCGGTGTTGGCTACGCCCGCCATGCAGGTTAGCGGATAATTATGCAACGAACCGTCGACGACGCGGGCAACGGTCGATCCTTTACCGTTCACATAGGTATCGGAATCGAGGCATTCCTTGAAAACCGGAGCTTCGTAAACCCAGTGCGTCGCGAAACCCAGGTATTCCTGCGTGAGCTGGTACTCCATACCGAGCGGCGTTTTGGGCATATTGCCGAACAATGGCGAAAAAGGCTCCCTCGGCTGGAAATCGATGGGCCCGTTTTTGACCTGCACGATCACATTCTTCGCAAACCGGCCGTCCAGCGGGACAAATTCTTCATAAGCGGCCTTAAACCGGTCAGCCGCCGGGTCTGCCTTGTACACGAATGCGCGCCAGATCACCACGCCGCCGAATGATTCGAGCGCCTGCGCCAGCATGTTAGCGCCGTCGGCATGGGTACGCCCGTAATCCTGGGGACCGGGCTCGCCTTCGGAGTTTGCCTTCACGAGAAAGCCGCCGAAGTCGGGGATGATCCGGTAAATTTCTTTTACTTTGTCGGCCCACCATTTCCTTACCTCCGGGTCGAGCGGGTCGGATGTTTTCAGGCCGCCGAGTGTTTTGGGGGCTGCAAAGTGGACGGACAAGTAGGTTTTGATACCATACTGCCTGAAAATGCCTGCCAATGCCGCCACTTTTTGCAGATATTCGGTCGTCAGGAAACGGGCGCTGGCATTCACGTTATTCACTACTGTGCCGTTGATGCCGATGGACGCATTTGCCCGGGCGTAGTCGTAATAGCGGGGATCGGTCGTCTCGGGCAGCTCGTACCATTTCCACAACGACGAGCCCGCATAACCCCGCTCGATAGTGCCTTCGGGATTATCCCAATGGTTCAGCATCCGTAGTTGTACCTTCGGATGCGATTCGCCGACCACTTTTTCCAGGGGCAAATGCTGTTGCAAATGCCGTAGCAATGCGAAGCTGCCATATAACAGGCCTGCCGGGCTTCCGGCCGTAATAATGGTGTTGCCGGCTTGGAGGTTAATCGCGAAGCCGTCGCCGCTTGCTTGCCCGCGCGGAGAAATAGCCAGAATAATGCCCTTTGCATTCGGTTCCGGGGTTTTAACCAAGGGTATTTGCTTCCCGGTTAGCCCCGAAAGACCCGCCCGAAGTTCCTGCACCGCGTGACCTGCGACCGCGCCGGTATCCGTCGTTGCGATAAAACGGAACGATTTGATATAATCCTCTCTCACAGCCGCATTCCCGATCAGCTCATATTTGAGCCACAAACGGTAACCGTCATCGGCATATGCCGTTTTGCAGGCAGCCAGGAAAGCCAGTAAAAGCAGCCACCCTGGATTTTTGGCAGTTCGGAAAAGGAACTTTACAGATAGCATAAAAGGGGTTATTGGATGACGGTTTGGATTATGTCTGCCTGGACGGGCGTTTTCCGTTTCACGGCTTTGTATTCCGAGGGCAGCATATTGAATTTGGCCTTGAACGATTTGGTAAAATAATTGGGCGTGGCAAAGCCGGCCGTATAGGAAATCTGCGAAACGTTCATGTCGCTCTTTTCCAGTAATATAGCCGCTTTTTCGAGCTTGATCGACCGGATAAATTCAATTGGCGTCTGACCGCTCATTTCCAGCACCCTGCTGTACAGCGTACCGCGGCTCATTCCCACGTGCCGGGCCAGGTTTTCCACGCTTAGCTGCGACGAGTTCAGATTGTCCTCAATATAGGAAAGCATGTCCCTGAGCAGCTTCACATCGCCCGATTCGATTTCAACATTCCTGCCTGTGACGGTAATCTGCCTCGAATACACGTTTTTCAGAAGGCGGTTGAGCAGCAGCAGGTTATTGATCTTGACATTCAGTATATCAAAATTGAATGGCTTGGTCAGGTAGTCGTTGGCTCCCGAACTGAGTCCTTTAAGCTGTTGCTCTTCGCCGGTCGAGGCCGTGAGGAGGATAATCGGAATGTGGCTCGTGCGTTTGTCGGCCTTGATTTTACGGCTTAAACTGATCCCGTCCATCCCGGGCATGGCAATGTCGCTTACGATCAGTTCCGGGTGATATCCGAGCGCTTTTTGCCAGCCTTCTTTACCGTCGGATGCTTCCAGGACCTGGTAGTTCGGTTCGAGGTGCTCTTTCAGGTAATGCCGGAACTCCGCATTGTCTTCCACGATCAATACCTTGCGCATTTCCCCGGCATCCGGTTCGTGCACGGTCTCCGCAGGTTCGGAAGGCGGGAGGGGTATTTGCCGGAAATGGGGAGCAGCTGGCGTCTCCGCTGCGCTGCAAGGCGCCGCAGGGCATGGAAGCCCGACTGTGAATACGCTGCCTTTGCCCCGCTCGCTGCCGACGGTTATAAACCCGCCGTGCATTTGCACAAATTCCCGGACGATCGACAGGCCGATGCCGCTGCCCTGGTTGAGTACCGGGTTGTCGGCCTCGTCCTGAAAAAAACGCTCGAAGATCTTCTCGTGCTGCTCCGGCGAAATGCCGATGCCGGTGTCGGAGACGCGGATATGAAGCCAATGCCGCCCGGCGTCATCCGGGCCGCAGGTCAGTTGCAGGCGTACCTGGCCCCCCTCGGGCGTGAATTTGAATGCGTTGGAAAGCAGATTGAACAGAATCCGTTCCATTTTATCCGCGTCGAAATCGATCGGCAGGTGTTCTACGGCGCTGTCGAAAACAAAGCCGATACGCTTTCGCTGGGACAGGTCGTTGAACGAATCGCAGGCGTCGCGGACGAACGGCACAATGTCGTCCCGTTTCAGGTCCGCTTTGAGTTCATGGTCCTGCAATTTCCTGAAATCCAGTAGTTGGTCGACCAGGTTCAGCAGCCGTTTCGCATTGCGGCGAATGGCGAGGATTTGCGGCTGCGAATCGGGGGAAGTGGGCTGGGCCAGCAGATTTTCCACAGGTGCCAGAATGAGGGATATGGGCGTCCTGAACTCGTGGCTGAGGTTTGTCAGAAACTTGATTTTCAGCCTGTCCAGCTCCTGCGCGCGCTCGGTTTCCCGCCGCTGCTGCTCTTCGCGGAATTTCCGTTGCAGCCTTCGGATACCACGTCGCCGCATGAAGAACACCGAGGCGAGTGGTGCCGCTACATAAAAGAGGTAGGCGTAAATGGTCAGATAAAAGGGTGGTTTCACGGTTACGTCGATGGTGGCGGCCGGGCTCCAGTCGGTGTCGTTGGTACTGGCCTGCACTTCGAAACGGTAATCGCCGGGACTAAGGTTGGTGTAGCTGGCCGTGCTGCCGGGCCCTGCCTGCTGCCATTCCTGTTGCAGGCCAGCCAGCCGGTACCGGTAGACGGTCTGCTTTGGGTTGGTGTAATTCAGCGCAGCGTACCCGATCGAGAAGTTCTGCTTGTAATCCAGCCGGATGGACCTGGCGACCGAAATGTCGGCGTCGATCAGGTTGGAATCCCCGGAAGTAATCGTGCGGTTCCCGACTTTGAGGTCCTTCAAAATAACCGGCGGCACACCGGCGGTCTTTTTCAGGCTGCGGGTATCGAGGTAATTGAACCCCGCGATGCCGCCGAAAAAAAGCAGGCCGTCGGAGGCGCGCAGGCCGGCTCCCTGGGCAAATGTGTTGTTTTGAAGGCCGTTATAAGCCGTGTAGTTGGTGAATTTCTTTTTAATGGGGTCAAAAGCGCTGACGCCCTCGTTGGTGCTCACCCAAATGCGCCCCTGCATGTCCTGCAAAACCTTGTTGACCATCCCGCTGGGCAATCCCTCCCTTGTTCCGTAGGTGATGAACTTCTTTGTCTTGCGGTCATAAAACGCCAGCCCTTCGCCGCCGGTACCGGCCCAGATGTTGCCGTCACGGTCTTCCAGAAGGCTTAGCACATTGTTACCCGGCAGCCCGGAGGTCTCGCGGTCGAGCAAGGTCGCCCGGCGTTTTTCGGGATCGAGAACGGCGATGCCGGTGCCATGCGAGGCGATCCAGATATTCCCGTGCCGGTCTTCCAGGATGTCGCGAATGTATGCATTCAACGGAATGAGCCTTCGGCTCCGGTCCACATTGGGTGCGAACAGCCTTTCAAAGCGCCTGGTTTTCAGGTCGAGAAGATTGACACCCGCGCCGTTGGTCCCGATCCACAGCCGTCCCTTGCTGTCTTTGGTAAGCGAAAAAATGTCGTTGCTCGCCAGCGACGCGGTGTCGGCCCCCTGCGTAAACTGTTGAAAGCGCCCCGTTTCCGGATTCAGCACAAACAATCCATCCTGAAAGGTGCCGATCCAGAGTTCGTCCGGGGCGGTGAGCGCCAGCGAAAGGACGGCCAGTCCCGAAGATGCCGCCTTGTTCCTGGGGTTGATGACGTATTTGCTGAACAGATTGGTCTTTCGGTGGTAAAGGTTCAATCCGCCGTCGTCCGTACCGACAAAAATATCACCGTTCGCGTTCTCCGCGAAAGAGGTTACAAACGGAGCGTTTAATCCATAGGGATCGTAGGGATCGCAACGTTTCAGACCAAAAATAGTCAGGTTACGATCGTATTTATTGACTCCCCCCTTATAGGTCCCCAGCCAGCAGATGCCGGCGGGGTCCGGGAGAATGCTGCGTATAGACTTATTCGTTATGCTGAACGGCCGCCTGGGGTCGGGTGAGTGCCGGGTAACCTGGCCGGTTCTGGTATCCATGATGTTCAACCCGCCATCCGTACAAATCCATAGCTCATGACGGCCCTGGACCCCGATTGCGAAGACCATATTGTTGCTGATCGAATGCCGGTTGCCGTGCTGGTAGTGAAAACTTTGCAACCAGGTCCCGTCCGCCGAAAGTTTATGCAAGCCATCCTGGGTACCGACCCACAAATGCCCGACGCTATCCTGGGCAATGGCGGTTATGAAGCGACTTTCTTTTTTTGCGGACCGTTCACCGGATATTCCACCCGCACAAACCGGTCATGCAGAAACCGGAAAAGGCCATTGGCGGTGCCTACCCACATTTGGTTGTCACGGTCCCGGAATATCCGGTGAATATGCTTTTCGGCCAACCTGGCGGGCACGCTGCCGCTTTTGCCGGACGTGGTAGCTACAAGGTTCCGCGGATCGATCACGATAAGCCCCTGGGTTGTCCCTGCCCACAATTCGCCGCGCCCGTCTTCACAAATCGAATTGATCGTATGGTGCGTTCTGATCCGTGCGAACGAATCTTTCCGGCGGTCGTACAAATGCAGGGAACCCATGACGGTACCGATCCAGATCCGGCCCGCCGCGTCTTCGTACAATGTGGAAATGTCGTTGGACGCGAGCGAAGTCGTATCCGCTTTGCTATGTCTGTACACGGTAAATCCGGTTCCGTCAAATTTGTTCAGCCCGTCGTCGGTCGCAAACCAGATCAGTCCGTACCGGTCCTTCAAAATGGCGGTCACGGTGTTCGACGACAACCCGTCCATCGAGGTAATGGCGGTAAACTTGGGCAGCTCGGTTTGAGCGCAACCTGCCCAGTACACGCACAGGAACATGAGCGTCAGGCAAACGGTCGGGAGGGAAAATGCGTTGATCTTTTTCAAGGTGATCCTTCGATTGGCATTGCGTTACTTACACGACGACGGAAATACATCTCTTACCGGTCCGGATTACCTGTTTAATCCAACTTCATCCCGAAATCCGGCACTTTTAAGGTGTTTTTGAACATTTGTCCCCATCATTTGAACAAACGTTCTCACAGCCTGGGCGGGCACTGCGCTACTTTTGCCAGCATTCAAGTACTAAAAATTATTAGAATCATCATGTTCTAAAAATATATTGTCAAAATGACAAATAAAAATTTTCAACAAAAACCCTGCAAGCCTATGCGCTACTTTCTACGAAACATGAGATCCGGCCCCGGAATACCAGGGACGGCCGGACGGAGCCTGATGCTGCTGCTGGCGCTCGCTTCGGCGGGCATTTACAACGCCGCCGGCCGGGACATAATGCCGGATACTACTGTATTGGTGGCCGATGTGGAAGTCACCGGAAAGGTTACCGGCGAAACCGGCGAAGGTCTGCCCGGCGCGAATGTCCTGATCAAAGGCTCCACCCGGGGCACGGTTACCGACGCGAATGGCAATTTTAAAATATTGCTTCCGGATAACGGGAACGCCACGCTGGTGTTTTCGCTGGTAGGATATGCTTCGAAAGAGGTATTGGTGGGAACGCAGAAGATCGTCAATGTGTCCCTGGCCGTCGACCATAAGGTGCTGGAAGAAGTGGTGGTAGTCGGCTATGGCACGCAGCGCAAGCGCGATGTAACGGGCTCGGTAGTGTCTGTCAGCGAGGCGACTCTCAAGGAAGTACCGGCACCGAACCTGATAAACCAGCTCAAAGGACGTGCGGCGGGCGTTTCTATCGTCAGCAACGGGTCTACGCCCGGCTCACAGGGACAGATCAGGGTCCGCGGCAACCGGACGCTGACTACCAGCTCGGGTTCCAGCGATGGCCTGGACGGCCCGCTTGTGGTGGTGGACGGCATCCCGTTCGGGGGACTGAACGACATCAACCCGGATGACATCGCGAACCTCGAAGTTCTGAAAGACGCTTCGGCTACGGCCATTTATGGTTCGCGAGGTGCGGGAGGGGTGATCCTGATCACCACCAAACGCGGGAAAACCGGCTTGCCGGTTTTCAGCTACGACGGGTATCACGGCCAGACGCGCATCATGGGCAAGTTCAACGTGATGAATGGCCAGGAATATGCCCAATTCAAACAGGATGCGGCCAAATACAACCGCAGCAGCCCGGGTACATCGGGTTACCTGCTTACGCCGAAAGAACAGGAGGCATTGGCCGCCGGTATTTCCACCGACTGGCAGGACCTGATTTACAAGCCGGGCTACATGTCCAATCACCAGCTGGGCATGCAGGGCGGAACCGAGAATACCCAGTATTCGCTGGGGTTGGGCTATTTCAACGAAACGGGGATTATTCCCGGCCAGAACTTCCAGCGCTTCAATATCCGGGCTACGATCGACCAGAAGATAGGCAAATTCGTTAAAATCGGCCTTAACACGCTGAATACATTAACCTACCAGAATACGCCGGGTGGCGGTGGTGTGCCGGGCGGGTTAGTACGGCTGACGCCCCTCGCCGCGCCTTACAATGCGGACGGCAGCGTGAATATGTTCCCGGCCGAAGGCTCCATCGATGCTGCCGGGGTGAGCCCGCTCACCATTTTGACAAAAAAGGACTCGTTTCTTGGACGGACGCGGTCGTTGAGGACCTTCAACAGCCTTTACGCTGAGGTGAACATTCTGCCCGGGCTTAAATACCGGTTCAATGCGGGGCTTAATTTTAGCCAGTCGAATTACAACGGGTATAATGGGCCGCTCACCTATTTCAATTCGGCCACGGTGCAGTCGTCGTCTACAGCCGAGATCAGCAATACCGAGTACTGGGACGTAAACCTGCAACACTTGTTGTATTTCGACAAGACTTTTGCAGATAAACACAAACTGGGCTTCACCGCGCTTTATGAAATTACGAAAAACCATTCGCTAGGAAGCCGCTTTACGGTAACGGGTGTCCCCGCGGATTATATCAAAACTTCCAACTTTTCGCTTGCGTCGGGTCAACCCGTCGCCAGCTCGGATTTTGGCAATTCATTTTCCGAAACAGGCCTGCTGTCCTATATGGGTAGACTGAATTACAGCTTCGCCGATAAGTACCTGGTAACGTTGACCCTGCGAAGGGACGGCTCCTCGACTTTGTCGCCGGGTAACCAGTATTTCAACTACCCGGCCATCGGCCTGGGCTGGAATGTCATCGAAGAAGGCTTTATGAAGGCGGTGCCGGTTATTTCAAACCTGAAAATCCGGGGCGGCTGGGGAATTTCGGGCAACCGGAACGTAGGCGCCTATTCGACGCTCGGCGCGTTGTCGCCGGGTTATTACAACTTCGGCACCGGCACCGCGGGCCAGCAGCTGGCTTACACCGTCACGAGCCTCCCCGCGACCAACCTGAGCTGGCAATCGACTGCTCAGGTGGATATCGGGATCGATTTCGGGCTTTTCAATAACCGCATTACCGGTTCGGTAGACTGGTACCACCAGAAAACGAAGGACATTCTGCTTTCGGTACCGCTTCCGCCGAGCAACGGTGCGGGCTCTACGCTGAAAAATTTGGGTAAAACAGAAGGGAAAGGGCTGGAAACCACTTTCACGTTCGAAGTGGTGCGAAAACCGAAGGGTTTCCATTGGAGCATCGATCTGACCTACTTCTTCAATCGCGAGAAAATCACCCAGCTCACCACGCCTGAAGAAAAAGCCAATCTGGGAGCGGGATGGTTTGTGGGACAGCCGCTTTCGGTGATTTACGATTATAAAAAACTGGGAATCTGGCAGCTCAGCGATGCCGAGGACGGTACGCTGGCAAAACAAACATCGCCCGTGCAGTTTCCGGGGCAGATCAGGGTGGAGGACGTGAATGGGGACGGGAAGATCGATGCAGGCGACCGCCAGATCCTGGGCAACTTTCAGCCGAAATGGGAGGGAGGGCTTACCAACCGGTTCAATTTTAAAAATTTCGATGCGTCGATTGTGACCTATGCACGGATGGGCATGAAAGTGGTCGTGCCGTACCTTACCGGGAACTCCACGGGTTCGGGCGGTTTCGCATTCTTTAACCAAAGCCGCGTAAACCAGGTGAAAGTGGATTACTGGACCGAAACGAACCCCACCAATGCGTTCCCCGCGCCGGACGCCAACAGCGCCGTGGCCAACTTCGGCTCGACACTGGGATATTACGACGGCTCTTTCATCAAATGCCGGAGCATTAACCTCGGCTACACATTTCCGGGCGATGTGGTTAAAAAGATCGGCGCTGCTTCGGCCAGGATTTACGTCAATGTGACCAACCCTTTTATTATCTATTCGCCGCTGGTGAAGGATAACCTGGCGATCGATCCGGAGGGAAACAGCTATGCGAGCGGACAGTCGACGCTGAACCCGCAAGGAGCTAGCGAGCGCGGAACGCCGGAGCGACAGATCGCCGTGAACCTCAACAATCCCCCGGTGCGGCAGTTTACATTGGGTGTCAACCTTAAATTCTAACCCTGAAAATGACTATGAAATTGATCAAAACGCTGGCGACCCTGTCGGTTCTGGCGATCAGCAGCACAGGCTGCGAAAAAATACTGGAAGAACATCCGCAGTCGCAGATTGTACCGTCCTATTTCAACAGCCCGGCAGGGGTGCTCGGAGGCATCGCAGGTGTGTACAACGATATCCGGAGCCAATGGGGCACCGAAGGATTTACCGTGGAAATGCAGGCGGGGACCGACGAATTTATCCAGGGACTGAGCGCCGGCACGCCTATTCCATATACCTACAATGGCTTGAACGGCAGTAATTTCGGCTCCGCGTGGGGCGTTGCGTTTCAGGATATCAACACGCTGAACGGCGTGCTTCAATACGGCCAAACCATCGAATTGCCCGAAGCTACACGCAAGCAATACCTGGCACAGGCTAAGTTTCTAAGGGCATTCTGGTATTTCTATCTGGTCCAAACCTGGGGGGACGTTCCGTTACATACTGAGTTTATTACGGAGCCCTCACAGGCGGCATCGCGCCAGCCGGCAGCGCAGGTATACGAGCTGATTATCAAAGACCTCACCGAGGCTGCGGCCGATTTGCCCAATCAGCCCACGGCCCCTTTCCTGGGCAAAGCCGCAACCAAGCCGGTGGCGCAATTCCTGCTGGCCAGGGCCTACCTGACCCGCGGATGGCTCAACAACACCGCTTCCGATTTCAAGCAGGCAGCCACTATTTGCGACGATATCATCGCCAACAAATCGGCCTATGGCCTCGACTTGTGGCAGGACTATGGCGATGCTTTTGTGCCTGCCAACGACTACGGCAAGGAAACCATGTTTGTCAGTGATCACGTGCTGGACCCGAAATACGGTTATTACAATGTGGGCGGGGCTGCCGGCGGAGGTGCGGCGCAAAACTTGACGCCCTGGTTCACCAATTGGAATTATCCCAACAACAGCGGTATCAACTCGTTTAAAAATGCGGCGGGCGCTTTTGTGAACAGCGGCACATCGGGCATGGTCCGCGATTCGTATTACGGCCGCCCGTACATCCGCATGCGCCCGAATTCCGACAAATGGCCCACAGGCCCGCATGCAGGCAAAAACTACTTTCTGGATCAGGCGTTTACCAACCGGGACGTCGATTCGCGTTTTGCCAATTCGTTCTACACGGTTTACATTTCCAATACGGTCGTTACCAATACGGCCAATGCGGCCAACAACAGCCGGGGCATCGGTTACACCATGGTACCAGGCGCCGACACGGCCGTATGGCTGCCGGATTACGAAGTGCCGGGCGCACCGCAATTTGTAGGTAAGCGGCCGTTCAAAGGGATTGTTGTGCCGCCGAGCCTTTGGAATAACGGTATTTTCCCGGCATTGAAAAAATTCATGGACCCCAGCCGCGGGGCCAATTTTAACGACCCTTCGACCCGCCCGTGCGTATTGTACCGATTTTCGGACGTGTATATGACCGGCGCCGAAGCGCATTTCAAAGCCGGTAATGCGGCCAGGGCGGCGGAGCTTATCAATGTCGTGCGGCAACGCGCGGCATTCCGGAAAACCAATACCACAGCCGAGAATGCGGTAGCGGCGAAGGCCATGACCATTACCGCCGCGGATGTCACGCTGGACTTCATTCTCGACGAGCGCAGCCGTGAGTTCTTTGGCGAATGGCAGCGGTGGCACGACCTCGTGCGTACGCGTTCGCTCGTGCGGCGCGTGAAGGAATGGAACCAGGAGGCGGCACCGTTTGTGAAGGATTTTAATATGCTGAGACCGATTCCCCAGTCGCAGATCGATAGAGTTGTCGAAGGACCTGCTTTTCCACAAAACGCCGGATATTGATCCGGATTAACTGATATGATGATGAACCGTAATTTTTTTTCGGGTGCGCTGATGACGCTTCTGGCGGCCGCCGGGCCGGGTTTCGGTCAGCAGCTCAAAGTAAAGCCGTTAGTCACCGACCTGTTTACCGCAGACCCTTCCGCGCACGTTTTCGACGGCAGGATTTATATCTATCCTTCGCACGACATCGAGGCCAATGTGCCACAGGACGACGAGGGCGGGCATTTCAATATGCGCGACTACCACGTGTACTCAATGGACAGCATCGGAGGGAAAGTCACCGACCACGGCGTGGCCCTCGATTTGAAAGACATTCCCTGGGCAGGCCGCCAGCTTTGGGCACCAGACGCCGCGTTCAGGAATGGTACTTACTATCTGTATTTCCCGGCCAAAGACAAGGACGACGTTTTCCGCATTGGTGTCGCTACTTCGCGGTCGCCGGCAGGGCCGTTCAAGGCGGAGCCGCAACCCATTCCCGGTAGTTACAGCATCGATCCCGCTGTTTTTACCGACACCGATGGCCAGGCATATCTCTATTTCGGAGGTATCTGGGGCGGTCAGCTGCAACGCTGGCATACGGGACGTTACGACAAGACGCTGTCGACCGACCTGGGGAAAGGCCGCGAACAGGAGCCCGCACTGAGTGCGAAAGTGGCGAAGCTGAGCGGCGACATGCTCACCTTCGCCGAGACGCCCCGCGATGTCCGGATAGTGGACGCAAATGGTAAACCGCTGCTGGCCGGCGACCATGACCGTCGGTTTTTCGAAGGCGCCTGGATGCATAAGTTCAATGGCAAATACTATTTTTCTTATTCTACCGGCGACACGCATTACCTGTGCTATGCCGAAAGCGATTCGCCTTATGGCCCGTTTACGTACAAAGGGGTGCTGATGAAACCAGTCGAAGGGTGGACCACGCACCACTCCATGGTCGAATTCAGGGGGAAATGGTATATTTTCTACCACGATGCGGAGCTGTCGGGCAAAACGCACCTTCGGAACATCAAGGTACGCGAGCTGGTACGAAACCAGGACGGATCAATCAAAACCATCGACCCCTGAATCGAACACGGAATGGGTTCTTCCGGTAAGTTGGGGCGCCGTGCGGCTTTTGGTAAATATCGTTCGTGCAAACCCAACCAGGAACTTCATTCACAACTTTCAATCTCACAGTTTATGCAAATCGAAAGACGCGAGTTTTTATCGACATTATCGCTGGCCGGGGCGGCCGCTTTGTTTTCGGGCAATCCGTTGCTTGCCGCTACTAGTCCGAAGAAGGACAAACTGGGTATCGCGCTGGTGGGGCTGGGTTATTATAGCACCGATCTGCTGGCGCCGGCGCTGCAACTCACCGAAAAATGCTACCTGGCGGGTATCGTTACGGGCACCCCGTCGAAAGCCGAGGCGTGGAAAGCCAAGTACAACATTCCCGAAAAGAACATCTATAATTACCAGAACTTCGACCAGATCGCCAACAACCCGGACATCGACATTGTGTACGTGGTGCTGCCGCCATCTATGCACCGCGAATACGTGGTACGGGCGGCGAAGGCAGGTAAGCACGTATTTTGCGAGAAGCCGATGGCCCCTTCGGTAGCCGACTGCGAGGCGATGATCAATGCCTGCAAAAGTAACAAGCGGAAACTGGCGATCGGGTACCGCTGCCAGCACGACCCGAATATCCAGGCATATATGCAGGTGGCCAAAGAACAGAAATTCGGAAAAGTGAAGATGATTAACAGCGCCGCGGGATATTTCGATGCCCGTACCGACCATTGGAAGCAAAAGAAATCGCTGGGAGGTGGGGTTATGGGCGATATGGGCGTGTATGCACTGCAAGGTGCGCGCCTGGCCACCGGCGAGGAGCCGGTCAGCGTGATCGCCCAGGCTTCGACGACCCGGCCGGAGATTTATAAGGAAGTGGAAGAAACGATGATGTTCATGCTGGAATTCCCCAGCGGCGCACGGGCTGCCTGCCAGACCAGCTTCGGCATCAACATGAACCACTTGCAGGTGAATTACGAAAAAGGCTGGCTTAAAATGGAGCCACAGTCGGGCTACAATGGCAACAAGGGCAGCATGTCGGATGGAACGATCATCAATTTCCCGATTAAAAGCCAGCAGGCCAAACAAATGGACGAGGATTGCCTCGCTATCATGAACGGCACCGACCTGATCGCGCCGGGGGAGGAGGGCTTGCGCGATATCCGAGTGGTGGAGGCCATTTATAAATCGGTGGCTTCCGGCAAAGCTGTTAAGATCTGACAATACCTCTTAATACTTTTCCTGCCAAAGCCGGGCATTGCCGCCCGGCACTTTTAAAACTTCCGTCAACTTACCACATTCATCACCGGACCGATGCTGAAATTTCTATTGTTTGTGATTCCCGTGTTGCTTGGCCCCTTGGCCCTGGCCCAGGGCGATAAGGAAATGCCGAAAGGCTTTGACACCGCGCGGCAAGGTATCCCTGCGGGCCGGATCGATACCGTCAGTTACGTTTCCAAAACCGTCGGGACGACGCGGAAAACGCTCGTCTACACGCCGCCCGGCTATTCTAAGAAGAACAAATATCCCGTATTGTACCTGCTGCACGGCATTGGCGGGGACGAAAAGGAATGGCTGAAAGGCGGTAACCCGCAGCTGATCCTGGACAATCTTTACGCCGACGGAAAAATCGTGCCGATGATCGTCGTGATGCCCAATGGCCGCGCAATGAAGGACGACCGCGCCACTGGCAACATCATGGCTCCCGACAAGGTAGCGGCATTCGCTACGTTCGAGCGGGACCTGCTCGACGACCTTATTCCCTTTGTCGAAAAAAAGTATTCCGTTCTCGCCGACCGGGAACACCGTGCGATCGCCGGACTGTCCATGGGCGGAGGACAGTCGCTCAATTTCGGGCTGGGTAACCTCGATAAATTTGCCTGGGTAGGAGGGTTTTCCTCCGCTCCCAACACCCGAAAGCCTACCGACCTTATTCCCGATCCGGCGGCTGCCCGGCAGAAACTCCGGCTGCTCTGGATTTCCTGCGGCGACGACGACCGCCTGATCTCATTCAGCAAACGCACGCACGACTATCTGTTTACGCATAGTGTACCCCATGTGTATTACATAGAGCCCGGCGTGCATGATTTCAAGGTTTGGAAAAACGGGTTGTATATGTTCTCCCAATTCCTGTTCAAACCCGTGAATGTGGGTGCATTAAACAAATACACCCTGCTAGGGACGCCCGCGGAAACCAACGTCCGTCCGGCAAAATACCCGCAAATTTTGCCCGATAACCGTGTGGTATTTCGCATCAAGGCTCCCGGCGCACAAAAGGTACAGATCGATCTGGGTAAAAAATATGATATGCAAAAGGATACAGCCGGCTTCTGGTCGGTTACCACCGATTCCGTGGGCGCCGGTTTCCATTACTATTCGCTCCTGATCGACGGCGTGGCGTTGGCGGACCCTGCCAGCGAAACTTTCTACGGCATGGGGCGGATGGCGAGCGGGATCGAGATTCCTTTCCGCGATGGCGACTATTATGCGCTCCGCGAGGTGCCGCACGGAGATATCCGCGTGAGAAAATACTTGTCCGGGGCAACGGGCACGTGGCGCGAGATGTACGTTTATACGCCACCGGGATACGACCAATCTACCGAAGCGCTGCCCGTGCTTTACCTGCTGCACGGAGGCGGGGAGGATCAGCGCGGCTGGGCGGCCCAGGGAAAGACGGGCCTCATCCTCGACAACCTCATCGCCGACGGTAAGGCAAAACCTATGCTGGTGGTAATGCTCGATGGCAATACGGGGGCAACGGGCGGTATCGCGGGTTTCAATGAAAATGTGCTGAAAATGTTCGAAAACGAATTGAAAAACGGTACGATTCCATTTGTCGAAAATAATTTCAGGGTCAAAAAAGATGCACAAAGCCGGGCGCTGGCGGGGCTGTCCATGGGTGGCCTGCAGACGCTCTACGCGGGGCTTAAAAACACCGGAATGTTTGCCTATCTGGGCGTGTTCAGTTCGGGCTGGTTTGCCAATAATCCGGCCCTCTCCGATCCGCATTACGCATTCGTGAAAGAAAACACGTCGATTATCAACCGGAACCTGAGACAATTCCGCATTTCGATGGGCGGGCAGGAGGATATCGCCTACCAAAATTGCAGGATCATGCGTTCGAAATACGACGAACTGGGTATTAAATACCAGTATAGCGAATATCCCGGAGGCCACACCTGGCCCGTATGGCGGCACGATTTGTTCGAGTTTTCACAGGTGATATTCAAGTGATTGGTTTAAAAATCGATACCAGATAGAATGAGAAATCCAACCTTGCCACCAGCCGCTCTCCGGCTATTGTTTTCGGGATTCCTGATGCTCGCGGCCGGCCAGGTTTTCGCGCAGAAGACATTAAAAGAGGCTTACAAAGACTATTTCCCGATAGGCGTCGCCGTGGCCCCGCGGAACCTGACCGGGCCCGAAGTGGAACTGATCGTCCGGCAGTTTAACAGCGTTACCCCCGAAAACGCGATGAAAATGGGACCGATTCATCCCGAGCCCGGACGGTATGCCTGGGAGGCTGCCGACGCGATCGTCGACTTTGCCCGAAGGAACGGTATGAAAGTCCGTGGCCACACGCTCTGCTGGCATAACCAGACGCCCCGGTGGTTTTTCACCGACTCCACCGGCAAGCGGGTAACGCGCGACGTGCTCCTGGCACGTCTAAAGCAACATATCAGCGACGTAGCGGGCCGTTACCGGGGGAAAGTTTACGCCTGGGATGTGGTGAACGAAGCGGTACCGGATACGGGTACGAGCATTTACAGAAATTCCGGGTTTTACGAGATAATAGGGGAAGATTATATCGAAAAGGCATTCGAATATGCCCACGCCGCCGATCCCGACGCCCTGCTTTTTTACAACGACTATAATACCGAAAACCACTCGAAACGCGAACGGATATTCCAACTTCTGAAAAAACTCAAAGCGAAGAATGTCCCCGTCCACGGCGTGGGCCTGCAAGGGCACTGGTCTGTTTACGAACCTTCCCGGGACGATCTCGAAAAATCCATCCGGCAATTTGCGGGCCTGGGACTGGCAGTACAAATTACCGAGCTCGATGTTTCGGTTTATCCCAAGGAGCACGAGCGACGCGACGGAGCGGCTGCCTCAAAGCAAAGCGTGTCACAGGAAACGCTCGCCAGGCAGGCCGATCATTACAAAATGCTTTTCGATGTATTGCGAAAAAACAAGGACGTCGTCACGGGGGTTACATTCTGGAATGTTTCCGACAAATCCAGCTGGCTGGACAATTTCCCCGTACGGGGCCGGAAAGATTACCCGCTTCTGTTTGACGAAAATTACGCGCCCAAACCGGCTTTTCATTCTGTGGTCGATTTTTGAGAGAAGCCGGGACTATCATCCCGCCGATCGTCGTGGGCATCGGGCTGCCGGAATCGCATTCAACGTAACCGGGATCTCAGTCTGTTCTGGGATTATTTAGATGTGGTAGTGAATGTTGGCCGAAGGGTTTTCTTCGGTCAAACTTTTTCCGGACCGGCGCAATCCTTCCAAAAAATTTCATTTACATCCGGATAAATTTTTCTACGTCTTCGAGGCGAAATGTATGTAGCTTTCTGCTAACTTTTCGATGCGTATTTGGGTGGTCTGCTTGCGGTATAACTGCTTAAATTATACACAACGTATATCCATCAGCGCCTCCGGTATCATTATAGGGCAGAAACGAATCTTGAAGCGATGAATAACCGATCCAGTCTGGCATTGCGCTGTTTTCAATGCAGGATTATTCTGATTGCTCTGGTCTTGACCGGAAGCTTCATGAGGTGCAAACAGACGCGGGAAAGCGACCATTACCCGCAGTTAAAGGCCTGGATAGACAGCCTCGACCGGAACTCGCGGAAAGCGGGCGTCCCACGGACGATCGCCAGGCTCGATTCGTTCATGGCTACGCTCGGCAACAGGGATATCCGCGACAGCATCGCCTACTATAAATTCATGAAGGTCTTGAGCCACCGCGATTCCACCATGGCGCGGAGCGCTCTCCAATATACCGACAGCCTCCTGGGGCTCTTCGCATCCGCGCGCGTCCGCGAGGCGAACGCCACCGATTATTCCAAAGCATTGCTTTTGAAAGGGGACGATCTGTTGAAGCAAAAGGAGTATTATCTGGCATACCGGAATTATTACAAGGGTAAATCGTTCTTGACATCCCTGGGCGAAACCTGTGAATGCGCGAGATACAGCAGCCGGATTGCCAACATTTCCTTCAAAGAAGAAAACTACTACCAGGCGATCGAATATTGGAAACAGGAATTGAAAGAACTGTCCGAATGCAGGGAGGCGGATAATTTTCAGTTGGAGTTCATCGAAAAGCAAGGCAGTATGCGGAATATAGGGATGGCCTACCTGCGCCTGAACCAGCCCGACAAGGCGCTTGATTATTTTAACCAGGCCAACCGGTTCATCAGCAGCAATGCGGCCCGGTTTCCCAAAGAGCAAAAATTCATCAGGTTTTCGCGGATCGTGATTTTGAGAAATCAGGCGGAAGCCTATGCATTGAAAGGGGATACCGGCACTGCGGAAAAACTCATCAAAAAATGCCTGAAACATGATCCCGACATCGATTGGTCTATCGAAGTGGAGCAGGAGTCTCGCCAGTTGTTGACCCAAATATACATCGGTAAGCGGGCGTACGATAAGGCGCAGGAGCAGCTGAATATCCTGAGGGGCCTACCCGGCGGCGCAACGGATGCGGCCACGGCCAGTTTGTACCAGACGCTCCAAGCTTCGATTTTACACGGACAGGGAAACTATAAAGCGGCCAGCAAGTTATTGATGGCCAACCTCGAAACGGACCGCGTCAGGAAACTAAAGAAAAACTCGGAAAACAAAGGTCACGTAGGCCAGCTTCTGCAGCAGATCCAGCGGGAACATGAAACAGAACTGGCTGCGGAGAAGGATTCCCGCGAAGCGCTGGTCCTGAAACTTTCCGTTCTTATTTCCGTTGCCCTGGGGGTAATTATTTACCTCATCTGGCGCGACGCGAGAAAGAATGCCATGAACCTACGTGCCGTAACAAAACTGAACAGCGTAATCACACAGAGCAATATCGCTCTTCAGGACACGGTCAATGCCTTGGAACAGGCGGAAGTTGAAAAGGAAGACGTGTTGAAGATCGTCGCGCACGATCTGAGGAACCCTATCGCCGCGATGATCTCAGGATCGGATATGCTGTTCTGGGACCACGCCCCCTCCGCGGAACAGGCGATGATTATCGACGCCATCCAGCAGTCGGGGCAACTTGCGTTTGGCTTGATCGGACAAATCCTGCAATCGAACCCCGAGCGGAAAAAGATCGTCAAAAACGAGGAGGACCTGGCCGAGATCGTACGGTCATGCATCGATATGCTGAGCTACAAGGGCCGGGAGAAGAAGCAGACGATCTATTACGATTATGAAAAAGCGATGGTGCCTGTCGACAGGGAAAAGATCTGGCGCGTATTTTCCAATTTGCTGAGTAATGCGGTTAAGTTCTCGCCCGCAGAAAGTGCCATTCAGGTGAACCTTCAAAAACGGACCGGTTCCATGCTGCTGACCGTCCGCGACAGCGGGATCGGTATTCCCGACGACCTTAAAGGGCAGATTTTCCTCCCATCGAACGGCGCCAGAAGAACGGGTACGGCCGGCGAGCAATCCTTCGGGATCGGCCTTTCGATTTGCAAGCAGATAGTCGAAGCACATGAGGGGAAAATCTGGTTTGAGTCGGTGGGCGGCGCCGGAACTACATTTTTTGTGGAATTGCCGGCTAATTAGCGCGTGGGGTCGCAAGGCCGGGACCGTTCATGCTTTCGGGGGCAGGAATTTCTTTTCAGAAAGCGAATACATAGCCCCTTGTGCCAGAATATGGATTTGTATATTCTCGACATAAATCGCCTGCCCTTTCTTCGCCTCGCGGAAGTTCGTGGTTTTGACATGGCCTGCTTCGAGCACCATCACCACTCCCGCGCCGATGACGCGCAGCAAGCCGCCCTCGCCGACGACCAGCGCCGTATTTTCGCAAATGCCCAGGGCGGTGTACCCTTCGTGCATGAGAATGGCCTCCGTAAGGCGGGAAAATCTTCCCCGGCTCATGAAATGCGTGTCGATAACCGCATCGGGCAGAAGGCCGAATCCTTTCGATAGCTCCACAATGCCTTTCAAGAGCGATTCGGTGCTTTCGCCTTCGCTGATCATAACGCCGGAGAGCGCCATTGCACCCGCGCTGGTACCTGCAATGGTAAAATTGTCGTTTTGGTAACGCTGTTCGATGGTTTTCAGAAATTCGCTGCCGCGAAGCTTTTCCATCAGCCGTGCCTGATCGCCGCCGGTGATGAACAGGCCGTCGGCAGCATACAGTCTTTCCAGTGCCTGTTTGCTGTCGACATTCCGGCCGTCGAGGTCCAGAATACCAACATCCGTGCACCCCAGTTTTTCAAATGCTTTAATATACATTTCCGCCATTTCCGAAGGCTGTTCCGAGGCGGTCGTTAAAATCTCGATCCTCGACTCCCGTCCGTTCATTTCGGCCAGCACATGGTTGAGTATGCTGCCACCATTGGAGGCCGCATTTTCACTGCTCCCTGCCAGCATGCCTTCGTCCGGACTCCTGGCTTCTTTGCCACCAATGGCGATCAGCTTTCCTTTTGGTTTTTTATCGTTTTTTGCCATGTTAATCAGCAGTAACAGCCAGCATTGGTTTGGCCCGGCGCGACCGGCCTTCCAGTTGCCTGAACTTTTTAATCAGCGCGATCGAATCCCTGAACTTGTCGCTCAGGAGCACGATGAGCTGTCCCGGGCGGGAATGTTTGATCGCGAAACGGACGGCTTTGAGCTCGTTGCCGATTACCCGGATCCTGCAAAACGGTTTGACCGACAGAATTCCCTGGCGCACCAGTCCCACCATTTCCTGTTCGTCGCGGCCGCGGAGATCGTCGTCGACACGGATGATGATTTCATCGAAATAGGTAGCTGCCACTTTGCCGAGCTCGCGGATGTCCTCGTCGCGGCGGTCGCCGACGCCGGTGATAATGCCTAGCTTGCCCGACGACTCTACGGTTTCCAGGTATTGCCCCAACGCATGCAGCCCGTGCGGGTTGTGGGCATAATCGACGACCATTTCAAAATTGCTGAAATGAAAGTGGTTGAGTCGGCCCGGCGTGGATTGGTCGGAGATTTGAAAGGTAACCAGGCCTTTTTTGATATTCGAAAGCCGCGCACCCTGGCAATAAGCCGCCAGTACGGCGGCAAGGATATTCTCGATCATAAATCGGCATTTTCCCCCGAATGCCGCCGGAATGTTCGCAATCGGCTCGACCCGAATGGTTTCGTTGGCATCGATGATAGTGATATAGCCGTCCTGATACACACATGCCAGGCATCCCTCGCAGGTGTGCGCAAGCACGTGCTCGTTGGAAGGATTGATACTAAAATATGCGACGTTGCAATCCAGTTCGCCGGCCACAGCTACGCATTGTTCGTTCTCCGCATTCAGCACGGCATAACCGCCGGGCCTTACCGCGTGCGCAACCACACTTTTCACGCGCCTCATGTCTTCCAGCGTTTGTATGCCATTCATTCCCAGATGGTCGGAGGCGATGTTGGTAATTACCCCCACGTCGCATTGATCGAAGCCCAGACCGGAACGCAATATCCCGCCGCGGGCAGTTTCCAGTACAGCCACATCGACTGTCGGGTTGGTCAGAATCTTATGCGCGCTTTCCGGGCCTGTGCAATCGCCCTGTTCTATCAGCCGCCCGTCGATATAAACGCCGTCGGTAGTAGTGTAGCCTACACAATCCCCCTGCTGGCCCATGAGGTGCGCCGTAAGCCGGGTCGTGGTCGTTTTGCCGTTCGTTCCTGTGATGGCGATCACTGGGATCCGGGCATTGGCGCCCGCCGGAAACAGCATGTCCACGACGTCGGCCCCGACATTACGCGGCTTGCCGGCCAGCGGACTGAGATGCATCCTGAAACCGGGGCTCGCATTGACCTCGATCACCGTCGTTCCGGAGTGTTCCAGGGGTTGCGTAACGTCCGTTGCCATGATGTCCACGCCGCATATGTCGAGCCCGACGATCCTGGATATATGTTCGGCCATCCGGGCAATTTCCGGGTGAAGCGCATCGGTTACATCCTCGGATGTTCCGCCTTTGCTCAGGTTGGCTGCATCGCTGACGATCACCTGCTGATCCGATGGCACTACCGAATCCAGCGTCAGTCCCAAACTCCCGAGATGCGTATCCAGGGCGGTGTCGATGGCAATACTGGTGAGCAGGTTCTGGTGCCCTTCCCCGCGCCTGGGGTCCAGGTTGGTCTGGTGAATGAGCTCGCGGATCGTGGACACACCGTCGCCGAATACGGAGGCGGGTATACGTCTCGCAGCCGCTTTCAGCCGGTGACCGATTACCAGCAGCCGGTAGTCGGCCCCCTGTACGTATCTTTCTACTACAACTTTGCCGGAGAAGAGCATAGCCCAGTTGTAAGCTTCGAGCGCCGCGTGGGTATCTTTGATGTTGGTAGTAACGCCTTTTCCATGATTGCTGTCCAGCGGCTTCACAACCAATGGAAATCCGAGTTCTTCAACGGCGGCGAGGAGCGCCTCTTCGCTGGCTACCTCAGCACCTTCCGGCACTGGTATTCCCGCCGACGACAGGGCCTTTTTGCAGGCAAACTTGTTTCCTGCCAGCTCTACGGCCATATAACTGGTGCGCTGGGTCAGCGTGGCTTCGATGCGCTGCTGCCTGCTGCCGTAGCCCAGCTGCACCAGGCTGTCGTCGTTGAGCTGGATAACAGGAATATTTCTTGCGCGGGCGGCGCTGACGATCGAGTCGGTGCTGGGGCCGAATTTGTCCTGGTAAAATATCGTCCGCAGCTCGTTGACCGTGTGCTGCACATTGAAACGTTGCCCTTCGGCGAGCGCAACGACCATAGCTACCGCCCTTTCCGCAGCCAGAATACCGGCCCGCTCGCATTGGTATTGGAATACGACCTGGTATACGCCGTACTGGCCTGTTCCGCGTGTACGGCCGAAGCCGCAGTCCATACCGGCCAGTGTCTGCAACTCGAGGGCGATGTGTTCCACCACATGGCCCATCCAGGTCCCGTCTTTGACGCGCTCGAAGAAGCCACCCTCATGGCCTTCCGAGCAGTGATGGCTATGCAAACTCGGCATGGCCATTTTCAGGCGCTCATAAAATCCGTCGATTTGGTTGGTAGGAAGCTCTTCATAGGCTTCCAGGTCCAGCGTCGCGACCACTAACTTGTACTTACGGGTCGACCAGACGTTTGGTCCCCGCAGGCAACGTATCTCAACTATTTCCATTGTGTGGTTTGCTCTTGGAGCATTGGGTAAATCAGGTTTTTTGAGACGGGATTAAAAATTTCGCGTCACCATAGTAATAATTGTGCCAGAGACTTTTTACGCCCGGTGGGAAAGGGCAGCCGGCGCCATGCGGAACGAAGGGAATTGTCGCATTCTTTTGATTATTAATGAATTGTCTTAAAACAAGAATTTGTATTAAAATAAAAAACAGTCGCACTTTGAGGAGCGGTTTACACGGGGCGACCGGGCGTACGGGGCGGAGCGCATCTGGTAAGTAATTTGCTGGTTACCGCCTCATTTGACGAAATGCGTTTTTTATTCAGTCATGTCTATGTATTGTATAGCTATTCACGGTGGCGCCGGGTCGCTGGATGCCTCCGCGCTGACGCCCGAGCTGGAAAAATTATATCATGAGGGGTTGAACAGGGCATTGAATGCAGGGTATTCGGTTTTGCGTCACTGCGGAAGCGCATTGGACGCCGTCCGGAATGCGGTGATGGCGCTGGAAGACGATCCGTTATTCAATGCGGGTAAGGGTGCCGTTTTTAACTTCGACGGCGTCCATGAACTGGATGCGGCGATCATGTGCGGAAAAACGCACGAAGCGGGTGCAGTGGCGGCCGTCCGGCACGTTCGCAATCCCGTTTTACTGGCACATAACGTCATGAATGGGTCGGAATATGTGCTCCTCTCGGGCGAGGGGGCGCTGGACTATGCCCGCCGGGCAGGCGTTGCCCTTGAAGAAATGTCCTACTTTTCGACTCCCGGAAAATACCGTCAGCTGCTGGATGCGAAAATGCAGCGTTTTGCCCGACCGTCGGATACCGTAGGCGCCGTTGCGCGCGATATGCACGGAAATCTGGCGGCCGCCAGTTCCACCGGCGGTTTGACGAACAAGCGATTCGGACGGGTAGGGGACAGCCCGGTGATCGGGGCCGGTACCTATGCCGACAATGCGACTTGTGCAGTTTGTTGCACCGGCGACGGCGAATACTTCATACGGCTTGTCAGCGCTTACGACGTTTCGGCCATGCTTCGTTACCGGGGCATTTCTCTGGAAGAAGCCTGCCGGATTGCAATCAACGAAAAACTGACCGCTCTCGGAGGCGAGGGCGGCATGATCGCCATCGACCGTACGGGAAAAATCGAAATGACCGCCAATTGTGCAACAATGCCCAGAGGCTGGATGCAGAGCGACGGCCGCCGCGGCACGGCTATTACTTTTCCTGAGGCGACTATCGGTTAGGCCGGCCGGTCGGCGACTCCCCCCGAAGGCGGCCCGTATGCGGAGGCTAGTCGGTTTACGGGTTGGCACGTTTAAAATAAAACAGGCTTCGGAAGGTGCCGAAGCCTGTTCAACCGGACGGATATCGCGGCTATTCCTCACATTTCATCGACAATGGTACCTCCGTTTTTGGTGTAGGTGCTCCATTGCATGTCGATCTCCCGGGTCGCGCTCGCGATCTCTTCACTCCGTTGCTTGCCGAGCGTTTCGTTAAGCCTTGTTACTTCCTCTTCGGTACGGAAAGTACCGGTAGGGGACAGTTCGGTTAGGCCGTTGGAGTCGCGTACCTGCTGGACGGGGTCTTCGATGTATTGCCAGGTTTCGCCGAGTTGCGTGCTGCTGCCTTCGTTCCACGGGCCACGCACCTGCGAACCGTTCGACATATTGTAATACAGGTTGCTGTACCTCGGGTCGCCCTGCAATACGCCCGGCGGAAAATTTGGCTGTATGGTGGCCAGCGCCGCCTCGAACATCTGGTAATGGGCGATTTCCCTCGTCATCAGAAAACGCAGCGTTTCCTTCACAGCCGGGTCGTCCGTAAACTTCATCAGATATTCATAAACGATTTTTGCCCTCGACTCGGCCGCGATATTCGATCTCATGTCGACGGTCAGATCGCCGTTGGCGTTTACATAGGCGGCCGTCCAAGGCGTGCCGTTACTATCGGTGAGGGTGGGGCCTCCGCCCGAGAGTACGCCGAACTGCGGATTGACGATCGCTTCATGGATGAAATCCTCTTTCGCCGCTTTGCCGTCGAGCAACTTCATGATTTCCGATTCGTCGGCATTGTCTTTCAGTTCGCCGTTGACGCCGCTGAGCAGCATTTGTATGGTAGCACCTACGATTTCAAGGTGGCTGAACTCCTCGGTGGCGATGTCCATCAGGAGGTCGTACTTGTCGGGATAGGGATACCGGCAGCTGAATGCCTGCACAAAATATTGCATAGCGGCTTTAAGTTCGCCGTTACTGCCGCCGAACTGTTCGAGCAGCAGGCGGGCGAATTTGGGGTCGGGCCGTGAGACTCTCGCATTGAACTGAAGTTCTTTTACGTGATGGAACATGGGATTTGGTTTTTAGGTGGATAAAAGGATTAATCGTGTCCCTGCGTCTTGACGATCTTGTTATAAATCCCCAGCAGGAGAAATGGCGCGGCCCACTGGCCGATGAAGAGCGCGGTATGCTTGTGGCCCGCCAGTTTGAATGCGAGCGAGACGCCCATGGATGCGACCGATGTCCACAGGAATGCGTCCGAGGGGATTTTTGCGGTTTGTGATTCGATGGCCTTCGCCACGTCCCCTTCCTGATGGCCGGTATTTTTGGTAATGTCCATAAAAAAACTGTTTGAAGTGAAAGAAAAATTTCGGCCGCTTGTAAAAAGCCGTTCCAGAAGCGCTGCCGCATTGTCCGTTGATGAAGCATGGGCGTAGGAACCCGGCGCGTAGATTTAATTACACAGACTTGGGGACGGGGCATTTCGGCTTCACATATTCGAGTGCCAGCGCATACACCACATGTGCGGGAACGAGTTGGAGAAAAAACGACGGCTCGACGCGTTGCGACGTTCGGGGGCTCCTGCCGAGCGCCAGCTTCCACGCCGCGACGGCGATGATGCCGCTGCCAAGTCCGAAAACCACACTTTTGCCCGATTTGTTGCGGTTACCGACGGCAGTTTCATACAGCAGCGACCAGAAAATTCCCATCAGATAATGAGCCATCCAGCCCCGTCGCTTTTGCTGCGGCGCGCTTGCGGATGGCGTTTCTTCGCTGAAAATGCCGGAAAGAAGCTCCGGCTCGCGATAATTCGCCTTACAAACCTTTGAAAGGGCATAACTGAATACCGTCATGGCCGAGGTGGCAACCGCCGACGCGCAGGTTAACCGGATAATGCGATGCAGACACACGTGATTACAGGTTTTAAAAGTTGCACAAAATCGCCGCCTCCCGCACAAAATTATGCCAGCGGGGTTCGCCGGCACAGTTAGTAACCAGCGCCCCCGGTTCCGGGCTTGCAATCGGCATTTATGAACCCCCAAAATCTTTCCGGCTACGGCGCAGATGATCAATGACTTCGGAACATGCGGCCACCTGCAAGGCGTCCGGTGCGATAAGCAAGGAAGAGTGAACGCTTCCGACATGAAAAACGAAACCACGCCGATCGTAAACAGCATTGCCGGTAAGCTAAATCCGCTATCACATCGGGCAGTCCGGCGGCGTATCGGCCGGTTTTCGCTATCTTCGCGGCTGAACCCGGTTCCGGCGACTTCGAAGGCAGACGAAAGAATTGCCGGGGAACTGCCGGCGTTTCCGGTTTCCGGTTTACGGATATAGTATGTTTCAGATGAAGATCATAAACACGAAGAACATTATCCTTTGCATCATGCTCGCCCCGGCCACGTTGCGGGCCCAGCAGCTTATAACCATGTCGAACAAATGCTTCCGGCAGGTCGAGGCCGGGAACAAGCAGAACGATCAGGGGCAATACCGGGAGGCACGGGACACTTTTACAAATGTTCTCAAAAATTGCTCTACAAAAGACGCCAAAGAAGAAGGGAACGTGGGGCTGGCCATCGCTTCGAACGGGTTGAAACAATATGATTCGGCGATAACAGCGGCCAACAATGCGATCAAAGCAAGCAAGAAAACGAATGTGATGGCCTATTACGCAAGGAGTTATGCGTACAGCAACCTGGGACAGGCCGAAAATGCGAAGGCCGACCTGCAAAAGATTATCGAGCTCACAGGAAAGAATAAGGATATCAAGGCCAGGGCCACAATATTCGCACGACTGGCACATCTGGATTTTCAGCTCAACATGCTCGCCGCGGCTGACACGAACCTGACCAAAGCGATCGAACTCGATCCGGATAATCCTGCATTCTATATTCAGAAGGGCGATATGATGGTCAAAACGGGCAATTACGACGATGCTTTTGCGGCTTATGACAAGGCCCTGGACCTGGGTAAAAATGATCTTGAAATCTACCAGATCAGGACCGAGGCCCGGTTGAAGCAGATTCAGCAGAAGTACGGAACGACCGACATCAAGGAGTTGTCGGGAAAAATGACAAAACAGGAGAAACATACCCTTTGCGCGGATATGAAGAAAGCGCTGGAATTAGGGTTAAGAAATTTACAGCTCGACTTGTTGTCCAGCATGATTTGCGAATAAAAGAATAAACCGACCGAAAGTGAGAAAGAATATAGTAATAGTAGCATTGGCATTTTTAACGGGTTGCAAGAGCCTGAACAGTACTCAGAAAGGAACCGGCATCGGGGTCGCGGGCGGTGCGGCAGCCGGCGCTGCCATCGGCAAACTTACGGGAAATAATACGGCCATAGGCGCATTGATCGGAGCGGCGGTGGGTGGTTCGGCTGGCTACCTTATTGGAAGGCATATGGATAAACAGGCCGAAGAACTCAAACAAGCCATTCCCGATGCAACCGTCGAAAGGGTGGGTGAAGGCATTAACCTGACATTCAACTCCGGCCTTCTTTTCAAACTCAATTCGGCCGAGCTGAGTAACGAAGCAAAGCAGGAGCTCGACAAAGTCGCAGGTATTTTGAGCAAATACGACGATACCCAGATCCTGCTCGAAGGGCATACGGACGATACCGGTTCTGACGAATATAATATGAAACTGTCGGAGCGCCGGGCCAGGGCGGTATCTTCCTACCTCGAATCGCGGAATCTTCCTGCGTCTCGGCTCAATACCAAATGGTACGGCGAGTCGCAACCGAAATTTCCGAACGACAGCGAGGCAAACAGGGAGAAAAACCGGCGGGTGGAGCTCGCGATCTACGCCAACGAAGAGATGAAAAAGGATGCCGAAAAGGGGGAACTAAAATAGTTCCGTCCTAACCGGCATCGCAACAATGATCCTTCCTGCAATTTTCCGTGATATCAGGGTAAAAGCCGTTTTTGCAGACGTGCGTTAACCAAGTTCGGTCTTTGCTGAGGGGAAATATGGCCTAGATTGTGGGAATCGTGCCGCCGTCTATCACGTATTCCGTACCCGTGAGGTAGGCGGCGCGCGGCGAAACCAGGAAGCCAACAAGCTCGGCCACGTCCTCCGGTCGGGCAGGTCGGCCGACGGGAATGCCTCCGAGGGCGTCCATTACGCCATGCGTAGCCTGTTCGACGGAGCTTCCGGAGCTTTCGGCGAGGCGTTCCATCATTCGGGTCGCCGCTGTGGTCATGATCCAGCCGGGCGAAACGGTGAGCACCCGTACACCTTTCGGCGAGACCTCCTTGGAGAGCCCCTTGCTGTAATTGACGAGGCCGGCTTTGGCCGCCGCGTAAGGCAGCGTGGAATCGTAAAGCGGTAATGTCGCCTGAATGGAGGCAATATGGATGATAACCCCATGGCCGCGTTCCAGCATGCCGGGCAAAAAGCCGCGGTCCAATCGCACCGGCGCCAGCAGGTTGGTTTGAATGGTCGACTCCCAATGCTGGTCGGTGAGTGCCGCAAAACCGCCTCCGGGTGTATCGGAGCCGCCCATGTTGTTGACCAGTATGTCCAGCCTGCCGAACCTTCGCGATACCTCATCGGCGACCTTTGCGGCGCCCTCTGGCTCACTCAGATCAGCGGCAATAAACACTGTACCCGTAACCTCTTCTTCCGGCTTATTTCTTGCGGTAATAATCACCACCGCACCGGCGCTGACCAATCGTTCGGCAATGGCTTTGCCCGTGCCTTTGCTGCCTCCGGTCACGAGGGCTATTTTACCCTCCAACTCATTTTCAAAATTGAAAGCCATTGTAATGCTGATTTGTTCGGGCAAAATTCCGGACGATTGGGCTGGCCGGCAAGTACGGAATTACGATTCGGATAGGGATAAATTTATCCCGTATTGAACCGGGCCGCACATAGCGCTACTTTTATACTATGTATGAAAGAAAAATATTGCCCGATTTAAATTGCGGGCTCGACCTGGTTGGAGAAGCGCTTTATGGCAAGTGGAAAATGCGGCTACTGTGGTTTATCAGCGAGGGCTTCCGGCGTCCAAGCGAACTGCAACGAAAGATCCCCGGTGCATCGAGGCGCGTGCTGAACGTTCAGTTGAAGGAGCTGGAAGGTCACGAAATGGTGAGAAAGGTTATTTACCCGGTAGTCCCGCCCAGGGTTGAATATTACCTGACGGATTTCGGCGAGACCCTGATACCGTTGATAGCGGCGATCGGGCAATGGGGCGACCAGCACCAGGACCGCCTGCGCTCGCTGATAGCGAAGGGCATTAACGCACCGGCGGGACCGGCGTGATTTGACCAGGGGCAGGCGAACCTGCCCCTGAAAGCAACGAAAGCGCGATGACGCCATTGCTAGTCGACAGGCGTAAGTACGATTTTCCGCAGATCCGCAAGTGCGCCATTGTTAAACACTTTGTCGGGCCGGAACTTGATCTTTTGTATGCCTGCGTCCAGACGGACCTTTCCGACGGACTTGCTTTTGAAACGCTCCCAGCCGCCGCTTTTCTCTACCTGCCCCCGAAGCGAAGTGCCTGAGGCTTCCAGAACGAACGCCTTACCCGCCTCCTTGTCGTCGACGGACCATTCCAGGTTTACGTCGTAGTTGCCGGTTTTAGCAACCTCGATTTCCCATTCGACCATATCGGCCGACGTGAACCATCCGAAGGCCTTCCACCGGGGCATGTACTCGATCCTGGGGCCGACGCCCTTGCCGTTTTCCGCTGTCAGATATAATGTACCGCTGCCATCGGGAGCGACGAGCTCGGGGATATTGATCGTGTCGCGGACGGATTTTACATATGCGGCGATTTCACTTACCGGGGCGATCCAAATGCCGTTGGCGGGGTCTTTGGCATAAGCGCAGAGTTTACGAAGCATGGTCAGACGGGTGGTTTGCGGGCCCGAATCGGCCATTTCATGTCCGGCCAGTACGAGCCATTGCCCTGCTTTTCGCGCTGCGTCGATGATCGGAAGTATTTGTTCGAAGTCCTTGCCGTCGGTTTCCATACCCGTCAATTGTGCGAAATCGCAATACGAAGGGTCTACCGGAGCTTCGTCGAGCCAGCCGCGGCCGCTGACGAACATTTCAGATATAAGCGGCACGAAGCTCCGGGTCCCGCGTCCGCGACCGATGAAGGTATGCCCGCACGGGTATGCGTATGACACGGGCGTCACGCCGAGCAGGTTGCGGATCTGGCGGTTGGTCTCCGTCAGCTCGGTGCGCATTTTGTCGAGGGTGTAGGTTTCCAGCGCCTTTTCCCGCGACCAGACGAAGTTGCCGCTGCACGGGTGGTGCAGCGAATGGTTGCCCATTTCGTGCCCCGCTGCAACTGCTTTTTTCCAGCCTTCCAGCTGCGTTTTGACAGCCGACGGCACAAGATAGAACGTTCCTTTGACGCCATACTCGTTGAGCAGCGGAACGCCGGCGGTTGCCTGGCTGCCGCGTGCATCGTCGAAGGTGAGACTGATGGCCATCTTCTTTCCCTCGGGCCATTTGAAGTGTTGGGAAACAGCCGTTTGTACGGTGACCCCACCCAAAATCAGGTAGGGAAGAACAAGGTTTCGGATCAGTAGTTTGCGTGTCATAGAGGTAAAATTAAATGTCAGTTTTTTCAGCTATTTCGCCGAACGCAGCCAGCCGTGGAGATGGTTGACGACGGCGTCGGTCAGGTTTTTGGCAGCACCGGGCGCATAGGGGGACACGGTGGTTTCATACCCGCCATATTTGATTTCGTCCTCGGCGAGGAGGTAGCCCAGCCAGCCGTTGGTATAGCCAAAGTAAAAAGTGTAGGGGAAGGGCGATTGGCTGCGGACGTCGTTTGAGATCTCGCAGAACAATTCCAACGGCGCACTCCAGATCGCAATGTCTTCATTGATTTTCAAAAAACGAACGGGCAGTTTCACGAGGTTTTCGCCGGTTTTCGTAGTCCGGGTATACTTTTCCAGATCAGCCGGCCAGCCGAGGTCCTTTTTGCGCGGTGTCTCGACGGTGATGCCGCCGAATCGCAGCGTCACTTCCGCGGTACCGGCAGCGATGGTTTTATTCGCATCGATGATCTTTTCCCCAAGCATGGCCTTGAACTGGTTCAGCCGCCCCGCCTGAGGATTGGGGTAAACGCTGTAAATCGGTGCGATGTTACCGGCAGCCCCATTGATAAACAGCAGCGGAGCTCCTGTTTTCTGTTCGACATATTCGGATACGACACCCGGCGCATCACCGCTGATTTCCAGATTTTGTCCGCTCATGACAGTTCCGTGTATGGCATAGTTGGCTATGAGCGCCATGAGGCTTCCGTCGGTTCTTTCCAGCCGGAGCAGGCCAATGGCGCGGTCGACAGGGCCGTCGGGGTTCATTCCCAGACTGGTTTTGCCATCCACTTCCCTGGCCCTGCGATTAATATTGGCATTCGAATGGCCCCAACCGGCCGCAATGCGGGCCGGGGCGAGCTTGCGCCGGGCTTCGGCTATGCCGTCAACGATCCGCTGTTCCACGAGGTTGGTATAAGGCACGTCGAAATCATGCTTGTACCGTTCGCCCAGAAATACCGCCGGGAGGCCGGGAGGGCCCACTTCCGGCGCGGAATGCGTATGCGTGGCCGACCACCAAACCTGCATGGGATCGATTTTGAACTCTTTTTGAAGCCTCTCGGCGAGTTTATCGTATTGGGATGGCGAAATCAGGCAGATGTCCGTCGATATAATAAAAAACTGGCTGCGCCCGTCGTCCATCGCAACGATGCGGTGATAGATTTTGTCGTGGACGCCGGTTGATTTCCGCGCCTGGTAACCGAGCAGCATTTGCGGCGTGCCGGGTGTAATGTCGATTTTAACGACCGAGGCTTTGAAGCCCTGCGCCGGGACGCGGGCATTCATCATCAGCAAAAACAAAATGATTATGGCCGAAAGGCGGACAGGAAGAAATGTGACAATGGATTGGGCGGCGCCGGCTGCCTGGTTATGCTTTTTCATCGCTGGTTATTTTGCGTTTTTAATGAAGGCAAGTAAATCGGCCATTTGCTGCTGATCGATCGACGCTTCGAGCCCTACCGGCATGCTCGACATGCCCAGTGTTTTCAGTGATTTGATGTCCTTGCGGGCGATTACCCGTTTTTGCCCGCCATAGTTGGAAAGTGTAAGGGCGGAGGGTGTTTCGCTCGATATCAGTCCCTGTACCGATTCGCCGGAGCTGAGTTCGACCTGCCAGAGGTCGTAACCGTCGGCAATGGAAAAATTCGGGTCGAGGATGTCGCCCATGATCGATTCGGGGCGGCGGTTGCGGATCGTACCGAGGTCGGGGCCGAATGCCACGCCACCGGTACCACCGATCTGGTGGCACACTGAGCAATTTTGATCGAAAACGGTTTTGCCTGCCTGAGCGTTTCCCGACAGGGCCATAACGCCTTTGTAGGCTTGTTTTACCGTTTCGCGCTGACCTTCTTTTTGCGTCAGCAGCTGTCGGGCGCGGTTGCGGAGCGCCTCGTTATGCTGTGCCATCAGCGAAACGCTGCGGGGCCATCCAATGCTCGCACGGTCTATCTTGCCTTGTTCGAGGCCATCGAGCAGGAGCGTAATGCGTTTTTCGCCGGCAGTAAAGAACCCGATCGCCGATTCCCGTACATCGGGCGTCAGCGACGGCCATCTTTCCAGAAGCAGCAGGCATACGGTTTCGTCGGGTATCGCGCCCAGGGTTTTCAACGCAGCCATTTGTACAGGGCGCGGTTCGCTCGGTACCACCAGTTTTTTCAGCATTTCCGTATGTTCGGCAGGATTTTCGAAGGAAAGAAACTGAATGGCTTCCGTCCGTTTTTCGATGGCTGCGTTTTTGTTCGACGCCGTTTGCAGGGCGGTCTTAATGGCCGCCCGGGTTTCGGGACCGGCAGGGAGGCCGGTTTTTCGCAGCAGAAGCATGCTTGCTTGCCTTACGTCCGCCTTCGGGTTTTTAAATGCCGCATCGAGCAATAGCGCCTTTTCGGCTGTGAGTGCGCTAAGGTCTGTTTTTTTGTTCAGACTTTCGGCTAATCCGCGTAATACCGGTGCCTGCCAGCCATGAACCGCCGCGGGCCCCAATGCCTTCCGTATAAACGAGCGTATCGCCGCGGCGTCGCCACGCACGCCCGTCAATGTGCTCAGGCGCTGCACGAGGGAGGCATAAGCTTCGTTTCCGGCTTTGTAGCGTTTCAAAGTTTCTGCAAACAGGGCATCGTTCCCGTAGCTGGAAGTGAGTGCCGCAACCTGTACCCAAGGGTCGTGCAGGTCTTTGAAAAGAATGGTTTCACGGGCTTTCAACGCATCTTCCGACTGGATTTCCCCCAATGCCAGCAGTGCCTGGAAACGGACTTTCGGATTCGGATGGGTGGCGAGTGCCGTCAGTGCCGGTTTCAGCCGGGGGGAACGCGGCAGATGAAGCTCCGCAACTCTTACAGCGTTTTCGATTACGCCCGCCTCGGGATCTTTAAGCGCGCCCGCCAGATCGTCGGCATTCAGCGCTCCGAAGCCTTCGAGGGTCCATAACGCATGCAACCGCCCCTTTGGGTCGCCACCGGCGAGCATCGCCCGCAGCAGCGGCACCGCGGCCTGGTTACGACGGTCGAGCAGCAGGCGCTGTGCATTACGGCGCCACCAGATGTTCCCGTCGGCCAGCTTCGCGATCAGCCCGGCGTCGGTCATCGCATCGAGGCCGACGTTTTCGGACCATGTCGCCCGGGGTGTACCTTTGGGCGCAACGCGGTAAATGCGGCCCATGTCGCGGCCATTGTAAAGCGCTCCCGATTTTATCACATTGTCGGCCATCCATTCGGGGTGTTCGATAATCTGTCGGTAATAGTCCACGACATACAAGGCGCCATCGGGGCCGATATACATATTTACCGGCCTGAACCAGGAATCGGTCGAAGCGAGAAATTCTTTCTTGTCAAATAGGCGGCTCGCCGTAAAACTCGCGCCTTTGTCCCGGATAACGTCGGCATGTACCAGATTGCTGACCGGTTCGGCCACAAATGCCACGCTGTCGTAGGGAGCCGGAAACAATCCGCCCTGGTAGCTGGTTATACCGCAGGCGGAAGTAAAAACGCCGACATCGGTGAGTAGCTGGTGGAGCGGGTTTTTAGTAATGGGAAATACCTCCGGGGAATGGTCCGACAACGTTTGCGTCACCTGTGAAACCAGCAGATCGGGGTTTCGCAGAAGGTAACGGTTGGCGATTACTTCGTGATAACCCGGATTCGCATTGCTTACGAGCAGGTAACGTCCCCATCGATCGAACGTGTGGCCAAACTGCGTGTAGCTGCTCAATACTTCCAGCCCCTTTGTGTCGGGACGGAAACGTACGCCTCGCCCCAGGCCATTTTCAGGTAACCGGGGGCTATCCGCCATTTTTGGGTATAAGATTTCCCCGCCGCGATCGCCGAATTCCTTTTGAAACGTTTTGGTGGTCACAGCAGGCTCATGGCCGAGATATATCCAGTTATCGATACCCAGGATCGGGTTGTTGAAGTTGTGCTGCGGGTTTGACATCGCGAAGCCCGTCAGGAGTGTGTCACGGGTATCCGCCCGGCCGTCGCCGTCTTTGTCTTCCAGATAAAGCACATTGGGCGGATCGGTGACGAGCACGCCTTTCTTCCAGCGCATAATGCCCGTCGGAAGCACCAGATTCTCGGCGAAAACGACGGATTTGTCCATTTTTCCGTCACCATCGGCATCGCGCAGGATGCGGACTTTGCCGGTACCGCTTTTGTCGAGCGGATAGCCGTGCATTTCGACCACGTACATGAGCCCGTTCTCGTCGATTTCCATTGCTACCGGGTCCGAGATCATCGGTTCGCTTGCAACCATTTCAATCTGGAAACCTTCGGGAAGCTCGAAAGTGGCAAGCGCGTCTTCCGGCTTCACCTCGCGGGAATATTCATTTGTCCGCTCTGTCGCCGCAACGAAAATGCCGCAGCAAATCGCCACACCCGCCAAAATGCGTATCAGTTTGGTATTTTTCATTGGTAAATACTCGCTTGTTTTTGAGCCATGCGTCCGACCATCCGATCGGACGCATGAGGGTTCGGAATGTCAGTAATTCGGGTTCTGGGTAAGCTTTGTATTCTGGTTCAAGGCCGACTGCGGGATCGGGAAAAGGTAATTTTTCTCGGGATAAAATGTGCGTGAACCGTCGGGCGCGGCAATTACCGTATACACCCACTTGCCGCCAACCTGATCGATGCGTATGCCATGCAGCGTTCCGTTCAGGTTTTTTTCGGCCGCTTTCAGCCTGATCAGGTCATACCACCGCTTTTCCTCGAATGCGAGCTCGACCCTCCGTTCGCGCTGGATCGCGACACGCATCTGCGCCTGCGAGAGGCCTGCTTTCAATGCGGGTAGCTCGGAACGTGCCCTTACCTTGTTGACGGCTTCATATACCGACGCGTCCGGCCCGGATGCCTCGTTCCGGGCTTCCGCATAGCTGAGCAGGACCTCGGCGTAACGGAAAATGATAAAGTTGGCGCTACTCAGCATGTGATTGCCGTTCACCGCATATTTCGGGTCCAGCCCTTTGCGAAGATAATAGCCGGTGTTCGTAGCTTCGTTGGTATTACTTAAATCCGTTGCATTCCGGCTACCAACCCCTTGTTTCATTACCATTTCACTACCCAGCCATGTCGAACCATCATAGATAATAGACTGGTAAAACCGCTTTTCCCGGTTTACATAAGGCTTTTGAAGGTCGTAGCCCGATTGCGGATCGGAGATAGGCAGGCCATTGGCCATGGCATATTCGTCGACGAGCTCCTGCGTGGGATCCACACCGCCGTAAGCACGCTGCACGCCGCCGACGATCCAGGGGCCCTGCAAGCCCTCTCTGCCTGCGCCCAAAGCCGTTCCGCCCAGGTACTGTTTCGCAAAAATGACCTCCTGATTATTATTATTGCCCTCATAAAACATCGTTTCGTAATCGGGGAAAAGGCTGTGGGAACCGAGATCGATCACCTGTTTGTTGGTAGCGGCGGCGGCTTCCCACCGGACTTTTTCATTCGACGGGTTCTTCAACGGACTGGCATGGAACAGCTCGCACCAGCCTTTGAGCGTCAGCGCAGCAACCCTGGAAACTCTGCCGGCTTCGGCTTTCAGCGGGAGGTCGGGCGCAATGGCGGCGCATTCGTCGACAATGAATTTGTAGGTCTCTTCATCGGTGTTTCGGGGCCTGAAAATGTTTTCACCCTGCGTGTTCTGGTTGAGGGTATTGGTAATGATCGGTACGCCGCCGTGATAAGTCCATAACAACTGGTAGTAGTAAGCCCGCAGGAAGCGGGCTTCCGCCAGCCGCAGTTTTTTCCAGGTCTCGTCCAGGGCGGATGCGGTTACCTTTTCGATGAAGAGGTTGGCTTTGCGGATATTTGCATACTGTGCCCAGTTGTTGGGAGTGTTGCTGGCAGTGTACACCGAATTGGCATACAACACCCGGCTCGGCTGTCCGTTTACGCCGTTCATGGCGTTGTCGGTGAAGTTTTCGACCGGATCGAATGTGTTGAATGGACCGGGAAGGCCGGAATAGACGTTGTTCAGGAACAGATCGGCAGTCCTGGTGTCGGCCCACACGCCCTCGTCCGGGATCTGGTCGGTGGGGGTCACATCGAGGAATTTGTTGCATGCAAGACAGCATCCCGTCAAAATCATCATCAGCAGGTGCCGTGTCAGGATAGAAGCGATTTTCGGTTTCATTTCGGGATAGGTGTTAGAATGTAACATTGACGCCGATTGCCATTACTTTTTGCTGCGGATAATTGCGGCCGTTGACCTCGCTCACTTCCGGGTCGAAATTGCGCATTTTCGTCCAGGTCAGAATGTTTTGCCCGGATACATAAATGCGGGCATCTTTCATCCGGATCTTCTCACAAACCGGCTGCGGCAATCTGAACGCGAGCGTGGCACTTTTCAGGCGCAGGTACGAGGCATTGCCCATCCAGAAGGACGACCGCTGCGTGTTGTTAGTCGTCGGGGCGGCGGTGATCCTCGGATTGCGCGCGTTGGGGTTTTCGGGCGTCCAGTAATCCAGGTTGTCTTCCAATGCACCCATACCATTGAAAAATGCCCAGGCGGCGTCGTTCTGGTAATAAAAGTTCGTTTTGGCCGCGCCCTGGAAAAGGAGGTCGAGCGAAAAGGACCTGTATTGTGCGGCCGGGGCAATGCCATAAATGATCCTCGGTGTCGCCACGGCATCGCCGATGCGCGTCAGGTCGTCGTCATTGATCTTCCCGTCACGGTTGATGTCCTCGTAACGGATGTCGCCCGGCTGGACTTTGCCCCACGGCTGTATCGCAATACCGGGTTTAAGGTTGCCGCTCTCGTCAAAATCGCTCAACTGAAAGAATCCCAGCGATTTAAACCCGAATTGCGTTCCCAATGGCTTTCCGGTAAGCCTGCGGTTCGGATTATCGTAAGTGGCCGATGCCTCAAATACCTGCAGCAGCGAATTGACGGCATAGGTGAAGCTCCCGGAGAGTGAAACGCGCAGGTCTTTGGAAATGCGCCGCGAAGATCCCACCGACAGGTCGACCCCCTTGTTTTGCATAATGCCCGCATTGACCTGACTGAGCCCGATGCCATATTCCGCAGGCACGATCACGTCGGGGTTTACCAGCATATTGGAGCGTTTTTCGTAAAAGAAGTCCGCCTCTACATTCAGCAAGCCTCTCCACAGGCTGGCTTCGATACCGACGTCGGTCTTTTTGGCCCTTTCCCAGGTAATGTTCGGGTTGGGCTCGTTGCGCTCCCGTACCGCCTGCACGGCCGATCCGCCCAGCACATATGCGGGGCCGGCAACGCCGTAAGTGCTCATATACTGGAATGCGCTTCCCGCCAATGCGCCCACCTCGCCATACGAGCCGCGCAATTTCAGGTTGTCGATCCAGTTGAAGTTGTTTTTGATAAACCCTTCTTCCGATAAGCGCCAGCCGAGCGAGAAGGCGGGGAAAAAACCGAAACGGTTCTCCGGGGCGAAATAGTAGCTTCCATCGTAGCGCCCGCTGGCTTCGACAAGGTATTTGTCCGCATAATCGTACGTGGCCCGGTATACGAGCCCCACCTGCCTGGCCTGGGCCGACGAGCCGCTCGTAGTCATATCGGCCTGACTAGAACTGCCCATGTTGATCTCGTCGATATTCAGATTATAGTTGCGCCGTGAGGCTCCGAGCAGGGAAGAAGAGTTGGCTTTGGCCTCAAAAACGCCGAGCAGACTGATCCCGTTTTACCGAACGTTTTCTGGTAATTAAGGCTGGCCTGGTAGGTAAGCTGCTGGTTGAGGTTGTAAACCTGGTTGAGGGACGACTGGGTTTGCCCGAAAATACCGTCGGTGATCACATAGGGCCTCGTAGCGGTATTGATGGTGGCCAAATGTACGGGCGTGGTCCAGGTTTTGTCCATCACCTGGCTGGGATCGTAGGCGATGGTTCCCTTGGCTTTCAGGCCGGGCAGGAATGGAAGTTCCTGTTCTACCGATATTTGGGAGAAAAGACTGCTGGTATTGACGCGCTGGTAGCCGCTGTTGTAAATGCTTCCGGTAACGTAAGTGCCGTTCATACCATTGCTGAAAAGCAGCGGCCCGTTAGCCGGGTGCGCATAGCCGATCAGCTCGAAAATCCGGGAAGTGCCAATGGAAGGATAGCTCGATTTCTGAATGCGGCCGTTGACGCTGAAAAACAGTCTGGTGGTCCTGGTAGCCTGTGCTTCGAGATTGATCGCCAGGTTGAAACGGCGGTTGTTGGTCGACGGCCACATTCCCGCCTGTGACTGGTAGCCGAGGGCCGTATAATAGCGGATCCGCTCGGCACCTCCGGATACCTCGATATTGTGGGTGGTCAAAACGGCATTCCTGTTTACCAGCTCGTCCACGACGTTTTCGGTCGGATAGGCGTCGTTATCGGACCGGTCGCGAAACTTTTGCAGGGCTTCGTCGGAATAGGGCAACGGCAGTCCGGCGTATCGGGCCGCTGCGTTTTTGAGGGTTGCAAAATCGTAGCCGTAAAGGTATTTGGGCATAGCCGTAGGGTTTTGAAAGCCAACGTAGCCGTTATACGTTAACGACGGCGCGCCTGTTTTGCCACTTTTAGTCGTAACCAGTACAACCCCGTTGGCACCGGCTACACCATAGGGCGCTACCGCCGCGGCGTCTTTCAATACCGTGAAGCTTTCGATGGTGTTGGGATCGAGCTGCTGAAAGCTGCGGGGAATCCCGTCGACGATCAGCAACGGCTGGTTTCCGCCGGTAGACGACACTCCCCGGATGTAAATGTTGGAGCCATCGCGCCCGGGTTCACCGGAGCCCTGTTTAACGATAACCCCCGCCACGCGCCCGGCCAGCCCGTTGCTGAGGTTGGTAATCGGTACGGCGGCGATTTCCTCTCCCTTCAACGTCGAAACGGCTGCTGTAACGGATGTTTTCTTTTGTGTGCCATACCCGATTACTACCACTTCTCCCAGCGCTTTCGAATCGGTTTTAAGGGAAACGGTAAGCCTGGTTTCCGAACCGATCGTAACCTCCTGGCTCTGATAGCCTACGAAGCTGAATACCAATGTAGTATGTTCGTCTCCCAAAGTAAGGCTGAATGCGCCCGAGTCGTTGGCAATGGCACCCTGGCTCGTTCCTTTGATCATAATGCTGACGCCGGGCAGCGGACTGCCTTTGTCGTCGGTCACGGTACCCTCGATCCGGCGGTCGGCCGGAAAGCCGGCTTTTTCCGATCGTTCAGGGACAGGTTTCACAACCTGGTTCAGGATAATCTGACGACCCGAGACATCGTAGCCGATGTCCAGCGGCTCGAACAGCTGTTTCAAAACAAGCGCCAGCGTCGCGTTTTCCACCGAGATGGAAACCGGGCGGCTGGCCTGTATCAGATGCGGACTGTAAGAAAAGCGTACGTCGGTCGCATCCTCGATTTCTTTCAGCACCGACTTGATTTTTTTGTCCTTCACGTGCAGGGTAAGCCGGCGGCTTAGCAGCTCCTGTGCGGACAAATCATTCGCCCAGCTGACACCGAGAAAGGCGCATGACAGAAAGATCTGAACCAACGATATTTTCATACATTGGAATAGTAAAACTCTGGGTTGTTTCATACTTTTGAGCGTTTTTGTTCGTGTTGGTAAAAATTCGGGCAAAAATTTCCCGGCGGTCCGGCGGACCGTTCATCGGGACAACCGGCCAACGATGGAGCAAGCATCGTTGGCTTTTTTTGCAGAGAAGCAGGTATTTTATTTATGCATAGGCCGGGTTCGGGTTATGTTTTATAATGGGTTCAGTTGATTTTGCATCCGGCGGAATTAATGATGATCTGCGCTTCCACGATCTCATAATCCGCATTGATGGACCGGCAGATAATATCCAGTTTTTCCTGAAGAGTTTCCCGCGCCAGATCGGCCGTGAGGTAACAGTGTTCCAGAATTTCCCGGCTGTAAACGATTTCGACGCCGTAGGCCCGGGCAATGTCGTCGAGTACCTGCGCGACACGCTGCTCGTCGTAGATGAAACTGGCCGTGCCGGAAGCAATGACCGACGGGTTGCTGACAAGCGCCTTGTTGAACTGGCCCGTCCGGCGCACGAACACCACCTGCTGGTTTGGTGCCAGCAATACTCCCGAATGCGTGGCGGCGGTCGGTTTGCTGGCCGCTTTTCGTTCATATACAGATACTTGTCCGCTGATCACGCTTACCGTTACATCACGGTCATGATCAAACGCGCTGACCTCGAACTTCGTCCCGAGCACTTTGGTCACCACCTCTCCGGAATATACGAGAAACGGTTTACGGGGATTCCGCGACACATCGAAGACCGCGTGGCCGGAGAGCCAGGTGGGGCGGTTGGCGAGACCGTAGTTTTTCGGAAAGCTGATCCGGCTGCCAGGTGAGAGCGTTACTTTGCTGCTGTCGGGCAGCGTGAACGTTTCGGGGCTACCGCCGCGGTTCGCCCATTCCTTCATCCCGCGGGGCATTCCGCCGACCTTTTCCGCATATGATCCCCGACGGACGGACGATGTTTTCAAAAACCAGAAACTCCCGCCGACCAACGCGATCACGATGGACGCGGCGACGGCTACCCGGGTTAAGGAGCGCGTTCCTAAAAAACGAGGCCGGTTGTGCATACGGTTCGTAGCCTGAATCCGGGCGAGAAGCTCCGCTTCGGCTTCCTCGGATAGGTAGGTGCGCGCATAGTCGCTTAGCCCGAGCACCACGGCTTCGACCAGGCGGCGAGCCTCCTGCCACTCGGATTCCTTGTCGGGATGCGCGGCCAGCCAGGCGTCCCAGAATTGCCGCGAAGCGCTGTCGGGTTTGAAATAATATGACAAAAACCGGTCGTCTACGGCAAAGTCGACGGTCCCGAACGCTGTGTAATCTGGATTCACAAGTTTTTGGCGATTGTTTGCCAGTAGATAACATTGTCTGGCGAATCATACTCAGAAGCGGATGAAAATTTTTTTAGGTAGTCGAATGACGATATAAAAGTTGCCCGTTACAGCCAGCCACGCAGCTTTTCCAATGCCCGGAAAACCAGGTTCCGGGCCGATTGCCGGTTTACCGAAAGCATTTCCCCGATTTCACCGTAGTCGAGATTTTCGACGAAGCGAAGGCGAATGGCCTCCTGCTGGCGGTGGGGCAGGAGGTCAACCAGCCTGCCGAGACGTTCCGTCCGGCTTCTGGATTCTTCCCCCAGAATAAGGATGTCCTCCGCCGAAGGCTCCGGCCACAGGTCGTCAAATTCGCTTTCAGAAAAGCCCGTATAAGACTTCTCCTTCCTGTTCAGTAAATGTAATATCCTTATTTTGAGTGCTTTCAAGAGGTAATGCCGGACATTGTCGGGAATAGAAAGCCGCGTCCGGCGGATCCATATTTCGGTGAAAACATCGTGGATACAGTCCAGGACAAATGCCTCCGAAACAGACACCAGGCTAAGCCCGTACCGGTACATTGCCCGCACATGGCGGTGATAAAGGCTGGTATACGCGTCTTCGTCTCCATCCTGAAAAGCCCTCCAAAGTTCCTGTTCGCTGTTCATGTTGTGGCACGGTAGCTGGTAATACTGCTCAAAGATGCGGATTGACTATGTTCTGCAAGGGTGAAGTGAAATTTAACAAAATTCATGAAAATCCGGAGGTAATCCCGGAGCCGCTAATTGCTCCGCCGTGACACGCAGTGGCGGTAAATTCGGACAGTGACGGTACGATGATCCGCTTTGGCAGGATTCATCCCTTAAATTGTCGTTTTCACACCGTCTCAAATCCTGACGCAGCCTGCAATTTTGTATTGTCATTAAAATTCAAAACTAAAATCCAGACAGCGTTATGAAAAATTTATTCGAAACACCTCATTTCCTTAAATCATTTTTAGTGGTTGTTATACTGTTCGCCGCGTTCAGGGCAAACGGGCAACAATCCAAACCAGCCGACAGTGGCTACGCGCCCGTTAACGGCGTTAAAGTTTATTACGAAGTATATGGCCAGGGCAAGCCTTTGGTTTTACTGCATGGTGCTTTCATGACAATCGATCTCAACTGGGGACAATTGATTCCCGAACTATCGAAAACCAGAAAAGTAATTGCCATCGAATTGCAAGGCCACGGACACACACCGTTTTCGGACCGGAAATTATCGCACGCTGTTTTGGCAAGCGATGTGGAAGGAGTAATGGATTATTTAAAAGTTGACAGCGCCGATGTAGCTGGATACAGTTTTGGCGGTTCCGTGGCTTATCAGTTCGCGATACAAAGCCCCAGGCGGGTAAGAAAATTGGTTATCATTTCTGCTGCCTACAAAAGTGAAGGCTGGTTGCCGGAAGTCAACAACGGGTTTAAAACAATGAAGCCCGAGCTCTTTGCGAATACGCCAATGAAAACTGCATACGATGCGGTGGCGCCCGACAAAACAAAATGGACGAATTTCCTTGAACAAATGATCGCTTACGCGGTGGTACCATTTAACCTCGGCGATTCCAATGTCTCGAAAATTTCCGCTCCCGTATTAATCATATCCGGCGATAACGACGGGCTGGACAAAATCGAGCTGGCAAAAACATATCAGCTGCTGGGAGGGGGGCGTATGTGCTGATTTCGGGGTGATGCCGAAATCGCAGCTGGCTGTGGTTCCGTCGCAAGGGCATGTCAGCCTGATGATGCAGACAACAACGATTTTGGACTATCTGAACAGCTTTTTGAAGTAACCTGCCGGGGCGTATCCATTGGGAAAGCGTTGTCCGGGCCGTCGTGTCACACATTAGCGGGAGAGGTAAGCGTTGTAAATGTCGTAATTCTCGGTGTCGAAGCATACAAAAACGACTTTTTCGATGGTGCGGGCAGTTTCCAGAAAATCGGACACAGTGTCAATGGCGATTCGGGCAGCGGCAGGCTTGGGAAACCTGTAAACGCCTGTGCTGATATTCGGGAATGAAATCGTGCGGATATTGTTCTCTACGGCCAGTTCGAGGCTGTTGCGGTAAGCGGATGCCAGTAAGACATGCTCGTTGTTGTCGCCGCCTTTCCACACAGGCCCGACCGTATGAATTACAAACCTGGCCGGCAAATTGCCGGCGGTGGTTATCACCGCTTCGCCGACTTTACAACCGCCTTGCCTGTCCCTGATCTTCCGGCATTCTTCCAGTATCGCGCTGCCGCCGGCGCGATGGATGGCACCATCGACCCCGCCTCCGCCCAGCAACGATGTATTTGCCGCATTGACGATGGCATCGACTTGAATTTTGGTGATATCGCCTTGTATTACTTCTATCATGGGTTTTGTGAGTTTAGGTAGGGCTGGACCGCCGGGTCCAATGCATGGTTATTAACTTTTTTTACATTAGCCGATCGGATGATGTGAATGTAAAAAGATATTTAAAAATTATTCGTGCGAAATGCCGCTTGCCGATCGGCAAGCGGCATTTCGCCATTTTATGGAATTGTATCCCGTTAAACGATGAAATTCCTTTTGGTTACAACCGGGCATTTTCATTATGTTTGGAATTGAATGTCCACCTCTATATGAAAAAACTCTGCCTTCTCTTTGTATTAACTTTTAGTTCCTGTTTTTCTCTTTTAGCTCAGTCCCCGTCCATCGCGATTACTTATCCGGAAACGGCCTGCCTGAATGCGGTTCAAAAAATACAGGTAAGGATTAACGGCAAATATAATGCCGACAATAAGTTTACGGTTCAAATCAGAAAAGGCGATAACCTGCCTGTGGTTTCGGAAATCCCCGGGCAACTGGTGGATGGCAAAATCGAAGTAATGCATTCCGATTCCAGCCTTTCGATTCGATCCTGGCGCCGGGCAAGTTTGGTGCGGATAACGAATTTCAAATCCAGGGCTACGCGGATTGCTGCAATTTCACAACACTGAGAACCGTGCGTGCGGGCGGGACATATAAAGTGAAAATTCCCGCAAGCAGGAATGGCAATATCTATTTGTCGGCTATGAAAGTGGTGTCTAAGAACCCGTTTCTGACGAGTGAAACCTACGAGTTCGGCGTGGATTCACCGCTGACGGACTTTGCGGTTACCCCCGCGGGTACGAAGGAGCAGCCGGTCATGCTGGCCGACAATGGGGAATGGTCCGTGAACTTCACGGCCAAAGGCGGCGGGGCATCGTCGCTGGTTTACTCCGACGGCACCACCGACCATACCCTTGTTTTCGAAGAGCCCCATCAAGCCGTTATCCCCATCAACGGCTTGCCTGGTACTACCACGGTTTATACGCTCGAATCCATGATCAATAGCTGCGGGACGCAGCCGGCAAATCTGTCGACCTACATCACAGTACTGCCGTACAAGATCAACGTTATGAGTTTCGACTTTACGACCAACCGGTTTTGTGCCGGTAACCAGATCCGCGTACCATTCTCCATTTCCAATGGAAGTGCCGGTAATGCCACATTCAGCATGGAACTGTCGCGTGCCGATGAGCTCAATTTCCGGACGATCGCAAACGGCGGGCGTTCCAATGTCATTAGTGGTACGCTCCCCGCAGATCTCAACGATGGAAATTATAAAATTCGCATCGTGTCCTCCGACGGTGTCATTTCCAATACCGCCGACTTTTTCGTAGGTGTGTTGCCGGGCGCTAGCATTTCGAGCGATTTACCACAGCCGATCACCATTCCGGAGAGTGGCTACGTCGAACTCGACGTAAGTTTTACGGGGACTTATACGAGGTCACTACCCGCGACTCGTTATGTTGAAACCGTTATATTTGACTACTCCCGAACACCTGGAAAAGCCGAACATGGAAATCCTGCCGACTGCCGCCTACTTAGGGACCAGCTCAACAAGGTGCCTGTCGAATGGCATCTGGATTAGTCTTACTTCCTATACAGAGGAAAATCTTCCCAATGTGGCCCTGCATGCGCATGCCAACCCGCATATAACGATGCTGCTGGCGGGTGCGACACTCGAAAAAAGGCAGGGAAGCGAATGCTATCGCAAGGCGGGGGAGGCGGTATTCTTTCATGCCGGTGAACCGCACCAAAACAGCAAGACTGTGCCCGGGTCGCGTAATTTCAACATCGAATTTGCGCCGGAGTTTTTTGAAACATATGATGTCAAAGAGGAAAACATCGACGACGCCATTAACAACAATCCCCTTGCCGAACTGGAATTGCTGAGGGCTTACCGGCAATCGCTGCACCCTGAACACTTTACGGGCGATTCGATTACAACGGTAATTTTCGGCCTGCTCGATGCCGGCGTGAAGGTTTGCACCCGGCCGCCGGGATGGATCCTGCAAATCACCGAACTGTTGCACGACCGCTGGAACGAACATTTGGGCCTGCTAGCGCTGTCCAGGGAAATAGGGGTCCATCCGGTAACGATATCCCGATATTTTCCGAGGTATTTCGGTTGTACATTAAGCGACTACATGTTGAAGCTCAGGGTTAAGAAAACGCTCGCGATGATCAAAAACACACCCTATCAGCTGACGCACATCGCGCACGAATCCGGGTTTGCCGACCAGGCGCATTTTACCCGCGCTTTCAAGCAAATCACAGGATTTTTACCCAAGGAATACCGGGCAATGTAGCAGGCTAATCTGATTCAATTTTGCTGGTCGAAACGGGAGGAACTTTGCTTTCAAACCAATCGACCAGCATATGTTACGAATCACGTCAGTCCGGGTTTATGTTAGCATAATAGTTTCCATCCTATGCTTTCAACCGGCATTACCGCAAAGCTTGCCACCGAAGGAAGTGGAAGCGGCCATCAGCGTTATGGCCGAAACCATCGATACCGCCTATGTTTTTTCCGAAAAGGGGCGAAAAATAGCACAACATCTCAAAACGGTTCACGGCCAGGGCAGGTTTAACAACGCTAAAAGCTGGAATGAGCTGGCCGAGGCCATCTCAAAGAGCCTGCAACAGTTTAGCAACGACGGACACTTGTATGTCCGGTACGACCCGAAGACCGTTAAGGGCTTGCAAAACCCCCCGGCAAAATCGCTCCGATTCTACGACTCCAAACAGCAGATATAATCCCTTTTTCGACTCGAAGGAAGCCGTTGAACGGAATTTCGGCTTTCGTGAAGTAAAAGTCCTGGAAGACAACATCGGCTACCTTAAAATTTCGGAAATCAATATCTCGGCCAAAAGTCTGCCCATCTTGTTTGCAGCAATGCGTTTTGTAGCCAACAGCAAGGCGCTGGTTATCGATTTGCAAAACAATGGGGGCGGGGGCAGCGCCGTCGGCAGCGTTCTCGAAAGCTTCTTTCTTCCTGCACAGACATCTTTGCTGGAATTCAAAACGAGAAACGGAAGCAGTCGCAGCGATATGACGGTCGACTGGCTGCTGGAACCCCGCTATGAAAAACCTTTGTACATATTAGTTAACCGGCACACCGCCTCGGCCGCGGAGGCATTTGCGTTTGCATTGCAAAAACATGGTCGTGCAAAAATCGTCGGACAGCGTTCCGCCGGCGCCGCATTTATGAACTCGTGGTACCCGGTCAATCAGCACCTGTTTATTTCCGTTTCCACCGGCGCACCCACACGTCCCGGTACAGGCGAGACCTGGGAAGGGACCGGCATTCAGCCTGATTACGTCGTCGCCGAAGGTGCCGGGCTGGACACCGTTGCGGGGTTATTGAAGTAAGAAGAAAGGCGATCCGGGCCGGCCGGTCAAAAATTTGCCCGGTACCAATAATCTGGCACCGCGGAAATCGCCGACTGGCCGGACTTCGAATAGCCGGTCAGCGATTCGTGTAATGCAATGTAACGACGCCGGAGCCAAGCGTTTTCGACTCCTGCAATTTCAATTTGCTCATCTGCGTATTGCTGTCGAACAAACTGATCCCTTTTCCCAATATCACCGGGTGAAGGCTCAGTTTGTACTCGTCTATCAGTCCGAGATTCATCAGGCTTTTGGCAAGCCCCGGGCTCCCGAATATCACGAGGTCTTTGCCGGGCTGTTGTTTCAGCTTGTTTACCTCCTCCTCCACGTTGCTTTTGATCAATGTGGTATTATTCCAGTAGGCACTGGTCAGGGTTGTCGAGAAAACTATTTTGGGGATATCCTGCACCCATCGCGCATGCTGAAGTGCGTGCCTGCTTGCGTTCGGGTTGTTCAGGACGGTAGGCCAGTAGCCTTCCATTAAATGGTAGGTGTTTTTGCCATATACCGGAGCACCGACGGTTTTGACCAGCTCCTCGGCGAATTGTTGCAGCTCATCGTTGTAAGACAGGAAATCGAGGCCACCATTTATGTCACCGGCAAAACCGTCGAGGGACATGTGCGCAAATAAAACCAGCTTTCTCATTTTGATAGTATTTTGTTTGTTTTGAATTATAATTTCCAATGTACAAAACTATCGCCGGCACAAAGGACTATTTATAGGGTTTAGTGACAATCAAAGGGGGGGTATGATGCCAACTATTTGAAAACTTGTTATGAAGCATATTTCGATCATCGTACCGTTGGGGCAAAGCAGCCTCGTCAACATCGAGGGCAGTCTGCAGATTTTATCGGAGGTCAATGTAATCAGGCAGAAAAAAGGGCAGGGCCCGCTCTTCCGGATCCAGCTGGTAGGATTGGCACATCAGGTACCGCAGCGGAATGGCCTGTTCACCATCGCACCCGACGTACTGATAACGGACGTCGGCAAAACCGACCTGATCATCATTCCTTCCATGCAAGGCGACCAGGCGGAAGCGGCCGAAATGAATAAGGATTTCATTCCATGGATAATCCGGCAGTACAACCAGGGTGCGGAAGTCGCCGGCCTCTGTATCGGGGCTTTCCTGCTCGCGGCCACCGGCTTACTGGACGGGAAGCCCTGCACCACCCATTGGATGCTGGCCGACGAATTCAAAAGAACGTATCCCAAAGCCAATCTGATCCCTTCAAAGATTATCTCGGACCAGGACGGCTTGTACACCAGCGGAGGCGCATTCTCGTACCTGAACCTGCTGGTACACCTGATCGAGAAATATGCGGGCCGCGAAATGGCCGTCCGGATTGCCAAGAGTTTTGTGATCGATATCGATAAGCCGAGCCAGTCGCCCTTTATTATTTTCGAAGGGCAAAAAGACCATATCGACGAAGACGTTAAAAATGCACAGAATTTCATCGAGCAGAATTACCTCGATAAAATCACCATCGACCAACTGGCCGACAGGTTCGCGATCAGCAGGCGGAGCCTTCAACGCCGTTTCCTGAAATTCACCAACAATACCGTGAATGAATATGTACAGCGGGTGAAAGTAGAAGCCGCGAAAAGAAAGCTGGAATCCGGCAAGATGAATGTGAGCGAAGTGATGTACGAAGTGGGCTATACCGACACAAAAACTTTCCGCGATGTATTCAAAAAGATCACAGGCCTCACGCCCGCCGACTATCGTAACAAATACAACAGGCAAGCGGTCCTGGATTAGAAGGGGACTGAATGTGGGTGAATTTTAGCGGGATTGACTCACCGTACCGGAATCGACTAGAGTGAGGCAATGTCGAATAATGGCAAGTGCCCGACGATGCGCGGCATGAAAATCGGGCTTGCCGTTCGTCTTCTGAAATGTGCTGTCTGTCTCCAAAAGTTGACACATCTGTGGCAAACGAATATACTTGCCGGTACTTTCAGCGTCGCATCCCGTTCGTTCTTACTTCAACTCCATTTTTCACGCCATGAAAATCGTGTACGAACGCGTGCTTACTGCTTTGATGCAGGTCGCTTTACTTTTTCTGATCGCCTGTTCCAAAGACAGGCGGCCCGATCCCGAGCCTCAGCCTGTGCCGGATCAAACGGTGCGGAAATCCGGGCATTTGATCCGGGAAATCCATTGGGAGACATTTGACTACAAAGCCTCGATTAACTATCGGGCCGACAGCGCCATAGACTACATCCGTTATTCGGCCTCCAACGGCCGAACCGAACTGAAAACGCACCAATATGAGGGGCTAATACTCTCCGGCATCGATGTGGCAGGTTCTTTGTCGAAGAAGGTCTATGCGTATGACAGTAAAGGCAGGCTTAAAACGGTCCAACTGGTGAAAAAGAATGCGGGACCCTATGACAACGCGCAGAAGCTCGTTTTCCTTTACGACGATGCGGGCGTCGTCCAGAAGCTGGAACGCTACCAGATCACGCCCGCGGGCACCCGGCTGGACGTCGTGCACCACTATGAATATGACAAAGCCGGCGAGCTCGTTCAAATACGCACGGAGCAATCGAACGGTTATCAGACGCTTACTACTCTTAAAGCCTATTCTGCGGAGTTCGACTACGATCCCTGGATTTTTATCGACGACTTTGCGAACCCGGATTACGCCGTATACAATTTTCCCGTATTGTATGCTATGAAGGGGCGGCTGCCACTCAGGCTCACTTACAAAGTGCCCGGCAAGGAGGGTACATTCAAAACGGACCGGATCACAACGCAGGAGTTTCAGATAAAAGACAAAAAATTACAACGATTGAAAATAACCGTCCGCTATCCCGAATATCCCCAGGCAGGCAACGAGTCTGAAATCAGTTTCAGGTATTGAGGTTCAGCCGGAGGCGCTGTGAATCAAATTTTAATGCTTGCCGATTTCCTCCGCCAGCCCGATAAGAATGCCTTCCACACCCCTGATATAGCAGAGCTTGTACGAGTTCTCATATTGAACTATTTCGCCAACCAACCGGGCGCCATGCCTGGAAAGCCTGGCCACCATTTCATCGATGTCCGCCACGGCGAACATGACCCGGAGGTACCCGAACGCATTCACCGGTGCGTTCCGATGATCCGATGCTATGGGAGGAGCGAGGAATTTCGATAATTCGAGCCGGCTGTGACCATCCGGGGTAACCATCATGGCGATTTCTACACGCTGTGAGGTCAGACCCGTCACACGTCCGGACCATTCCCCTTCGATTGTTGCCCGTCCTTCGAGATTCATTCCAAGTTCTGTAAAAAACGAAATGGCATCGTCCAGGGACTCCACGACGATGCCGATATTGTCCATTCTCAGTAGTTTGTTGCCGGTCATGTGTTTATCTGTTTAATTCAGAAACTTTTGTAGCCAAACCAGGTCAAAATATCCGCCATTTTTATACCCGGTGAAATATTGACTAAGATATTTGATATTTTCAAACTTCTAAGCGGCAAGCAGTGCGGTTCGTAAGCCGGGCTTGTAATCTGATGCGAATTCTTTAAAGCTTTCTGGTAAACGAATTGTCCCGATCGATTGCTGAGGCTTTTTGAATATCAGCCGTGTCTCTTTTGCCGTGAGCTAATTTGTTGCAGCTGTTATGTGAAAACAAAGCCTGACATTGCTGCCAGGCTTTGTTTTAATCTTCGCTTCCCGATGATTTCAGCTTTGACGGTGTTGCCGGGATAAGCGCCCGACGATGTTAAATATGTCCGATCGCGCCGGCCGACTCGGGGAAGGATCGCAGGATTTCGGCTACGAGACTCTTTGCATTCTCGTCGGGAGAATCCTTTTTGCGTGCTTGTTTTACCTCGCCGGAAAGCCATCCCTGCCAGATCATCCGGTCGGTATCGGCCTGGTAGATGTTCACGATCAGCCTGCCTTCCTGATAATTGTAAGTGCTCACGTCGTACATCGGAGGAAACCACCACCAGCGATAGTAAGGATAATTGCTTCGGATTTCCTGACGGTCGCGTACATCCATTTTGAATCTCACGACAATCTGCGGCCGTTTCTCGTCGAGCACGTATCCCTTGGCTTTCATCGCGTCGATTACGGCGTTAGCCATTCTCCGTTGATTGAGTTCGCTGCCCAGTACCGGGTCGTTAGCAACTCCTTTTTCGGCCTCTACCTTAAAGGTGCTGAAATTTTTGAGGTTGACGGAAGGATCACGGTCAAAACCAACCTGTGGTCCGCGACTGCAGGCCGCGATCGTTAGCGCTATAAAAAACGTCGCTGCCCACAACTGCCATTTCAAGAACTCGGTTTTCATAACACTATTAACGGTTTTATCCGGCCCGGTCAGGACCGGGGTGAATTCATAGTTTGTTATGGCTGAAATTTGCCGTCAGCAAGAACGCAAAATGAGGAAATTTAGTTGCAATTTTCGCAAAAATGAAGGTGTTAAAACGCGCGTGGCGTAGTACTGCGGCCGACCGGCTAATGGCAACATTCTTCACCGCCGCCGTGCCCGGTTTTCGGGCAGGGAGACGGTGAAAAACACCCGCATATTGTCGCACTTACACCGCATGGGTGCGCTTCGTCGTGCCTAATTTGACAAAAATTAAACGACAAAAAAATGAGGAAGATCAGAATTTTCGAGCATATCTCGCTTGACGGTGTGATAGAACACGACGGAGACTATGCTTATGGCGCCTGGACAACGCCGTACAGAAGCCCCGCCGGGGCGGCAATGCTATTGGAGGCCTACGGGCCGAACTTCGACCTGCTGCTTGCCCGGCACACGTACGATATATTTAGTGGTTTTTGGCCCAATGCCGGAGATTTTCCAATGGCAAATGCTATCAACGCGGCAACGAAATACATCGTCACCCATAGGCCCGGCAGTCTCGAATGGGGGCCGGTGGCGAGTTTGAGCGGGGACGTTACGGAGGCCATTCGCAAACTTAAGTCTACGGAAGGCCCCGACCTCATCGTGGTAGGAAGTTCGACGCTGACGCCGGTGTTGCTCGATCAGGAACTGGCCGACGAGGTGGTGCTCATTACCTACCCGGTTTTGCTGGGCAAGGGAAAACGCCTGTTGTCCGACAGTGTCGACGCCCGCGAGCTGGCTTTTGTTGATTCCAGGACCACGCCCACGGGTCTGCTGATCAATACCTACAAGCACCTTGGCTCCCTGAAGAAATCATCCTGAGAGATACCTGTCGCCGGTTGACGATTGCACAACGATTTATAAAAAGCGCGTTAATATCAATGTTATTTATCTCCAAATCCAGATAGTTATGACAATCGAGCAAATTGCAACTCGTTTGGCGGATTATTGCCGTAAAGAACAATTTACCCAGGCCCTGGAAGAGTTGTATGCGGATAACGCAGTGAGCACCGAACCATTCGAATTTCCCGGCTTCGATAAAGAAACCAAAGGCCTGAAAGCCATGACGGCTAAGGACAGGAAGTTTAGCGCCATGGTGGAATCCCGGCATGGCACCACCGTTTCCGAGCCCTTAATTGCCGGCAATTCGTTTTGCTTCGTCCTGACGATGGACATGAAAATGAAAAACCGGGATCGTGAGAAACTAACCGAACTCTGCGTGTACACCGTGGCGGACGGAAAAATTATCTCGGAGCAATTCTTCATATAATAGGCCTCCGCCGGAATTCGGGCCGGCGTGCATTCTGAGGGAGTGCACGCCGACGGAATCTTCACGAGATTTCCTTCAAATCCCTGCGTACAATATTTGCGTTTAATCTGTGACTGCCGTTTTACAAATTAGGCCTATATTTACGCAAACTCAACGTTATTCTACAATTCATGAAAACTTACTACATGAAAGGCATACCCTTTGCCTTCTTATGCGTCATTGCCGTTCTTTACGCACATGCACAAGGAATTAATCAGCTATGGGGCGTAAGTACGTCGGCCGGAAGCGACAACCTGGGTACTATTTTCAATACGGCGACAGACGGTACCAAACCGCTCGCGCAATTCAATTTCAGTGTGCCGCGTAAAGCCGTTTCAATGGGGCAATTTACCGAATACAACGGTGAACTATATGCGACGGCGTTGGAGGCCGATGTGGGCAATGCGGTATTCAAGGGCATCCTGTTCAAGTGGAACCCGGTGACTGATGAGTATACCATTTTGCACAATTTCAGGCGCGAAACGGGCAACAACCCTGGCGGGACGATGGTCATCATCGACGATAAGCTTTACGGGACTACCTCCGAGGGCGGAATCAATGAGCAAGGGGTTATTTTCGAGTACGATCTCATCAATAAGGTTTATTCGAAACGGAGCGATTTCGCCAACCTTGCGAAAGACCGCCTGCTGTGGGGCACGTCGCGGATTACCGGATTCGGCGGAAAGCTGTACGGCGTTGCCTTGGCAGACAACGGGTACCTTAGCGATGCGCTGTACGAGTGGGACCCGGAGACCTTTCTGTTTTCAAAAGTCGAGAATGTAAATGGTCCCTTACAGCCCGGTCCTCACGTACCAGCTGGCCCGTTGGAGCCGTTTCAGGGCAAATTTTACGGCATAACCAAATCGGACGGTGCCAACTACGGGGAGCTGGTAGTATGGGACCCTGTTGCAGGTACCTTCACTTCGCAGGCCGCTTTTTCGCCGGAGACAGGCTACAATTGCCTTGCCAAAATGACTTCGAAAGACGGCAAACTCTACGGCGCGACCACGGCCGGGGGAGCATCAGGGGCCGGCACATTGTTCGAATGGGACCCGGCAACGAATGCCATTACGAAAAAGATTGATTTTCCTTACGCCGGAACCGCTCCGTTCAACGCTTTTGCACCACTCCTGGTGGGCGACAAGTTTTACGGGATTACGAAAGGAGGGGAAACCCGTACAGGGCTCTTGTACGAATGGGACCCCGCTACGAATGGGTTCAGCATCCGGTCTGCTATTCTGAGCAAAGGTAACGGCATGTTTCAGGGAAAGTTTACGCTCTGGCAGGGGAAGTTGTATTCAAGCGTGCAGGTAGCCAATCCGGCCAACGGTTTCATATCGATCGAAGTGTTCAACTGGGATATTGCGACCAACGTTTTTACCAGACAATACACCACCAATGTGGCCACCGGGCGTGCGGCTATGGGGAGCCTCACATTTGCCGACGGCAAGTTCTATGGCATGACTTCCCAGGGTGGCCAGCACGACCTGGGCGTAATTTTTGAATTCGACCCGGAGACAAAGGTTTACAAAATAATGCAGGAGCTTAACGTAGAAACGGGAACCAAGCCGTTCGGTAAAATGGTATTGCGGAACGGAAAACTGTACGGTATGACTTGGGCCGGAGGAGCGGATGGATCAGGTACCTTGTTCGAACTGGACTACAAGACTAACGTATTCACTAAGAAGCTGGATTTTGAGTACAGCAACGGTAGTCGGCCTTATGCCAATCTGGTCGAAAAAAATGGTAAGTTCTTTGGGATGACCCCTACCGGCGGTGCTTCCAACCGCGGCGTGATCTTCGAATGGGACCCGGAAACCAATATCTACACAAAGCGATACGATTTTGAGCTCCTTACTGGTGCAAACCCGTTTGGAAACCTTTGCTGGAAGGATGGTAAATTCTACGGTATGACCATGGGGGGCGGCGTTTTTTTACACCGGCACGGTTTTCCAGTGGGATCCTGCTACGAACGTTTATACGAAATTACGGGATTTGAGGGCAAGTACGGGGCTGAATCCGTATGGTTCGTTTACAGTTTACGGTGATAAACTGTACGGGCTCACACAATCGACGCTGCTGGAAGTAGACCCGGCAACCCAGGATGTAACCGTGCTGGCTGACATCGGCAATGGTCTCATGGCCGACATCACGGTCAACAATGACAAGCTGTATTTCATGAGAAATTATGAAGGAGGCTGGGTTTACGAATGGGACCCCGCAACTAAAACCTTGAAGACAAAAGCCCGGCTTTCAACTGAAAGCGGGATAAACCCTTTCTACATGACACTCACACCCGTACCGGCGCCTGTATCGGCCGGTAAGCCGGGCACGTGTATGACGCTGGCGAATTCCACGGTCGACACCGGTAATTTCAACGAATGGCTCGCAATTACCGACGCTTCCAACGAAGCGGTGGCCGAGATCAAAGCGAATGGCAACAACCTGGGCACTGTCAAAAGCTGGTTATACACGCACAGCGGCGCGGTTAGGAAACGGGACGGGCGTTATTTCCTGGGCAGGGATTTTACAATGACGCCTTCGGGTAGCATAACTTCCGGTCAGGTGGATGTCAGGATTTATGTGAAACAGGAGGAATACGATGCGCTCGTGGCCGCCAACAATGCCGATATGGAGGTTGAGCCGATCAAAGACGTAACGCAAATCGGGGTATTTACAACCGGTGCCAACAGTTGCAGCGGCGGTATCTCAGGATCAGCCCGCGCCATCGCGACGACCGTCGAGCCCTGGGCCGGCGGCGGGTATGTTTTCAGTTTTAAAACGGATGCCTTTTCTACCTTTTACCTGGCGAATACAAACAAGCCTTTCCCGGTCAGATTAGTCGATTTCAAGGCACAGCTATTAGAAAACGATGCCCTGCTGAGTTGGCAAACGGTCGAAGAAGTCAATTTTTCGCACTTCGAACTGCAGCGCAGCGAAGACGGCCGGAACTACCATACGATAGCCACCGTGAAACCCTCAGCCGGATCGCTCCCGGGCCGTTACAGCTTCACCGACACACAATTGGACGAAGTACTGGCACCAAACGTGTACTACCGTCTGAAAATGACTGACACGGATGGCACGTTCGCTTATTCGACCATTCGCGAACTGGCAACACCGGACGCAACCGCGGTGCTGTATCCCAATCCGGTTGCAGATGTTGTGGAAGTAAAACTGCCGAAAGGGGCGGGCAAGTGGCAGCTCATCAACTCGGCGGGAACCCAAATGCTGGGCGGGCAATCCGAAGGCGAAAGTTTCAAACTCAACGTTGCCAAACTGCGCACAGGCACCTACTTCCTGAAATTCACGACCGTTCGGGGCGTTAAGACTTTGACCATGGTCAAGAAATGATGGACTGCGGGTGGAACCGGGTTAGCAAATGGGCTGCCGGAAGAGACGGCAAGTGATTTCACCAATGCCTGCAACGATATCTCATTTCATTGTGTCTGACATCGAAAAATTATGCAAATGAACGTACGCTTTGATAAATACCTGATATCGCTTGCCGCTGTACTCGGTTTCACCCTTTCTGCGTGCGACGATTGTTCGGATATGGATATGCGCGCAACAGCGCCGATCTCGTTTTCCATTGTCGATGATGACGGAAACGACCTGCTTGCTTCATCAAAAGCACGTTATTCGGTTGATTCCATCCGGCTTTTTGACAACGATAGTCAGAAAAGCATCGTTGTCACAAACGTGTACTTTCCCGGATTGAAATCCTATGTATTCTATGCGGATTGTGACAAAAATGGGCAGGGGAAGTCGTCTTTGAGGTTGCAATTCAACAGTGTGGATTCCGATACATTGGAAGTATGGTACGAGCAGGAAAAAAATGCATGTGCCAATGTTTATAAATACACCCAATTCCGGCATAATGGTGAGTCCGTAAAGAAATCGCCCCTGACTTCCGCCCTGCTTATCGTTAAAGCGAAATAGTTTATTACGGGCAATTAGATTTACAAATTAACCCGGACTTCGTTTGATTAACACGACCGGCATGGGTCTGCCGGCTGATCGGGCGATTTAGACGAGTAAGCATCCGGCTCGCTTTTCGGGCTTCCGGGCCAACGTTTCAAACTGACGTTCCGGGATTCGGATGCCCTGGGCACGATAATCCGATTGCAATGGCACTTTGCGGGGTAAATTTTGGAAGCTGGCAGTAAATCCGGGACCGATAAGGCTTACAAACCTTGATGGCAAACCAACCGTTCGCATGCCAGAACAGCAGTTATTATTGCTATAATTGGGTTTACCGATGCACTCAGGCCCTTCTAAAGATGAAAAGGAACTTTTGGCGAAAATCTCGTCGGGCGATCCGCATGCATTTGCCGCTCTTTTTCATGATTATCAGGGACTGGTGTATTCTTTTGCCAAACGGCTGACTCGCTCGGAAACCCTGGCCGAAGATATCGTCCAGGAAATTTTCCTTAAAATATGGCTCGGACGGGCCGCGTTGGGATCGGTCGATAACTTTGGTGCTTACCTGAACCGAACCGTGCGCAACCATTCACTGAATGTATTGCGGCAGATCGCCCGGCAGGCCAGGGCGTCACAGGAATTGGGACTGGTTACACCACAGGAGATCCGCGAAACGGAGGCTTACCTGGATTTGAAGGAATCTGAAACGATCCTCGCGCAGGCACTGAAATCGCTCACTCCCCAGCAGCGCCAGGTGTTTTTGCTTTGCCGCGAAGACGGCCTGAAATACGAAGAAGTAGCAGCCCGGCTGCAAATATCTCCCCTTACGGTGCATTCGCACATGAAACAGGCCCTTAAAACGATCCGAAGCTATTTTAAGGATAACCTGGGCGTTTACCCGATTTTGCTCTTTTATCTCTTCAGGTAGGTCGCCAATTCCCGGTTTCTCCGGCCATCGGGGCTTCATTTGAAGCCGACGGGGCTGATTTCCGGGAACAATAAAAAAAAATATAAAAATTTTTCATTTTTATCTACCCGTATTTCCGGGCTGGCGTGTCAACACCGAAAACAGCTCCATTTGTCGGAGGTCTGGATAATCATTGCGCCGCCCATGAACAGCCGCCTGGCCGAATTGTTATCGAAGTATCTGAACCGGAACGGCTCGGATAGTGAAATGCAGGAATTTTTTGCATTAGTGGAAGACCCTTCTCACGCCGACGAGCTAAGGGCGTTGCTGGGCGATGCGTTCTCGGCGCAGCAGGTTTACGAGTCTCTTCCGGGAGACACGGCCTCCCGAATGATAGCGCATATTACCGGGCAGGAGGAGGAAACGGCCTACGAAGATCGGAAGCATATTTATCCGCTTTGGAAAAAATGGGTGGCTGCTGCCTCGGTGCTTGTCATCGTATCGGTCGGCGTGTACCGTTACTACCGGCCATCGGGTGCGGAAACGGCTGTACCGGCGGCGCACCCCGCGGGAATCGGGCCGGGCGGCGAAAAGGCCATGCTCACCCTTGCCGACGGCACCCGGATCGAACTCGATAGCGCCGGCCGGGGCGAAATAGCCACCCAGTCCGGCATCAGCATCCGGAAAACAAGTGACGGACAGATCACCTACGCCATTCACGGAAAACCAAATGACCCGGATGCTTCGCCGGCCATGAACGCCATATCGACTCCCATCGGCGGCCAATACCAGCTGGTTCTGCCCGACGGCAGCAGGGTTTGGTTAAATGCAGCGTCGTCACTTCGCTACCCAACATTCTTTATCGGCGCCGAAAGGCTCGTGGAGCTGGTCGGGGAAGCATATTTCGAAGTTGCACCCGATAAGAAGATGCCTTTTCTGGTCAAATCCCGGAGGCAGACTGTGAAGGTGTTAGGCACGCATTTCAATATCAACGCCTATGAAGATGAGCCAGGTGTTAAAACGACGCTGCTGGAAGGCTCCGTTCGGGTGAATGCGCAGCGGCTGGTGCCGGGGCAGCAGGCATTGCTTACCGAAAGAGGAATAGCGGTAAAAGAGGTCGATCCGGATGCGGAGATCGCCTGGAAAAACGGGGAGTTCGTGTTTAACGGGGAAGACCTGCAAACGATCATGCGCATGATTGCCCGGTGGTATAACATAGAGGTCGTTTACGAAAACCCGCCGGGGGGATCTACGCTACGGCGGGGAAGTTTCACGGTCGAAGAATCTATCCGACATTCTCAAAATGCTGGAAGCGACCGGGGACGTCAGGTTTAAAGTAGAAGGAAGGAGGGTGACTGTGATCAAATAAAATTACTTCCGCCGGAAGGCTTCAAAAAATGCCGGGAGTGCGGCTAACACGCCCGGCCACCGATTGAAGCTGACCTGATAAAGTGTTTCGAGCATTTACCAATCAAAACAATCTGTTCAAATGTACAAAAAATCTACCGAGGACATCGGTATAAGCATTTGCTATGCCCACAAATTGCTGCTTATGATGAAATTGATTTTCGTTTTGTCTGTGCTGACGATGCTGCATGCGGTGGCAGACGACGGCTATGCGCAAAACATCAATATCCGCCAGCAGAATGTTTCGCTGGAAAAGATATTCCGCCAGATCCGCAGGCAGTCGGGCTACGATTTCTTTTTTAATCAACAGCTGCTGAAAGATGCCAGACCGGCCACGCTGAACATCAGCAACGGAACGGTCGAAGAGGCGCTCCGTCAATGCCTCGCAGGACAGCAGCTGGATTTTTCGATTGAAAACAGGATTATTATCATCAAACGAAGGGCGGCCGAAAAGCCTTCCGCGATGAAAACTCCCCCTGTCGGGGAACCTGTCCGGGTCCTGACGGGCCGGGTTACCGACGAAAAGGGCGAAGCATTGCCGGGCGTCAGCATTCTGATCAAAGGCACGCAGCAGGGAACTACCACGAGTGCGGCCGGGACTTTCGAGCTCAGTGTTCCCGACCAGGACGCGGTCCTGATTTTCAGTTTTGTCGGCTTTGTAAAAAAGGAGATCGCGGTGGGCAGCCAGGTAAACCTTGTGGTGAGCCTGTCGCCGGAGGAAAAGGCCTTTGAGGAGGTTGTGGTAGTCGGATATGGAGTGGAAAAGAAAGAGAATCTGACCGGGGCCGTGTCGACGATCAGCTCCAAAGTGATCGAAAACCGCCCTGTTACCAACGCGGTGGCGGCTTTGCAGGGAGCCGCACCGGGGCTCGTGGTCACCCGGAGCAGTGGACAGCCGGGCAACGAAGGCTACAACCTGAATATCCGCGGCTTTTCGTCGCTGAACGGCACCAACAGTCCTTTGGTCATTGTGGACGGCGTGGAAGGGGATATGTCGATCCTGAATCCGAATGATATCGAGAATATTTCGGTGCTTAAAGACGCTTCGGCAGCTGCGATCTATGGAGCCAAGGCGGCGAGCGGGGTGATTATCGTCACCACCAAGAAAGGACTTGCGGGCCGGCCGAAGCTGGAATACAGCATGCTCTACACGGTTAATAAACCCTACCGGATGCCCGAGCTGCTCAATTCATGGGAGCAGGCGGAAATCGAGCGGACCGCCAACCTGAATGCCGGTCTGGCGCCGGGTTTCAGCGACCAGCAGATCGAATGGATGCGCACAGGCAAGGACACTGTTTTGCGCGCCGACGGCAACCTGGATTACTATTTTAATACAGACATCCTGGGCATGGTCATGCGGAAGACCACTTCCAGCCAGAACCATAACCTGGCGCTCAGCGGAGGTAACGACAAAACGCAGTATTTGATCGGTCTCGGTTATTTTTCCCAAAACGGGATTTTTAAATTCGGCCCCGATAATTTCAAGCGTTATAATGTCCGGTTCAATTTCAACCAGAAGTTATCCAGGATTTTTACCATCGATTCCCGTATCAGCTACGGGTATACCGATGCGAATTATCCGAATGGCAACAAAATTTCCGGCCAGTACGGATATATGTACAACTTCTATACCCAGCGCAGGAGGTTCCCGATCTACCTGCCCGGCTCGAACAATACGAAGTTTGCGCAAGGATCGGGATATGAGTATTTCCTCAGATTGAAAGAAGGAGGATATGACAGGCAGGATAACCACAATCTGAATGGCGTCTTTACGCTTTCGGCTAATGTTGCCAAAGGATTGGTACTGAAAGCCGTCTACGGGCCCGGACTTGTATTCAACAAAGGCGAGAGCTTCAACCGGCCTGTGGCGCGCTGGAACTATAACAATCCGGTAAGCCCGTCGAGCTACACTTTCCCCGCCGCCAGCCTGAACAAAACCCGGTTTACGCAGGTACAGCACAATGTTCAGGCATTGGCCGATTATACCTGGAAGTCGGGCGAAAACCACAACTTCCACGTGCTGGGAGGTTATGAATACAAAAGCTATAATTTCGACCAGATCGGCATATCGGTGACAGGCTTGATTTCCAACGACATTCCTTCCCTGAATGCCTATGCGCCTACTTCGTCGTTCGTTCCGTCGGATAATGTCCAGACAAACGTTTGGCTTTCATACTTTGGCCGGTTGAACTACAATTACAAAGACAAATACCTGTTCGAGGCCAACCTGCGCAACGACGCATCGTCCAGACTTGCGCCGGGGCACCGGAGCCAGACATTTCCTGCGTTCTCGGCAGGCTGGGCAATCGATAAGGAGGGGTTTTTCGAACCTGCCTCACGTGTGGTGAATATGTTAAAACTGCGGGCAAGCTGGGGTAAGCTCGGCAATGCGCAGCTGGGCGCGCTCAATGCGCGAAACTACGATTATATCGCCCAGCTGGACGGAGGGCCGGCCTATCCGTTCAACAATCTGATCAACAAATCCTACTATCAGGCCGACTTGCCTTCCTCGGGGCTAGGCTGGGAGACGGTTCAGACAGTGAATGCGGGTTTGGATTTTGCCCTTTTCAAAAACAAGCTGACGGGTAGTTTCGAGTATTTCATCCGCGATAACAATGATATGCTCATAACGATCAACTACCCTTCGACCCTGGGCGTAAATCCGAGAACTACCAATGGGGCATCCATGCGCACAAAAGGATGGGAGCTAACCCTGGGCTGGCGCGACAAGATCGCCACCGCCAATTATTTTGTAAACTTCAACCTGGGGGACAATACCAACAAGATCACCGCTTATAAAGGCCAGACTACCTATGCCGAAGGGGTGAACCGGGCGATCGAGGGTTATCCGATCAATTCGATATTCGGTTTCCGCAGCGAAGGCTATTTTACCGATGAGGCCGATGTCCGGGGCCACGCTTTCCAGCACGCCAAAAATGCGGCGGGGGATATCAAATACCAGGATGTGAATGGCGACGGGCGGATCGATATCGGATCGGGTACCCAGCAGAACCACGGCGACCTGATTTACCTGGGTAACACCAGTCCCCGGTTCAGTTTCGGGCTCAACCTGGGTGCCGATTGGAAAGGTTTCGATTTGGGGATGATGTGGCAGGGAGTGGGCAAGATCAACCAGTTTCTCGCACCTAACCTGGTGGTGCCCAAGGCGGCTGCCTGGATACAGCCTTTCCGCGCGCAGACCGATACCTGGACACCCACGAATACCGACGCGAGGTATCCGCGCCTTTTCAACTTCAATACCGACAATGTGTATGGCAATCCCGACTTTTTCAATGGCCGCATTTCCTCGCACTGGATCCAGGATGCCGCTTATATCCGGTTGAAAAACCTGCAACTGGGCTACACCCTGCCGGTAAAAGTGACCAGCCGTATCAAGGTGCAGCGCCTCCGGGTCTATTTCACGGGACAGGACCTTTGGGAAGCGACGAAGATGTGGTTTCCCTATGTCGACCCTGAGACACCCTCGGACCCTACGAGGGCGGCCTGGGCGTACCCGCTGTTCCGTTCGTACGCATTCGGCCTGAATGTCACCTTTTAACCGGTAAAGCAATGATTTGTCAAATTTTAGCACATATGACATCGATATCGACAAAAAAATATACGGGTTTCCGCTGGGTGATGCTCCTGACTGCATTCATGGCGGGCGCTTGTTCCGGCGAACTGGATCAGAAGCCCTCTACCAGCATTACCGACGCCAATTTCTGGAAAAGCACCAGCGACCTCGCTTTGGCGTGCAATTATCTTTACAGCTACCTGCCGGGGCACAACCAGGCTTCCACCAATGTAATATTTTATCAGGCAGCCCCATTTCAGGACTTCTACGCCGATGACTTTTTCGGAAACGGCGGCAACAGCGTGAGCAACGGCACGCAGCTGGTCCCGGCCAGCTCGCCGGAATGGACTGGCTACTACAAACTGATCGCGGCGACGAACAATATCATTGAAAAGGCACCGCTGGTTAATGGCGACAGCGCCGCGGTCAATAAGTATGTCGGCGAAGCCCGTTTCTTTCGCGGCTTTGCGTATTTCGAGCTGGTCAAGCGTTTTGGAGATGTACCGCTTATCCTGAAAACCATCACCGAATCCGACCCCGAGTTGCTCACGCCCCGGACTGACCGGGAGGTGGTTTTGGAGCAAATTTATGCCGATCTGAACTACGCAGCCGCTAAATGTCCGTCGCCGGACAAGCAGGCCGCGGCTGAATACGGGCGGATTACCAGCACCGCCGCGCTGGGCCTTTTGAGCCGGGTAGGGCTTTTTGAAGGCACGCGGCAGAAATATCACAGCTACGGCAGCCCCGGGAAGCATTTGACGATTGCGCTCGGTGCGGCGAAAGCCATCATCGACGGCGGAAAGCATGGTCTTTATATCAATGCTGCTTCGAAAGACAGCAGTTACTATTACCTGTTCCAGTATCAGGCCCAGGGAACTTCCCGTCTGTCGGCGGGTACGCCTACGTCCGTAGGGTCGTACGCGGTGAACAAGGAAGGTATTTTGCCTAAACTGTATTTTGGCGGAGGAGGCGTAAATGTGCTTTCGCAATTTATTTCAAACAGCCTGGCGAACAGGAATTACAAGGCAACCAAGCACCTGGTCGATCAGTACCTGTACGCCGATGGTTTGCCCAAGTCGAAGTCACCCCTGGCTAAACCCAAAGAGCTGAATACCCTGACCGAATTTCAGAACCGTGACCCGCGCCTGGGCATGACGATCAACAACAAGAATTCCTACAATCCGACTCCGGCCTCAGGGGGCGGAACCTGGACCCTGAATGTCTTCTATATTCCCAGAAAATGGCTGCATTACGTGGATAATGCTAATAATGGCGGGTTCATCAACTTTTATACGATCCGTTATGCGGAGATATTGCTCAACTATGCCGAGTTGCTTTACGAGCTCAACGGCAGCATAAGCGATGCGGAGCTGGATCTGACGGTGAATGCAATCCGAAACCGCGCCTCGGGGAATGACCCCCGGAAGCTGGCCGTTCTCACCAACAGTTTCGCACAGGCCCACGGGCTGAACATCCGCGACGAAATCAGGCGCGAGCGGGAGATCGAGCTGGCAATGGAAGGTTTCCGTTACTGGGACCTGATCCGGTGGAAGACGGCGGAAATCGAGCTTCCCAAAGATGTCCTCGGCCCGCGGATTTTCCCTGCTGAACTGCAAAAGGGGACCGCGATCCCGCCTTTGAACGCCGACAGCGTCTCTATTTACGAACGGGGCCGCAAGTTCGATCCCGCCCGTGATTACCTGTGGCCCGTTCCGACCCGGGAAATAAGCCTCTCGGGCGGTATTTATACGCAAAACCCTAACTGGTAACAGCCGGTAACCATGCATCGGCGGGCGACTGGCCGGTCGGTGCATGCAGACTTCCCTTTATTTCTTCAAAGCTGATTGTCGCCGGGTTCGGGCGGCGCAGCTATTCCCATGTCCATTTATTTCAATTCAGCGTCTATGAAACAGTTATTGCATCTTTTTCGGAATTGGACAATGCCCATATTTTTTATGGTTTCACTGGTGCGTGCCGCTCCCTGCGCCGCACAGGAATTTGATCAGATCGTCCGGCGTGTCGATTCGCTGCAACGGGCAGGCACGACGAATGCCACGATGGATTATTTTGTTACGAACTTTCTTCCCACTTTGCAAAGCGACGGCTCCTGGGCTGATCTGAATTATGCGGATAACAGCGCTTCGTTTCCCTGCCTTGCGCATATTTCTTCGCGGGTGATGAATTTTGCACTTGCCTACACGCATCCGGCGAATCAATATTACCAGAACAGCACGCTGTATGCCGGCATTTTAAAGTCGCTGCGGTTTTGGTATACCCGCAATCCGCAGTCGTCGAACTGGTACGATAACCAGGTCAACTGTCCGACGGCCCTGGGGCGGATCCTTAGCATTATGCGACAGGCAGGTACGGGGCTGCCGCAATCGCTGGAAGACAGCCTCATCAACAACAGGATGGAGAGCAGCTATTTCAACCCGCCATCGGCCTATACCGGCTCCAATATCCAGGTGGTAGCCTACCATTTCGCGATCAGTGCCGCGCTGACACGCAACAGCGCCAAGCTGACCACGGCGACTAATTATATCTATAACGCCGTGACCATTTCCGCGGTAGGGACGGAGGGGCTTCAATATGACAATTCCTTTTTGCAACATGAAACCGAGCAGATGATCGGGACATACGGCAATGCCTTTGTAAGTACTTCGTATGCCTGCGCTGTCGTTTTTTCCGGCACTTCCTATCAAATGCCGGCCGCCACGCGAAACCTGCTTTCCGGATTTTATAAAGAAACCTACCTGAAAACCATCCGGGGCAGGTATTTTGATTTCAATGTTCTGGGGCGGGGTATCGCTTCACCCGGCCCTTCGACGCCGCCGATCAGCGTTATTAACCACGCCAAAATGGTGGACCCTGCCAATCTCGCTACCTGGAATGCCGCGCTGGCGCGGTTTCAGGGTACGCAGCCGGCCAGTTATCAGGCGCCGTCGGAGCACAAGCATTATTGGCTGGCAGACTACGATCTGCACCTGAGGCCGGGATACATGTTCAGCACTTTCCTGGTTTCTACCAGAACGCGGCGCGTGGAGTCTATCAACGGAGAAAACCTGCTGGGCAGATTCCTTTCGGATGGAGCGACAAATATCCGCCGCAGGGGAGATGAGTATCAGGGTATTGCGCCGGTATGGGAATGGGATAAGATCCCCGGCGTTACTAACCGGGACTATGCGACGGACGCCGGCTCTGCGGTCCCTGATGCCGGCGTCTACAACCCGGTGCCGGGCAGTACGCAGTTTGCCGGCGGGGCAACGGACAGCACCTATGCGGTCGCCGCTTTTGAACTGAACTATGACGGGGTGACCGGTAAGAAATCCTGGTTTCATTTCGACAACGAGGTTGTTTGTCTTGGAGCGGGTATAGGCAGTACCCAGGCCGAGAATATCACCACGACGGTGAACCAGTCGTGGCTGAAAGGAAATGTCATTGTTTCGGAAAACGGAGCCCAGACGCCCCTGGCCGCGGGTTCCGTTGCTAACGCTGCGCCCGCCTGGGTGCTGCACGACAGCACCGGATACTTTTTTCCTTCGGGTGGAAACCTTTCGGTCAGCAACGTGGTCCAGACAGGCAACTGGCGCCCGCGTATCAATACATTAAGCAATATTTCGAATGCGACGGTTTCACAGGAAGTCTTTAAGTTGTGGTTTAACCATGGCGTGGCCCCGGTCAATGGGAAATATGCCTATATAGTGGTACCCGGTATAGCCAATGCCTCGGCCATGTCAGCCTACAATGTGTCGGGTATTGAAATCCTGGCCAATTCGGACAGTGTCCAGGCGGTCAAACATGCCGGCCTCCATATTTTGCAGGCTGTATTTTATAAGCCGGGAAGTATTCTCGACACTTCTACAGGAATGAAAATCCAGCTCGACAAACCGGCCGTTGCGATGATCAAAAATGTGGGACAGAGCACTGTACAGGTTACGCTCGCCGATCCGACGCAGAATCTGGTCACGGTTAATGTCGCCGTCACATTCCCGGGTACGGCCGCGGCGATCAACAAAAAGGTTACACTGCCGTCGGGTAATTTTAAAGGGTCGTCTATTTCCTTTTCGGTTAATGTCGGTGACGTGAGCGACCCTTCGGAACAGGCACCGGATACCGTGGCGCTGTTCACAAGGGGTGCTTTGGCGGACGCATATGTGCGTGATGGAGCCTACGCGTCGACCAACTATGGTACAAATCCCAGGCTGGTTGTGAAGAAAGACGCAGCGGGTTACGCACGGGAGTCGTTTTTGAAATTTGATCTGCACGGTCTGCCGGCGCATTTTTCGGTTGCGACGGCCAGGTTAAGGCTCTACCGCGCGGCCGCCGGCCCCACAGCTGATATTACCCGCTGGAAATTATACCGGGTGCCTGATAACAGCTGGACGGAAAGCAATATCAACTGGAATAATAAGCCTGCGGCCGGTACGCCGGTCGACAGCATTGCCGGCGCCACCGGAACCGGTTACAACGAGTTCGATATCAGCAGCATTTTTACGGGTATACCTGCCGACAGTGTGGTTTCTTTCAAACTTGTGGCCACGGTCCAAAATCCGGATGCATACGCCGAGTTCAGCTCTCGGGAGGCGGCGGGTCCGGCACAGCGCCCGGTTATTGCTTTGGAACCGTTTTACAATGTTTTTCGAAGCGCCGGGCCGGTGGACCTGGCTTCGATCACCAACTGGCAGGTGAACGATGGGGCAGAGTGGCGAGTGCCCCGAGCAGGTAATGCGCCTCCGGGCGGCTTCGCGAAATCTGTCCTGATTCGGGAAGGAGACAGGTGGCAGAACAATATCGCGGCGACAAACCTGCCAGCCAATGCGACAATGACGGTACAAACATCCGTTTTCGGTGTTTTCAGTACCACCAACAAGTTTATCAATAACGGCGTCATTACTTTTTCCGGGACGGCGCAGCAAACCATTCCCGGACAGTCGTCGCTGGCGGGTGGAAGTTGGGGTAGCGTGGTAATCGATAACCCAGCGGGTGTTAAGTCGACACAGGCGGGCGGTAACTTTTTCCGCGTAAAGGACCTTACCTTACAACGAGGCGTATTTACCGCGGAAGGTAAAACCGGCTTGTCGATGTACATAGATGGCTCGATTACCGTAGGTTCGGGAAAGTTGACCACCAGCATCGGCGGCGGAGGTACGACCTACGGCATTTATATGAGCGGGAGCAGCGCGCAGCAAATACCCGCCGGCACCTTTTTGAATGACCATGTGCAGCGGCTGAATATTGCGAACGCCAGCGGTGTAACATTGCAGGGCCCGCTGACAGTTGGAGGCAATCTCGTTTTCAGTGCGGGCAAGCTTATTCTGGCTTCCGGGGATCTATCGGTCCGGGGGAGTATTACCGGTACCGATGCAAACAAGTTTGTCGTAACCCCGGGAACGGCTGGCTTGCGTCTGGCAGTGGGCGCGACCGTCAAATCCTTCCCCGTTGGCCCCGCAACCGGTAGTTACACACCGTTATCGATCGTGAATACGGGTACGGAGGATTATTTTACCGCCAGCGTGCGCAATTCGCTAACGAGCCTTTCGATTAATAACCCTACGAAGGTGATACCGCTTGTTTGGGAAGTCGCCGAAGATCAGCCGGGTGGGAGCAGTGCAAAATTGACATTTCAGTGGAACGCTTCCAATGCCGCCGGAGCTCCCGGTTTTTCCCTTAGCGGAACCCACGTCATCGGGCACTTTACGGGCGGCAGCTGGCAGCAGCAGTCCACGACAATAACCGGCAGCGGACCGTTCACTACCCAAAGTGCCCAGCCGTACACAGTTTTTTCCCCGTTTGTGGTTGCCATGGACAGCGCGCTGGCTTCAACTCAGCTATCCACGGCTCGGGGCAATTCGGTAGCCGGTCGGAAGGCTTTAATTTCACGCGAGGCTGCGGAAATCGCGTTGAGCGTTTATCCGAACCCTTCCGTGTCGGTACTGAACGTATCACATCCGGTAGCCGGAGACGGGGCTTCGCTGCGCATTATCGGTGCCGATGGACGGCTGTTGCACAAGGTGGCGGTCTTGCGGGGTAAGGCTCAATCCGTTCTCGACGTTTCAGCGCTTGATCCCGGTTACTATCTTTTGCATTTCGAGGACCGAGGCATGCTCCTGGTGTCCCGGTTCGTCCGGTAGGAGAGGAGACCTCCGTTCGTCACGCAGCCCGTAGCGGACGGAGGTATTCCCGAAGTTCGGCAGCCAGTAACCCGGGTTCTTCCCAGGCGGAGAAATGACCTCCCCTCGGCATTTCGGACCAGCGTACGACGTTATAAAATCTATCGGCAAAACTTCTCGGAGCAGGAATGATATCTTTCGGGAATATGGCTACGCCGGTCGGGACGCTGATTTTTTCCTCCATCCGGGCGGGGGCCTGGTCCTGATCAAAATAAGGAGAGAACGACGATCGGATCGTTTGGGTCACCCAATAGAGGGTAATATTGCATAACAGCTCGTCCTTTGTGAAGCTGTTTTCCAGATTACCGGCGCAATCGCTCCACCGGTGAAATTTTTCCAGTATCCAGGCCGCCAGGCCAACCGGAGAGTCATTCAGGCCGTAAGCGAGGGATTGTGGTTTGGTGGATTGCTCAATCGCATAGCCTCCTTCGGTGAATTGCCAGTTTCGGCCTGCTTCCAGATATTGCTTTTCCTGGATATCCAGATCGTCGGGCTGTATGGTAAAAAGATGCCGGTAAGGAATGTCCAGCAAGTGAATACCGATCAGCGAATCGGGTACGGTCATTCCCAGGCGTTCGACTACACCGCTGCCGACGTCTCCTCCGTGGGCCGCATAGCGTGTGTAGCCCAGGGTTTGTGTCATCAACTGATGCAGCAGGCGGGCGGTCCATGCAATGAAAGATTTCTTTTCAGCAGGTCTGTCCGAAAAACCAAAGCCCGGCAAACTGGGGATGATAACATCGAATGCGTCGCCCGGATCGCCGCCGTATGCGACCGGATCGGTCAGCAGCGGCATCAGTTTCCGGAAACGGAGAAATGAATCCGGCCAGCCGTGACACAATAACAATGGGACCGGTTTGGGCCCTTTTCCTTTCTGATGAATGAAATGGATGTTGGTCCCATCGATCTCGGTGGTGAAATGCGGCAGCTCATTTAATTTCTCCTGCTGCTTTCCCCAGTCGAACGTATTTTGCCAATAGTCGGTGATTTCTTTCAGGTAAGTAATATCGGTCCCCAGCTGCCAGCCGGGTTCGTACAGACTGTCGGGCCAGCGTGTATTGCGAAGGCGGGCATGCAAATCCCCGACGATTTGCTGCGAAATATTGACTTGAAAAGCTTGCATGTCAGGCGTTGTTTGTTGATCATTGACAAGGCAAAAAATGCTTGCCACAGCAGCGGTAAATAATGAAAGCATTCGAACGCCAGCTCAATGCCTTCCTTGTTATTCCCTCCGAATCCTGATCGTCGCCCGTTTAGGTCCTTCGCTTATCATCGGCGGTAAATAGGGGCTGCTGCTGTATTTTGCTTTATAAGCCTCGTCGATGGCATTGTCCAGATCGCTGGGAACGTTTTCGAAAATCACATCTTCCACCATTCCGGCCGCGTGTATGCGACCCGCTTTTCGCTGCACAGCCGACTGGTACCAACTGCTGTTCTTCCCATTGTAGGCGCGCACATAAAGGTCACCGTCGACAACGACGGCCCATATCCAGGTGGGTGTGCCAAAGGTCACGCCGTCACTCCGTAACGGAGAGATTTTAAGGTCGTCGGCCTGATCGATTTTTTTCAGTTCTTCGGCTGAGAACCTATTGTCTGTCGTATTCATAGGTCGCTATTTTAGTAACTTCATAACCGGTGCTTTCAAACCGGATTACAACTTAAATTTATTTTTTTATAAACACCGGAAAGTGGCTTGCCGATCCATAATCGTTTATTGGCTGAACATAATTTGAAAGCAGCGCTCGGTTGGGAACGGTCACTGCCGTTTTTGGGATGGAGTGATGAAGTGCCCTGGCTAGATGAGCGACCGGTAGCCGTTCGGATGAGCAGCTTGCTATGCTTGTCAGTCCCCTGTTCGAGTTCATAACGGATTTTTCAAAGCAATCCAAAACGATTTTGTGCTCTTTTCCGGGTAAATGCAGGGCTTCCCTGCTTTCGTAGGAAAAGAAGCTGTAATCGTCGATGTGCTTGCCTAATGCAGTCCCCCGGATCAGGTCGGGATGGAATAGCAGCGCACGGCCTTGCGGCTTAACGGTTGCCGGCGGGCAGCAAGAGGTGCTCGGCGCCATGATACAATCCGTTCCGGTAGGGCGGCTGGGACGTCCCGAGGAAATTGCGAGCACCGTTGTATGGCTGTGGAGCGATGCCGCCAGTCTGGTGGTAGGACATACATTGGTTGTAGATGGCGGTTATAGTATTCAATAGCCAGGAGATACGGGCGCTTATCGGCTGATATTAATTTCCGACCTTTTTCAGGTTTGTTTCCGTTATGTTCCTCATTGTGCTTTTATCCATGGCATAATGGATCAATTCTTTATCGCGACCTTCGTAGATAGCGTTCATAAAGTGGCAATCGGCAACAGGTGCTTCGATCATGAACGGGGAATGGCCGGTGGACATCACATTCATTACCTGGATGTGGTTGATTTTGCCGGGCTGCGAGGGTGCTCCATAACCCTTGCCGCCGATGAGTACTGCATTGTGCTTTCCGCCTTGCCCGGGCACCTCCCGTGAGATCAGGCCCTGAATGTAGACGTGATGGATACCAGCGCTGTCGCTGGCCCGTATCGCGATTCCTCGGCAGATCGACTCGCAGTTGACATTGGTGATGAAAATCTGCTCAGTGTCGTCCTGCGGTCCGTTCCAACGGCTGGTCGTAACCATTGTGGAAGTAATGCTCCCGTTGGAATCGTGCAAAGCGCCGCGGACATCCAGGCTCGACAGGGCGATAAAATCGTCTCCAGTAAAGCCCGAAATGTTATTGATCGTGAAATTTTTGCATCCCTGCCGGAGATCGATGCCGTCTTTATTGAAAACCTTCACTTTCTTGCCCCGGACGGTAATTTCCTCCGGATTGTGAATGTGGATATCGGAAAGTTTGGCTTGCCTCGTCCGCTCAAAGCTAACCGCCCAGGCATGAGAATTCTGTATATTCACATTCTTCAGGGAGAAGTTCTCGACTTTGGCAATCAGGATCATGATGTTGCGCCAGTCGCCGGTTTGCTTTTGGGCGGGGTCGCCGGCATCGCTGCCATAGCTTATCCGCCAGTTGCCCTTTTTGATTTCCGCTTCGGGATCTAGTGCCAGCCGGCGCGCGCCATCTCCCGTGGCCCGCGGGTTTTCCGCACCTTTAAGGTAAACCTCGCCAATTCCGATGATATGGATGTTTTTGCTCCACACGGGGTCTGTTATGCCGATACCGACATTGTCGCTGCGAAACATGTTGTCTCTGCATGAGTCGGAAAGCTGAATCGTGCAGTTGTCGAGCATGACCGTGATATCATTGGGTAAAAGAATGGCCCTGTCGATCTTCCATATACGCGAGCCATTCGCATTCATTGCCGGGATTACCACTACGCCGGATGTTTTCTGTGCGGCTTTGATTGCCGCGTCGATGCGGTCGCTATCCGAACCCTTTTTAAACTGGTTCGGTGTAACAGCCGGTCCGGGCCCTGCGGCTGAAAGCGAACGGATGATCAGCAAAGTGAGTAGGGGCGTCAGGAAAATTCGCATGCTGTACGAGTTCGTTTCTTGTTAAAGTCGACTAGTTGTAACCCTCATTTTGAGTGAGTGCCGGATTGAGGCTTCTTTCCCTGAATGGGATAGGAAAGCGGTACTTTCTTTCGTCCACCTCATAATATTCTACCAGGTATGCTTTCCCTTTGTAATTCTCCTTGTACCGGGTCATGACCGGGAGCATTTGGCGTGTTCTGAGCAGATCCAGCCAGCGGTGGCCTTCGAAGCACAACTCTACGCGGCGTTCTTTCTGGATCAACTCCCGCAATTGCGCCTGAGAGGCGACTGTAAGTCCTGTAAGTCCCGCCCGTTTTCTCACCTGATTGAGCGGCTGAACGGCCTCCGAAGAAGAACCCGTTTCGTTTAGCGCTTCTGCGTAAAGCAAGAGCACGTCGGCGTAGCGCAGCACCGGCCAGTCATTATTGCCCTCGTTGTTGGCGATGGGCTTGTCGAGGAATTTACGCGTATACAGGTCGCCTGATGAAGGATAACGGGCGATCGACACATTCTTCCTGTTATCGCCGGTTTCAAAGGCATTGAAAAGGTCAAGCGTCCCCTGGTTGGAACCGGCGGGATTTCCCCCGCTGGTAATTTCAGTGCCAGAGCCAAACGGTGCAAACGCGATCGAAAAATTGCTGCCCTCGCTATTCCCGTTGCCGAGGTAATGAACATTGAAAAGGATCTCGTTATTGAAGCTATTGTCTACCCGGAACACATCCTCGTATTTTTCCAGTAAAGTATAATTGTTGGATTCGATCAGTGTTTTCAGTATGGCTGCCCCTTCGGCAAACTGTTTGTTTGTGATGTATACCTTGCCCAGGAGCCCCATGGCAGCGCCTTTGGTCGCCTTGCCTTTATTAGCCGCGTCGTAACCGGGGGGCAAGGCCTTGATTGCGTCCTGCAAGTCCAGCTGGATTTGCTGATAGACTTTCCCGGTGCTTTCGCGGGTGTATGCGTAGGCCTCATCTTCGGTCGTAATTTCTCTGAGCGGAAGTGGCACCTCGCCGAAGAATTGAACCAGGTTGAAATACATAAGTGCTCTCACAAACCTGGCTTCTCCCTTGAATTGCTCTTTGATGGTCGCATCCATCGGGACCGCATCTATCCGGTCGAGGATAATGTTGGCGCGCGCGATGGTGCTGTAAGAGCTTAGCCAGAGCGTTTGGATACTTGCCGTATTGGTGAGCCAGGTAAGCTGGTCGAGGTCCGCGTTGGCGAGGTTGTACCCATTCACTTCGGAGTTGTCCGAAGGGATCTCGGCAAACAAATAAAAATTTGCATAATAACCCCTCAGCCCCGAATACAGCCCATTTACGGCCGCAGCGAAATCAGCCTGCGTTTTAAAGTACTGGTCCTGGCGCACGATGGTTGGCGGGTTCAGGTCTACAAAGTCGGAGCACCCAGCTTGCAGCAGCGCCAGGGCGGCGAAGAGGATTCTATAGCGAGTTTTCATTGGTGTGATTTGATGTTTTAGAAACCTATATTAATCCCGAGCATAAAGCTTCTGTTGGCAGGATACGTCCCCTGGTCCGATCCCGGCTGGTAAACCGAGGAGCCGTATTGGCTGGGTTCGGGGTTGAAGCCGGGATATTTGGAAAGCGTGAACAGGTTCTGCGCGGTCAAATAAATCCTGGCCGACTGCAAGAGCACCTTCTTTGCCGCTTCCGGGGCGAGAGAGTATCCGAGCGTCAGATTGCGGACGCGTAGAAAAGAGCCATTGAAGACCGCATAGGAATGTAGCTGGCCGGCGGTGCTGAATCCGGAACGGTTACCCACACGCGCGTATTTGACGTTTCTTTCCGGGTTAGCAGGATCAAAATAGTTGTCGGCCATATCGGCGATCGCGTTGAAGCGCCCTGCCCAAAGCTCGGTATGCCTGCTGGCGCCATTGATAATGTTGTTGCCCGATACGCCCTGCACGATCAGGCTCAAATCGAAATTCTTGTAAGCTACCGTGTTGGTCATGCCGTAAATGAAGTCCGGCAGACCGTTGCCGAGAAGCGCGCGGTCGTTCTCGTCGATGTTGCCATCACCGTTCACATCCCTGATTTTGTAGTCGCCTATACCCGAGCCAGGCCATTTTGCATTCGCATTAAGTTCCTCCTGTGTTTTGAATATACCATCAATGATAAAGCCGTTCATGTTGCCGAGTGGTTGACCTACTTCGATCCGGTACACATTGGGCCAGCCTCCGGTACCCGGATTGGCATTGAGGGATTGTCGGCCACCCAGACCGAGCACTTTCGACCTGTTGTAGCTGATATTGAAATTGGTCGTCCATTGCACCGCTCCGGTGGTGTTGCGGCTATTGATGTCGACCTCCACACCGCGATTGCGCAGCTCTCCGATGTTGGTCTGGAATGTGGAGGCGTACCCGACAATTGCCGGAAGCTCCTTGGCAAACAGCATGCCGTGTGTCAGTTTGTTGTAAAAATCAATCGAGACGTAGATTCTGTCCTTCAAGAACGATGCCTCGAGGCCGATGTCTACCTGTCGGTTTTTTTCCCAGGTAAGGTTTCTGTTCAGATAGCCGTTCTGATACACGCCCGGCACCCTCGCGTTGTTGAGGCTGTAATTGGCCGAGCTCACTCCGCTCATCCACGTAAAGTCTCCGATGTTCGCATTGCCGGTCTCTCCGTAGCTGGCGCGTAATTTCAGCTCGCTGAACAGGTTTTGATTGGCCATGAAGGCTTCCTGCGATAACCGCCAGCCGGCCGAATAGGACTGAAAAATTCCAAACCTGTTGTCCGGACCAAACCGGGACGACCCATCCGTCCGAACCGATGCAGAGAAGAGGTATTTGTCCTGATAGTCGTAGTTGATCCTTGCTGCATAGGACATGAAGCTATTCAGCCCGAATGCCTGGGAACCGATCTGGTCGGTAGCGGCGGTTGGGTTATGGATCAGGTCGTTGGTGAATGTTCCGGTCCGGCCGCGGGTCGACGTAGTCGATAACCGATACTTTTGCATTGAGTAGAGCAGCATTGCCGAAAAGTTGTGGGCGGTACCGAATGTCTTCGCATAGCTTAACGTGTTTTCCCATACCCAGTCGACGTTGCGACCGTTGCTGATCTGGCTGGATATGCCTTCCAGTCTTGGATTGGAAAGGTTCGCGAATGGCGATCCGGTATAGCCCAGTGTCGATGGAATGTATTCGTCGACCTGGGTAGTCCCCACCGAAATGCCCGCCTGGGTTCTGAACGAGAGCCCTTTCGACAGCTCCCATTTCAGGTAGAGGTTGTTAAGTACATTGAATGAATTCGTCCTGTTTTCATACAGGTCGAGCACTGCCCGTGGATTGTGGATCCCGGTTTCCGCAAATCCGTATTGCGTAAAGGGGAGCACGTTGTTTTGGCCATAATCCCCGTTGGCTAGCCTGGGTGCCACCACGGGTGGCATGAGCAATGCCGCATAAACCGGAACATACGCCGACGGACCGTTCATGCCCGGAGCGGGCTGTTGCGATTGTCGTGTAAAGGAGGGCGCAAAGTCGACCCCCATCTTAACCGATTTGGAAAGCTGCGCATCCAAATTAGCGCGCAATGTACCCAGCTGGTAGTCGGTGCCAACCATCGTGCCTTTCTGGGAAACATAGCTACCGGAAACGGAGAACTGCAGCGTTTTTGAACCACCACGCGCGCTCAGCTGTATCTCGGACATGGGTGCCGTGCGAAATATCTGATCCTGCCAATCGGTATCGGCCAGTCCGGCGGGCGTGTCAAACACGTCCGGATATTGAAGGTTTTGTGCTTTGCGGGCGTCTTTTGCGTATTTAAGATACTGGTCTTTGTTCATTACCTTCATCTTCTTGTACACATTCTGGACGCCGGTATAAGCGTTCAAATTGAAGCTCACCTTTTCTTCCCGGCCACGTTTCGTTGTGACGATCACCACGCCGTTGGCTGCGCGGGATCCATAAATCGAAGCCGACGCTGCGTCCTTAAGAATCTCGATCGACTGGATATCGGAAACATTGATCCGGGCAAATTGTGTCGCATTGGGCAGGGGATATCCGTCCACCACATACAGGGGATCGTTGGAGGCACCAAGCGAACCCACCCCGCGTATACGGATAACCGGCGCCGCACCGGGCGTTCCGCCCGAGGCCGACTGCACCTGTACGCCGGCGGCCAGGCCCGCCAGTGCGTCACCCGCATTGGCTACGGGTAGTCCGTTGATATCTTTGGCCGCCACCTTGCTGATCGCCGTCGAGAGCTTCTTTTTCGACTGCTCGCCGTAACCAACCACCACAACTTCGTCGAGGGCCCGTGCATCGACTTTCAAAACGATATCGATAAATGTTCTGCCATCGACCGGTATTTCCTGCGACAGATATCCGACAAACGAAAACACGAGAATAGCGCCGGTCTCGGAAACATCGAGCTCAAAATTGCCTTGCACATCGGACGTGGTCCCCTGCTGGGTACCTTTTAATACGACGTTGACACCCGGTATACCCTCGCCCTTGTCGTCGACTACTTTTCCCTTGACTACATGATCTGCCGCTTTCTTTTGCCCGGGAGTCGGCAAACCGGTGGTTAATCCCTGCTGCTGCGACTCAGGGGGTTCGGCCAAGCTGCTGGTCTTTCTTAGCGGCAGTTCCGGCTGGCTCTTTCCTTTATTCCGGGCAGACTTCTTTTCGATAATGACATAGCCTCCGCTTTTTCCCTTTTTATAATCCAGGCCCAATGGACGGAGAATATTTTGAAGATTTTTTTCAAAATTACCTGACAATACCACTTCGCGGGCCGGGATCTGATATTGCTCGACCATCGAGTTGAAATAGAGAATGTCGACTTTGTAATGCGTTTTAAATTCCTGCAATACATCCTTCAGACTACGTGTCGAAGGGTTGTCCTGCAACGAAACCTGCACATAGGCGGTAGCCTTCGCCACGACCTGGCCGGTTGACGGCACAGGAATGTTAAAGCTGATACCGGATAAAACAAGAAGTCGTATGGTAGCCTTCATAAATAAGGGTTAAGGGTTTAGAAATCGATATCGGAACAACCGCCGTTGTTTGTGTATCGGAAAAATATGTGATGATGAACGGGAACCGGCTATTCCTTTTGCGTTTCAAGGTCGTTGACAGATGGCGTGTCGCCGGAAACGATAATCCGACTGTCCTTGCTGATGTAGCTGAAATCACCGGCCAGACTCAGCAGATCAAGCAGCTCTTCCGCATCCAGGGCGGTGAACGAGCCGGATATCTCTTTGTCTGCAAGGGCCCGGTCCCTGATGATGATTTCGGTCCCAAACGTTTCCTCCAGGCGGTTGCATATTTGCCTGAAAGACTCATCTTCAAACACAAAGCGGTGGTATTTCCATGCGGAATAGTTCTGAGGCTGTGCTGTGTGAGACATGGTCATTTTTCCCTTCCGGTCCATGCTTACCAGGTCTCCCGGCTTTAACGTCAGCTTTTGATCATTATGTCCGTCGGAGTAATGCAACTGGATTTTACCGGTATTGAGCACCACCCGTGCGCCGGACGATCTGGCATATACGTCGAACTCGGTGCCCAACACCTCAACATTCATGTTTTTGTTGGTTTTGACGACGAACCGGGTATGGTTTTGGGTGTGTACCACATCAAAGCTGGCTTCGCCGGTTAGTAGAACCTCGCGCTTGCTGTTGCCGAAGCCGAACCTGGGCACCCGAAGTGTGGAGTTCGCGTTGACAACCACCTTACTGCCGTCGGAAAGCGTAATTTTCCTGATCTCTCCGAAATCCGTTTCGTAGGTTTTATACCGGATCACATCCTGTGAGAGCCAGCCTGCGAGCAATGTCATCAATAGTCCGCAGGCGGCGGCGACAATTCGGGGAGGGAAGAGGCGCCCGACCACCGGCGGTTTAAAATCGGCAACAGCTTCGGACTCACCCAGCGACATTACCCATGCACGGTGACGATCGAGTCCCGCTTCGACGTCGACCTGATACTGTGCGTTTTTCTTTTCCCATTCGTAAAGCCAGCTGAAAAACAACTCCCTGTTCACCTCGTCTTTTACCCAGTCGTCAATCAGGCTTTTTTGTAGAGCCGTGCAGCTTCCCGCGAGATAGCTGAAAATAACCTCCTTTGTTATATTTGATTCCATAGCGTTTCCACACTGGCTAGGAAGGCGGACATGGCTGGGAACCACTTTTTTCTCAGAAATTCCCTGATTTGCTGTGTCGCCTGATACATATGTTCTTTGACGGTTTTGACCGAAATATCGAGCTCGCCGGAGATTTCGGCATATTTTTTCCCTTCCATCCGGTGCATTACGTATATTTTTCTCCGTCGCTGCGGCATGGCGTTGATTACCTGCTCGATGTCATGGTACAAGTCTTCAAATTGAGTAATATCGTCGGGTTGTTCCCCTTGATGGATCGACAGGGCCGAAGCGTATTCGATGGATGCGTTTCTGCCCATTTCCATTTTTACATAATTGAATGCACGGTTCCGTACCCACGTGAAGAGGTAGGCGCGGAAAGACGTTTTGATGTGACTGACCGTTTTTTCGAGATACAGTTTACAAAACACATCCGAAACGATATCCTCGGCGATCTCTTTGGAGGAGACATACCGCACAGCGTGACTGCATAGCGGCCCGTAATACCATCTGAAAAGCGTTTCAATCCCTGCGCTGAAATCGTATTCAAACGCCTTGTGGATCAGCAGTTCGGAGTCGAGTACTTTATCATTTTCATCAGATTGTTCTTCCGACGAAAAAAAATGCGCATGTCCGTACGTTTCCTCCTTTTTCTCCATTTTGCCCGATTCAAAATCCGGTAAAGCAAAGGGTCAGATATCTGATCCTTATATGAGAGACAATTTTGCCTTGCAAAAGTCCTAGTGGGATTGGAAAAAAATCGGGATTTGTCGGCCTTGTTGCGGATAGGACGAATCAAATCAGCTTACTGCATACAGAATATGTGTCAGCAACCAGATGGCAATAATCGCTCCGGTCGTCCAAACTCTGTATTGCCAGGCACGATACCGACTTGCATATGAAATTATCATTGCTAAGGAAAGTGCGATAACAAACGATAACAGGTGGTGACTGAATTGGATCTCGCCGACGTTCAGAATTTTTTGTATTATTAATCGGGCAATTGAATCCAGGCTGAGAAAATTCAGCAGATGAAGCCAAAATCCCCATTTTTGTTCTTTTTGTTGGGTTTGATTCACAGGCTGTTCATTGTTTAGATTACAGACAATCGATAGTTAATTTCGCCGAATTCGCCTAAACGTACGATTCAACAGCCTATTCGCCAAAATACTTGCCGGTATTTCTTTATTTTATTTGCCCTAGCCACACGATGTAAGGTGAAATGCCGGTGGCGTTTGCCAGGTCTTTTTTAGCATCCCGGTTGATTCGTTCAAATTCAGGATATTCACAGGTCGCTGTTTTTCCATGCCCGATTGAAGAAGCGGCCAGCGGATTTCATACCCTGTTATCTGGAGCTGTATTGGATAGACGGAACCTATTTAACGAAATTCTCCGTTCCCCGGGTCGCTTTCCCAAGCGGGCCAGTCAACCGCAATTGAATGCCTACGGTGGTGAGTTGCAGTCGTTCGGCCGTGCTTGCGCCGAGCGGATATTTAACGTAGGGCTCTATTTCGACAGCCGTCTTCTGCCACTGATAACTGATTCCCAGCCCGAAGTAGAGCGGGCTGCCGAAAGCCCACGTGCTTTTTTTGTCATTCTTGGTCACCGAGCTTAGCTCTTCAATGGTTTGAGTGGAAACGAGCACCGGCCCTCCGGCCGTTTCTGTAAAAGTTGCGATCGTCCGCCGGGTCTTGTAGTGGTAATCGGCCGCTTGTCCTACGCTGGTTTGCGGGGTTATTCCTCCGGCGGCAGCGAACCCGATGTTTTTAAAAGCCCCTAACTTGTATTGGATCTGCAAAGGAACTTCCAGGTTAACCCATTGATAACGAACGTACTGCAACTGTGCCAATCCTTCGGCGGCAGTCAGGCGCGCCGGCTCTTCCACATTCAACGATTGCTTACTTGCCGCAATGCCTGTTACCAACGCGATTTTGTCGGACAAGGGCACGAGCATTGCACCGCCCAAGCCGTAATTCAGTTCCGGATTGGTATGCGCAGCCCGGTTCGATTGCCGGGAAAATGCAACGCCCCAGCGAATTGCCCGGGCGGGTTGCGGGGTGACATGCATTTGCCGTTGCGGGGCGGGAATGTGCGGCTTGCCAAAACGTACGACCGGAGAGTTGAACGGCCGCAGAGGCAGTAGGTCGGGAGTGAAATTGTCGTGCCTCCGCTCGTAACCCGTTGGTGAAGGTGGATATTCCGGCAGTTGATCGCGCGTCGCAACCAGTGGGGCTGGCGGGTTAATTGCCCGGTTTTTCCGTTTTGAATGGATTTTCCTTGACTTAATTGCCTGTCGACGCGTTGTTGCAGGCCCCGAACGTAAGGGCGCGGCCGAGCTACCGGACAGCGCGGTTTTTGTCCGACTCCGGTGTCCGCCATTCGTTTGCTTTTGCGCGAGGGAATGTTTTGCCGGGGTGCGCCGGTCCATAATGCGGCTTGTCAGCAAGGCCGTTCCAAAGATCACCAGCAAGGCCGCTGCGGCCAGCCAGTAAAACACAATCCGCCTTTTGCGACTTTTGCCGGCACGAAAAAGCTCAAAATGCTCCCAGGCATCCGGTTGATAGGGTTCGGTGTGGTCGCGAAGCCGACCGAGCATTCGTTTGCCTACGGGTTCCTGATCCGACATTTTAGTGGCTACCGTTTTGAATAGTTATCATTTTTCGCAGGCACTCCTTGGCCCTGGCGAGGTATACTCTCGACGACGAGGTCGAGATATCCAACATTTTTCCGATTTCTTCATGGCTGTAACCTTCCACCTCGTACAGGTTAAAAACCACCTTCCACACCGGCGGAAGCTTGTCGAGGAGCCGCAGGATTTCTTCCACCGACTGGCCATCGGCGACTTCGTCCGCGGCAGTGTAGCTGTCGTGACAGGCATCCAGGCTTGTCGCCTGGTAATTTTTTCGTTCTTTCCTGAAATAGTCGATGGCCGTTCGTACGACGAGCGCCCGCATCCATGCTTTAAAGGAATGCAGGCCCGCCAGTTGCCGGGGCAATTGTTCAAATATTTTGAGAAAGGAATCATTGACGGCTTCCTGGGCGATAGCATGGCTGGGAAGGTACCGGACGCTTATGCCCATTGCCAAACCAAAAAAATGCCTGAACACCCATTGCTGCGCTTTGGGGTCCCGCTTGGCGCAGCGCTCAATCCAATGTTTTTCATTTGTTGTACAATCAGATAGCCATTCCACAATAAGAGATAACGTTGCAAGCCCCGGACGCGCCGGGGCCACAGGGATGAGGTGATTGAAAAGGACGCGGTGTTACTTTGGATTGGAAGTGCTTCCGTTGGGATCAACCACCTTATCTTGTTTTTTGGAACCATTCGCTACGTGCACGATGACCTCGGACGCATTGGCCGCGTTTCCAAATAGCTTTTGCAGGTCCACTTCGAGCGTGTAGTCGTGCATCGCGGTATCCTGGGCACCGTCGGGCGTGTTATATGCCACCACGAGCCGGGCCTGCATCGGGTAGGAGAGCATCAGCGAGCCGTCCCAAACGATTTTGTAGTTTTCGATACCGCCGCCGCCGGTCACGTCGATCTTCAATGAGTTGCCTTCCCGGGTTACTTTTGTGATTTCAAACGGCGTACCGTCGAAGGTTTCCCGCCCGGCCATCAGTTTGCTATACTCGGCGCCATTCGTTTGCACCAACGGCCCGCCATCCGGATCAGGCGAAATGTTGTTTTCGCGGTTACAGGAAAACGAAACGGACAAAACGACGAGAAAAAGGAACGCGAGACACTTTGAAAGATTTGTTTTCATTTTGCTAACAGATTAAGTTGTTTTTAACCAGGTCGTAAAAAGGAATTGAAACGCTACTGAAGTGAGCAGGAAAAGATTAACGATAGGAGAAATATGCGATGGGGAAGGTTGGAGCGGCCCGCACTTAAAAGAATCCGAACCGGGCAAGCAGGCGGATGAAACGGCCGGGATAGCGGATGAATGTGAGGCGCTGAGGTGGGTGTAGGCGTAATTTTGTCGGGCAAATATTTTTACACTGAAAGGTCCGACTATGAAATCCATTTTGTTCATGCTGATCTGGGCCGTTCTGGCGCCGGTAGCCTACGCCCAAATGAATACCCAACAACCGGAAGGCGGTCCGGGTAAGATGACCGCAAGCGATATCGATGCGGTGGTGAGCGCCGTGGCTCAGTTGATAGAGACACATTATGTCGACAAAGCCGCCGGTGGCCGGATCAGCAGCGATTTTCGGAAGCTGTCGGCGTCGGGCAAGTATGCACGGTTGAACGATAAGGCCGCCCTAAGCGAGGAATTGAGCAAAGACTTACGAAAGATCAGTAATGACGGGCATTTGTACGTGCAGGGCAAAAAGGCAGTTGCGGATAACCAGAATTGGGAGCAGATAGAGAAGAAAGCCGAAAAGAAATACAACTATGGATTCACGCGCGTGGAAATCCTCGATGACGACATTGCATATATCAGGATCACCGAATTCATGCATCCGAAAAGATCGATGCAAACCGCTGTGGCGGCCATGAAGCTGGTCGAGAACTCGGATAATCTGATCGTCGACCTTCGCGGAAACGGCGGCGGTTACCCGGGTATTATGGAGTACATTCTTAATCACTACTTTGAGGGAGAACCCATCGAATTATCGACCACCAAATCGTCCAACGGCGGAAGCCAGGTCACATTCACCTCCGACCTGATTTACGGGAAGCTGCGGACCGGAACGCCGCTCTATGTTCTGATCGACCAGAAGACGGCTTCCGCGGCGGAGTATTTCGCCTATACCTTGCAAGCTTTCAAAAAGGCCGTTATCGTGGGCCGGGCTAGCGCGGGTGGCGCCAACCGAAACGAGTATTTCGACTTGCCGGCCGGGCTAAGAATGTCTATTTCCGTTGCGAGCCCGGTCAATCCCGTCACCCAAACCAACTGGGAGGGAAAGGGGGTTATTCCGGATGTGGTTTCCGATGACCCGGAGCGCAAAGCGGTTGAGCTGATCCGGGCCGCGCGCAAGAAATAGTCTTCAGGCGTCGTTCAGGTGTAGCTCGATCAGTCTGAGGCTTTCGTGATCTTTCGGTCGCCAGTGAGTTTTGGGAATTTCCTGCTCGTAACCCATAAACTCGAAATGCATCGCTTGCCAGCTAATGCAACGGATCGGCTTTCCGTTCAACCAACCCTCCGGCTCGGCAGGGCACGATCCGGCAGGAAAACCGGGCAGTTCATATGCCGCACCTGTCTTTACACATGGCTCGGAGTCGATCAGAACGCCGTTTTGCCTCATTAAAAAGCCGTAATCGAGTTGCTCGAATTCGGAGAAGCACAGATCGGTGAGCAGCTTCACGTACGCGTCGTGATGCTCCTGTGGGTAGGCGATGTCGATGTCGTCGTGTTCGCGGGTGATTCGGCCGAGGCGGGCATCGATGGCCCAGCCACTTTCCAGCCATAATTTTATACCTTGGGAGGATGCAGCGTTGAATATCAGTTCGATAAAATGAAGATGCAAGGCGGTAGGGTCCTGCGGAAGTGCCGGTTTGGCATCGTTCGTTGCATTTTCCATGTAGTAATATCCGGTTTGTCAGTAATTGGTGATGTCAGAACTCGTAAATAAATATCAACTGAAAACGGGCGCGCTGCTGGCGGCCGTGCTGCCCGGTATTTTCGTGTTTTCGGTGTCCACGGGCAGGGAGGCGTTGTTCCGTTTCCTGTTTTCATTTTGCTGCATTTTTGCTTTCTGGGTGATCAACTTTGCCCTTGTCGACTTCTCCTGCCTTTGGAATAACAAAAAAGAAACCGGTAAACTGCTACGACGGATTTTGCTTTCCACACTGCTCGCGGTTATTGTTTTCGTGGGCATCGGTTTCGCCGACGAATCCCGGTTGCTGCTCTCGCAGGTAAAAGGAGACCTAATATATTCCCGGAAAGCCTGGTTCTACCTGATATTAAGGATCAGCCTGCTAAACGGTCTGACCATTTTGATCAAATATTTTTACGATCTGTCCGCCAAAAGCCGCCGGGTGGAATTGGAGCTCGAAACCCTGAAGCGGGAAAACCTGATCGCCCTGCATGAATCGTTAAAACAACAGCTAAACCCGCATTTCCTGTTCAATTCGCTTACTACCCTTAAATCGCTCGTCAAGCAGGACCAGGTGCAGTCGTTGAAATTCATCGACGAACTGGCTTCGATTTACCGGTACATGCTTGTTTACAACGGAAAGGCCGAGGTTACTTTGAACGAAGAAATCCGGTTTTTGGAATCCTATGTAGGCCTGCTTCAAATCCGGTATGGTGATGCATTTGCGGTCGATATTCAGCTTCCGCCGTCTATCCTGGGCGCTACGCTCCCGCCGAACACACTCCAGATCCTGATCGAAAACGTCGTAAAGCACAATATCTTTTCCCGGAAAAGGCCTTTGAAAGTACGCATTTATGAAGAGGCCGGATTGCTGATCGTCGAGAACAACCTGCAATTTAAAAAGGCGCATGAAACATCGGGCGTCGGATTGAGCAATGTCAATAACCGCTTCGGGATTCTGAAAGGGAAAGGTATCATTGTCGAGAAAAATGATAGTTTGTTTAAAGTTTCGTTACCAATTGCCGATTAATTATGACCATTGTGATCATCGAAGACGAGGTGCATACCGCGTGGGACATTCAGAACTGCATTAAAACCCTTCGCCCCGGGCACCAGGTCCTTGCCGTGCTCGACAGCATCGAAAGCAGCGTGGAATGGCTCCTGCACAACCCGCATCCGGAGCTGGTGATATCCGACATCCAGCTCGGCGACGGTCTTGCATTCGAGATATTTCAAAAAGTTGAGCTGACCTGCCCGGTCATCTTCTGCACGGCCTACGATGAGTATGCTATCCGGGCATTTCAAAGCAATGGAATCGACTATATTCTCAAACCGATCAACGAAGACCTCTTTGAGGCGAGCCTTCAAAAGCTCGAATCCATTGGGCAGCTGTTTGCGCCAAAGTACGGCAGGGAAATGGTAGAGAAGCTGCTCACCACTTTCCAATCCGGGCTCCGGAATTTTAAAACAAGCTTCCTGATCCACTTCCGGAACCAGCTGATTCCCGTCGCAACCGAAAACATTCTGCTGTTCAAGGTCACTCACGACACAACGGAGATTTTCGTCCGCGATGGGCGGAAGTTTCAGCTCTGCAAGCCCCTGGACGCCATCGAGGCGCAGGTCGATCCGCACCGGTTTTACCGCGCCAACAGGCAAACGCTGCTTGCCTTCGAGGCCATTCATCGCATCGAGCATTATGACGACCGTAAATTGCTGGTCAGGCTGGACGGCGTGCCGAGCGAGCCGGTGATCGTAAGCAAAGCCAAATCCACTGCGTTCCTGGCCTGGGTCGAAAACCGGTAACCTGCTCATTGGTTTTGAGCTGATTGCCGCGCAGCTGTGACCAGACCAAGCATTGCGCAAAAGCTGGCCGTCACGCTTGCCACCACGCGGATCCAATGTGCGGAACGGAACTGGCGGGACACTTCCAGGAGCTTTTCGGCGGAATGTACTTTCAGGCCCTCGGTAAACATAAGGGTATTGCGGGGCCAGAAATACAGCGCCGAGGCGACGAAATCAAAAGTGGCCATGAGTAAAAAACCGGCGGCAAAGTACGCCAACACGCCCCGATTTCGCCGCCAGGCCCACAGCGTAACCAAACCGGTCGCCAGCGTGAATGCGCCCAGGCCGGGAAAAAAGCTGCCCGGGCTTGCGCGACTCAGAAACTGTGTGGAAGCGGAAAGCGATTGGGGAACATCGGCGAAGATATTGGGGTACAGCACAAAGGTGTCAAAGAGCAATGCGCCGGTAACCACAGTCTGGGCCCAGGCGTAGAGTATGCCGGCCATCACAGGTATGTTAAGCACTGCCGAACGGTGTTTGTCGCGGATCATCTTTTAAATGTTGGTTGAAAATGCATTTCGATTGTCGGATTCTGCGCTCCAAAATTACCGGGGATGACGAGGTCAGGCGTGGGATTGATCCGCCGAAATGCCTGTTTGAACGACCATTCCGCCCTGTTCATTGTGCCGGGAGAGATACCGGGCAAAGTGGCGGATAAGGCGGTCGATAACGGTGTTGAAATGACGCCGCTCAGGCCCGGTGCCCGCTAGATTTGTGCTTCAAACACAACGATATAGCGACATGGATTTGAAAATTGGTACACTTCTGGCGGTGGTTACCGTGCTGGCCACCGGATGCAGGATTCACTACAAGACGGAAAAGATCGATTACAAAACGGCGTCCGCGGATGTCGGCGAAGGGAAGCGGCTGACGATGCTCGTTTGCGGCTCGTGCCATTACAATTTCGAGACGAAAGATTTCAGCGGAAAACAGCTCGAGGATTCCCCGAAGTTTTTGGGAAAGATTTACGCGGCCAACATCACGCAACATCCCGGGCTGGGGGCGGGTAAATACACACCCGGGGAGCTGGCCTATCTGGTACGGACCGGCATTGGCAGGACCGGGCGGCTAATGCCGTACATGCACCGGCCGAATATGGCCGACGAGGACCTGGATGCGATCGTCGCCTATCTGAAATCCGGCGATCCCGCGGTAAGACCATCGGAAAGGAACCCCGGCAAAACCATGTACTCGCCGATCGGCCGGCTGGGTTTAAGCTTCACGAAAGGAGGGAAATACCGTGGTGACAGCATTCAAAAGCCTAAGAATGACCCGGTATTGCTGGGGAAATACCTGGTCGACAATCTGGCCTGTTTTCATTGTCATTCCAAAAGCTTTACGTCTCTCGATGTGCAGACTCCCGAGCGCTCGAAAGGATTCATGGGCGGGGGAAACAAGCTGCGCGACGCCGCCGGAAAGAAAATCAGAACCCCTAATCTTACCCCGCATGCAACCGGCATGCTGAACTGGACGGAAGCCGAGTTCAGGCGCGCGGTTACGGAGGGTATTTCAAAGGACAATTCGGTAGTCAGCTATCCCATGCCGTTGTATCCGGAGCTGACGGCTGCGGAGACTTCGGCCATCTATGCGTATTTAAAAACAATTCCGCCTATCGACAATAAGGTGAAATAATTGCTGAATGCAGACTATGGCGGTCTACCGGCCGCCCAGTCTTTTGATCTCGACCCCGTCGCTCCACTGGCCCATAAATGTCTGCTCCCGCACGTCGGTGAAGGCGGTGGAGCAGCCTTTGTTGTTCCGGCTGCAATCGATCAGCGCATCGGCCAGGCGCCAGTAACAGTAATAGTCGGTCGCGTCTACTTTCGTGGATGCGGCCAGCTTACCGTCCTTGCTGTCGAAATCGGGATCGATGCAGGTCGGCTCATTGTGTTCGGCGGTGATGGAATCCAGCCCGTAGCCGTCGGGATAATGCATCAGCATGGCTTTGTGAGCGAGCGGAATAGCTTTCGATTCGGCATATACCTTTTTCATGAACACACTATCGACGATGGTGTCTTCCTTTTCGATGATCATCAGCATTTTCAATGACTCTGGAAGGCCCGCGTACGACTTTGCCTGACCCGAAGGGACAGGGCCCACACCGGCGGCAGCCAAAAAAATAGCTTTGGGCTTGGGAATGCGCAGTTCGCCCGCATTTAGCGCGAGGTTCGCCGTTACCACGCCGCCATAGGAATGCCCGATGATCACCAGCTTATCGGTTTCCGGCCGGATTTCGAACTCGCCGGTTTCCAGAAGCTGCAAAGCGCGCCTGACGCCGGCCGCCGCATTGGGCGTGAATTCGGTCGGTTTGGTACGCGGCCCTTCCTGATACCGCGGATAGATCACGATATTGCCCTGCCGTACCAAGTGCCTGATCCAGGCCCCGTAGTTGGCCGGGTTCCAGCCTCCATAGCCATGGTTAAACACCACCACCGGTGCGGAAGCTGGTGCGGGCGATGCCGGCAGGTACAGCCAATAGCCGGTAGGGCCGTCGTCGTAGTTTTTCCTGATTACCTCGGCATGCCGATAGCTGCTCCCCCCGTAGCCCGATGTCGGCTGGCCCGGCACCTGCGCTTTACCGGGATCAGGGGAGGTGTTCTGGCAATTTGTGGTGGTCGAAACGACGCACAGTAATAAGAGTATTATCTGAATGGTTTTCATGTGATTTATTTTTCTGACTAAAAGGTGTTTTACATATTATTCGGCTGGCCTGAATGCGAATAGCGTCCCGTCAAAGCCCGGTACATACACATTTCCCTCGGCACCGATCGTCGTACCGACGGTAAAGAGCGTTTTGCCGGGGAAATGAACGCGGTCGAGGACATTGCCGGTACGGTTATCCACTACCACGAGGTCTTTGTACGCTTTGGTGGGCGAGCCGGCCACGGTAGCAAAAGCGAGATGGCCGCTTGTCTGCATGGGTAGTCCCAGATGGTTCAGGCTATCGTTTTTCCACATCAGGCGGGCTTCCTGGCCTGCGTCCCGAATGCACATCA